>NZ_JCAUAU010000012.1:0-177702 GCF_059692135.1 Paenibacillus sp. J22R160 | reverse complement strand
TGCGCGCGCTTTACGCCCAATAATTCCGGACAACGCTTGCCCCCTACGTATTACCGCGGCTGCTGGCACGTAGTTAGCCGGGGCTTTCTTCTCCTATACCGTCACACAAAGTGCAGTTACTCACCTTGCTGTTCGTCTAGGGCAACAGAGCTTTACGATCCGAAAACCTTCATCACTCACGCGGCGTTGCTCCGTCAGACTTGCGTCCATTGCGGAAGATTCCCTACTGCTGCCTCCCGTAGGAGTCTGGGCCGTGTCTCAGTCCCAGTGTGGCCGTTCACCCTCTCAGGTCGGCTACGCATCGTCGCCTTGGTAGGCCGTTACCCTACCAACTAGCTAATGCGCCGCAGGCCCATCTATAAGCCACAGATTACTCCGTGTTTCATGATTCTCTCATGCGAGAAAACCAATTATCCGGTCTTAGCTATCGTTTCCGATAGTTATCCCAGTCTTATAGGCAGGTTACCTACGTGTTACTCACCCGTCCGCCGCTAAGCACCGAAGTGCTCCGCTCGACTTGCATGTATTAGGCACGCCGCCAGCGTTCGTCCTGAGCCAGGATCAAACTCTCCATAGTAGAAAAGCTTAATTGTACTCATTGACTTGCTAGCGAGATTTTGCAATCTCATTTTGTCGCTTGCGCGACTGTTTTGCTAATTTACTTCATCTATTTGTTCAGTTTTCAAAGAGCTTTATTGCGTTACCGTTTAAAGCGTTAATGTGTCGCTCTTGCGGTGACAAGAACATATATTATCAGGTTTCAAAATGAATTGCAAGCATCTTTTTGTATCCATTATTTTACATCTTCCAAAACCCTGAGTTTACTGTGTCAAGGCGCCAAATCTGCTGTTTCCCATGCAAATGGACACCACCAATCCAATCCTCAATGCCATTCAGCGCGATGTGGTCTTCTTTACCCGTGAGAATTAGTTTACCCGTATCTGTTAATCTTACTCGCCAATTCTCAAATTGAACGGGTAAGGCCTCGCCGTATTTCGGGAGTCTATCTCCCCCAGTAAGAGAGATTAATGGATGATCACATAACCGGAGCTGTTCTAACATACCCCAGAATTGCAAATCGCCTAAGCCATAGTCGCTGGCTTTCTCGCTTACTTTTTGAAATAAGGAGTAAAGTGAAACCTCGCTACGATCAATTTCCTCAAGAATGAGCTGCTCAAAGCTGCTCAAACCATTATCCATAGACGGATAACGCCCTAAGTTAGCCTCTAGTGCCCTTTTAAGAAAAGAAAGCTCCGACAAGTCCTCCTCCATTAAAGCAGCCAAAGACAGCGGTTCAGAGGCCGAATAGGCACTCCACACCTTAGCAGCAATGTTAAGCTGCCCTTCTGTTACTGGCAACGCCTCGCTGTAGAGTTGAGTAATTTGATGATCGACCTTCTGATCATACTGGATAAGTGATAATCGATTTGGCCCAATAGGCAGAGCAGATAGTCGCGTTAATAAATAACAGAGCATCAATTGGTCAAAAAGATCCTGATCAAACCAAAGGACAATTTCACGAACTTCTCCTGAGAGCATATCCAATTGCTTTTCTTGATGAAGCGTGGTGGACGTAAACCTATCTTCCGGGATCCCATGTCTTCGAAACATATAGGAAGCCCTGCCTGATAAAAGGACGCTGTCCGACATTTGCATGCCAATAGGTCCTTCATATAGAGACTCGCGCCACACTAGTACTTCGCCATCTATGCTCGACTTACGCAGTCTATCTCCAAAAGCGTCTCCGTTCACAATATGCAGCTTACCCAGCATGGCGCAACCCTCTTTTCAAAAAAATATATTAACCTTCGCCCAGCAGCTGCAAAAGTTCCTGTTCATCATCAATAATCCGAATGCCAAGCTCTTGCGCTTTGGTCAACTTGCTGCCGGCGCTCTCCCCTGCAATAACGATGTCCGTTTTCTTAGAAACGCTGCCGGTGATTTTGGCACCTAGGGCTTCAAGCTTCTTGGCGCATTCGTCACGCCCCATGGTGGAAAGCGTACCTGTAAGAACAACGGTCTTACCAAAGAAAGGACTATCCGGGCTAGCCAGCACGACGGCAGGCTCATCGGCAATCGGATTGACGCCAGCGGCCAACATGCGTTCAATACTGGATACCATCACAGGGTCACGGAAGAACGAATAGATGCTCTCAGCCACAATGCCGCCCACGTCCGGGAGCGTAATAAGCTCCTCCGTCGTTGCCGCCATGATTTTGGATAGACTGCGGTAATGATCGGCCAGTACTTTCGTTGTCGTTTTGCCGGAGTTGGGAATGCCTAATGCATACAAGAACGACGCGAGGTCGCGGGATTTACTTTTCTCCAGAGCGCCCAGCAGGTTGTTGACCTTCTTCTCTCCGAAGCGATCAAGCTTCACGAGATCGTCAAACTGCAGCGTGTAGAGATCCGCAGGATCATTGACGCCAAGCTCTTGATGCAACTGCGAAGCCGTCATCTCGCTGAAGAACTCGATGTCCATAGCATCGCGCGAAGCAAAATGCGACATACGCCCAACGAGCTGCGGACTGCAGCCAAGCCGGTTCAAGCAGAATAGATGCGCGCCACGCATCTCGAGCTCACTGCCGCAGGAAGGGCAATGCGTCGGAGCGACGATCTCCTGGCCGTCATTCTCCTCGGTCACCTTGCCGAGAATTTCGGGAATGACATCATTGGAGCGACGAATGTAGACAAGGCTGCCTAAGGCGTGCTTGAGGTTCTTACGTTCGATGTCGCCAACATTGTTCAACGTACAGTTCTGTACGGTAACGCCAGCGAGATCTACGGCTTCTACACGGGCTAGCGGCGTAATTTTGCCGGTGCGGCCTACTTCCCAGGATACGCTTTGCAGGATCGTTGTCGCTTCTTCCGCTTCGAACTTGTACGCGATAGCCCAACGAGGAAACTTCTCCGTATAGCCAAGCACTTCCCGGGTGCGCATGTCTGTTAGCTTCACAACGCTACCATCGATGAGGAAATCAAAGCCTAAACGCTCTTCGGCGATCCGCTCCAGCTCTGCGCTTACTTCTTCGATCGTATTGAAATAACGTGTACGGTTGCTGATTTTGAAATGGTTGTCCCTTAGAAACTGAACCATATCCGCATGGTTTGCAAATTGAATATTGTCCGAATAACCTACGTTATAGAAAAAAGCGTTCAATTTACGCTCTGCAGTCGTTTTAGGATTCAAGTTGCGCAGCGCTCCAGCGGCCGCATTCCGAGCGTTTTTGAGCGGCTCTGCGGCAGTCTGGTTGTACGCTTCCAGGACAGACAGGAACATCATGCCTTCACCCTGTACTTCAATCGTCCCTTGATCATAGGGAATTTCGAGCGGGATGGATTTAATTGTCTTAATCTGTGCTAAAATTCCCTCTCCTACGGTGCCATTGCCACGTGTGGAGGCTTGTTTAAGCTGTCCCGCTTCATAGGTAAGGTTCAGAGTAAGCCCATCAAACTTTAATTCCACAACATAGGTAGGGTCCGGCAGAGGGGTTTCCGGGTTTTTGCTATTATAGTCGGCAATCAGTTTGAGTACGCGTGTATGCCAGGTTTGCAGATCTTCGGCATTTTGCGCTTTGTCCAAACTCCATAGACGGGCTAAATGGCGGTGCGGATCAAAACCCTTCAGTAAGGCGGCGCCCACACGTTGGGTCGGGGAAGAAGGCAGAATGGTCCCTGTCTCCTTCTCCAGCGTTGCTAATCTATCATATAAAGCGTCCCACTCGGCATCCGATATCGTCGGTTGGTCGAGCGTATAGTAATTATGATTATGCTTGTTAATTTCTTGGATGAGGGTTTTCATTGCCGCGATGGCATCTGTCATTACGGGCTCTTCCTCTCTATTGGGAAATAGGTAATCCGAGGCTGAATTTCTAACCTGTCCCTACACTTTGGTAATAGGGGCGAATTTCGCCAGCAGGCGCTTCAAGCCAACAGGCGCCGGAAAAGCAATTTGCAGCTCGGTGTCGTCACCCGAGCCTTTCACGGACACAACGGTGCCGACGCCCCACTTGCCATGCGACACTTTGTCGCTGGCTTTGTAGTCCGGCACCGCGCCGCCTGCGGCAGGCTGCGGAGCCCGGAATGCAGGCGGCTTCGCAGCCGCTGCAGGGCTTGGCGCAGCTGCGCCGGCACTTGGCCGTCCGAATGAGGACGGCGTGCCCCAGGCAGACGAGCCGGCGGAACCGCGGCTCGCTGAGGAGGCGGCGGCGCTGCCGCCTCCGCTGCTGCCCCACGAGCTGGTGCGGCCAGCTCGGGAGAAGCCTCCGCCGATGGAGCCTCCCATCGAGACTTTCTCCAGGAGTTCCGGCGGAATCTCCTGGAGGAATCGCGATGGCGCGTTAGCGGCGGTGCGGCCAAAGAGCGTGCGCATGCGCGCGCACGTGAGGAACAGCTCTTCCTCGGCGCGCGTGATGCCGACATAGGCCAAACGGCGCTCCTCTTCGAGCTCTTCGTTATCCGCAAAAGCCCGGCTGTGCGGGAAGACGCCTTCTTCCATCCCGATGATGAAAACAACCGGGAATTCCAGACCTTTGGCGCTGTGCATCGTCATTAATACGACAGCGTCTTGTTCTTCCTCTGGTTGGTCTTTATCCAAGGTATCGATATCGGCTATAAGCGCCAAATCGGTCAGGAACGAGATGAGGGACTTGTCCTCGTTGCGCTTCTCAAAGTCCATCGTTACGGACAGGAACTCTTCAATATTCTCGAGGCGAGCCTTGGATTCAATCGTATTCTCTCGCTGCATCTCCACGCGGTATTGGGATAATTCCAACACTTTCTCGGTAAGCTCCGTTACGGATAAGTATTCAACCATCCGGTTCAGATTATCAATCATCTCGCGGAAATCAGCCAACGCATGCTTTGCTTTTGAATTGATCTCCAACACATCGATTTCCTCCAGCATGGCAAATAACGAAATACCGCGGCGCCCCGCCATATCCGCAACTTTGTCCATCGTGGTGTCGCCGATGCCCCGCTTCGGAACGTTGACGATTCGGTTCAAGCTAATATCATCGTCGGGATTGGAGATGAGGCGCAGGTAAGCCAAAATATCTTTGATCTCTTTACGATCGTAGAACTTCACGCCGCCAACAATCGTATACGAAATGTCGGATTTAATGAGAATCTCCTCTATCACCCGTGACTGGGCATTCGTCCGGTAGAGAATGGCATGATCGGCGAACTTTTTACCTTTGGACTTGTTTTTGTTAATTTCACTTGTAATGAAATAGCCTTCTTCATGCTCCGTGTCAGCTTGAAATAGCTTAATGCCTACGCCGCCCTCTTTATCGGTCCACAGATTTTTGGGTTTGCGGCCCGTATTATTGGCAATCACTTTATTCGCCGCTGTCAAAATATTCGAGGTGGAGCGATAATTTTGCTCTAATAAAATGGAAGTAGCATCTGGGTAATCTTTTTCAAAATTAAGGATATTCGTAATGTCGGCGCCGCGCCACCGGTAGATAGACTGATCGCTGTCCCCTACAACACAAATGCGCTTATGTTTGGCTGCAATCATTTGACACAGCATATACTGCGCCCTATTCGTATCTTGATACTCATCGACGTGAATATATTGAAATTTGTTTTGGTAGTAATCCAGAACTTCTGGTACTTCGTTAAACAAATGAATGGTTGCCATAATCAGGTCATCGAAATCCAGGGAGTTGTTGCTTCTCAGCTTTTTTTGGTAGAGCGTATAAATTTTGGAGGTCAGTCCGTCGAAGTAGTCGCCGATTTTATCTTCAAATTGTTTAGGAGAAATAAGTTCGTTTTTGGCTGTTGAGATTGCCGCTTGAAACGCTTTGGGCTCAAACTTCTTCGTATCGATGTTGAGTTCCTTGCAGCAGGTTTTAATCACAGAGAGCTGGTCGCCTGAGTCCAGAATTGTAAAATTCGAGGTGAAACCGATTCGCGAAATATCCCTGCGCAGCATGCGCACACACATGGAGTGAAACGTGGAAACCCAAATATCGTTCCCGCTTCCGCCGACCAGCTTGCCAACACGCTCCTGCATCTCGCGCGCTGCCTTATTCGTAAATGTTAAGGCTAGAATGCTCCATGGCGCCGCTCTGCGCGTACCGATCAGATACGCAATCCGGTGCGTGAGCACGCGCGTCTTGCCGCTTCCCGCTCCAGCCATAATCAAAAGTGGACCGTCAACCGCTTCGACCGCTTTGCGCTGCTGGGGATTCAACCTTTTAATCGCATCTAAGATATTGACTGTCTCGTTCATTATGTTACCTTCCTGTTCTATCAAAATTCACCTTCACCGTCTGAAGCGCCTGCTCCAGATCACTATAAATGATGTTGCCTACGACAATGGTATCTGCCACTTCCGCCGCTTGCTGCGCTTTGGCCAAGCTGTCGATGCCGCCCCCATAGAATAAACGAGCATTCTCCAGAACTTGCCGCGTCCTCCGCACCAGCTCCATATCGCCGAACACACCGCTATATTCCAAATATACAATTGGCATGTTAAATAACTTGTCCGCCATACGTGCGTAAGCCGCAACATCTTTGGCATCCAAGTTCGCACGAGCTTTCGTCAACTTCGCCGCCGCAGCCTCGCTATTGAGAATCACGTAGCCTTCCGCTACAATCTCATCCCAATTCAGCAGAGAGCCGTACTCCTTCAACGCTTCATGATGCTGCCCGACGATCCAAGTCGGATCTTCCGCATTGAGCACCACGGGAATGAAAAAGAGATCGAACCCAGGGACAATAGCCTCTTGGCTAGAAATTTCAAGCACACAAGGCAATTCATACTGACGAATCCGGGCCATGAGGTCTACGGTATTATCAAACGTTATGCCCGTTGAACCTCCAACCATAATCGCATCCGTTCCCGACTGGCAAATAAGGTCAAGCGCCTCATCCGATATGTCGCGATCAGGGTCCAGCTTAAAAACATGTTTCCACTTCCGTATATCGACGATCAATTGTTTCCCTCCGATTAGGCGGCAATACTGCCATACTATCAACAGTCTATGCTACGCATTCGGGTGTGTCAAATGACAAAAGACGGGCTATTTGCCCGTCTTTTCAAAGAATATGCTTGCAGCGTGTTCCGATCTTCACCCGAGCTTGTTTTCCGCCAGAATACGCACAAATGTTCCCACTTACTTCACTTCAATATTAAGAATTTTCTCGACATTGAGGTCTTTGTGGTCATTTTGCTGAAGTTCAAGGCGGATCTCGTGCTTACCAGCAGCTAAATTATTCAGCGTTAACGGACCTGTTTTACCGATCATCGCCTTTTGCTTGCCATCAACGTACAGATGCAGATGCCCTTGCCCCTGTACATTCGCTTTATCCATACTTTCGTCCGATAATTGGAAATTCGTTGTCTGGTAAGTAATTGTTACATTTCTGCCATCCACTTTAGAAACTTGTGCATCAATAACCGGTTTAGCGCCAGAAGTCACTGTTTTTACACTGGTTTCTGCTTGGCTGCCTGCCACTGTTGTCGCTACCTTGGGGCCTGCTCCAGTTGAACTAATGACTTCCTCTTTAGAACCGCATGCAGTTGTCACTGCTCCAAGTAACATTAAAGTCGCTGCGCCGTAAATCCACGTTTTTTTCATCAGCTCTACTCCCTTTTCCCATAAGTTTGGACATCCTTGTTCCTTATATATGTGTGACAAGCTGGTTCCATACCAGGATTATGAGAAAAGTGGGACAAAATAAATAAAAAATAGTTTGGACGCAGAAAAAACGAAGACGCCCTAAGCTAAGCGCTGCGGACGTCTTTGGTCTTTTGAGACGAGGGTGTAGGTTAGAAACTATATTTGCCGCCCTCATGCTGCTTGTTCATATAAGAGTTCTCACCTGTTGCATGGGTAGATTGGCGGGAAGCGATGCTTGGATTAGCTGATTTGGCCGTCATGTCAGCATTATCTGATGCTCCGTAACCGGATGATGCCGCATAGCTTTGGGAATAGGAGGCTTGGTGTTGATTCGTTGATCCGTAGCCTTGGCCCTGATTGTTGTACACAGCATTCGGGTACTGCGCCGCATTTATCATTGGTTGGATGGCCGATTGGTGTAAGCCCGCAATTGGGTTATGCTGCTGGCTTTGCGTTTGCTGATGCTGATTCTGGGAGTACTGCTGCTGCGAAGTCCCCATCGGCTCCTGCTGTTGGTAACTCATCGCTGGTGCATGACTCAAATTTTGCTGCACGAAGGACTGCAGCTGCGCTGCGGTCTGGCTTTGTTTCTGCAACTCCTGTTGGATTTGCTGCTGCTCTGCTGGTTGAACCTCATAATAACCGAGCTTCTGGATTTCTTGAAATAAATTCGCATGACATTGAAGTGTCTTTAACAGTAAGGTTTGAAATGTCTGTTTAATGTGAGGATTAACAGCCTCTGTTACCGCTGTTGTGTACTCCCCTGCACTGCGCTTCAGCTCGGATAGAACTAAATTAGCAAGGTCCTGCTCTTGCAATCGCACTTGTTGTTGCTGCTGTTGTTGGTAGGGATTTTGTTGATACATGCTTCTTGCACCTCCTCTATGTACGTGTTAGTGAGTCAAGCCTGATTGCTGCTGCAGCGTGTTGATGAGGATGTTGACGCTTTGGAGCCGCTCCTGGGAAAGCTGGGACATGGTTTGCTTCAATGATGGACTTTGGCTGCCAACAGAAGCGTGTACGCAAAGCTTTGCTAACAAATCTTCGTTCTTCAACGTATCCGATAGGTACGAGAGCTCCTTGCCAGTAATGGTTTGGTTCCCTTGATTGTTGTACATGTGAATGTTACCCTCCTTTCCATTCCTTCTTTGTAGGTTTCCCAAATTCTTCCGTTTTATGTCAGTTAGTAAAAAAAACCTGAAGTTAGCAGTGGCTGACTGAGAGTACCCTGTGCGGTTGCTGCTGTAACGATGTAAATCATCGTTAGGCGTGCAATTGCTCCGAAAGCGCTGCCCGTAATGATGTAAAACATCATTACAGCAGGAGGAATCCGTCATAGAAAAAAGCCCCCGCACAGCACATGGCTGCCAGGGGCTTCCTTCTATGACGCAGGCTGCGCCGGCTTACCGGCATACGCATCCGCTAATTTCTGTATATCATCCATCGCAAGCTGGTAGGACCATGTTCCGCCTTGCTTAGCCAGCCAAACTTGGTCTTGGCTTACCTTACCTTCATAAACTTCGGTAACGTCTTTGCCGTCTACGGACAGACCAAGCTCGATCTTGAGCTCGCCGCCAGCCGTCGGCTTCTGGGCGAGCGGCTGCGGCAGCTCCGTACTGTGCAGGAAGACCAACTCATCCAGCAAAGGACTCGCATCCGCGCCTTTCAGCTCCTTATCGCCAAGCTTCCAATTCGCCTCAGCGGCAACTTTGTCCTTGTCCGTTTTGGCAAGTGTCCAGGTCTGACCCTTCCACGTGACCTTCACCGATTGAACCTTATCATTCTCGATCTTGAACGGGCTTGTTTCGGCAAAATCGACCGGAGCCTTGTTCAGCGAAGACAACGATTGATCACTGACTTGGTACACAGCCGGAGCACCTTCCACCTGAACGTAGGAGAAACCTTCAATCGGAAGAGCCGTTCCGACAAGAAGCCCCTTCTTGGAGCCATCTTTCATCGTGACCTCATAAGTGCCAACAGGATTATCTAGGCCGTAATTGGCTAAATTGCTCGCTTGCTCTTCCACAACTTTGGTAGAAGTAACTAAACCGATAGCATCCAACCACGAATCTACCTGATTCGTATTCATTGGTGCTGCAGCCGGCTTTTTCATCTCCCAGCCACTATCCGTGCGGTTTAGATCAATCTGCTGCTCTTCGGTTTTCACTGTAAGTGCCTGTACGTCTTCTTGTTTTAGCGTGAGAAGGGTTTTCGGTTCTTCTTTTTTCTCTTGAAAGAAGTCTTTGCTCGAAGCGTACCAGAAACCGCCGATACAAATAACCACTAACAGAATCGTAGGAATAAACCGTTTCATCCTCTTCTCCTCCTCCACCAGATCAAGCCGCCGATGACTAAGAACAAGAGCGGTAAGAACACGATCGTGACTAAGAAAATCGTATTTGCCTGGCTAGGCGTAATCATCGCTTGCTGGAACGCATCTCCTTGACGCGGACGAATCGTGATTTGATCCTTCTGCTCCTGCAACCAACCGATACTGTTCATCGCAAAATCCTTGTTTCCTTGGTTCTGAATATCTTGATCCAATACGAACGTCGAACCGCCAAGAATAACAGCCTTAGGCTTATTATCTTTGTTCGAAATCGCATAACCCAAATTCAGCGGGCCTTTGACATCCGTTGCATCCTGTTTGGTTTTGGACTGCGCAAGCAGGTTAATATCGGTTTCACCGTAAGCTTTGTCAGTCGTCTTCAAAAGCAGTGATTGTGTGTAATCCGGTGCACTTTCATCTGCATTCAAACTAACCGCCAGCGACAGCATCGTAACAAGATTATTGCTGGAAAGCTTATTGGTAATGTCATGAGGACCGTAGTCCGGAATAATCGTCAATGGATCATAAAGCGACGTTTGCTTTGGTTCAATCGCAATTGCGTGTTGATCCTGGATACCATAGGTTTTCATGATGGCATCGATATTTTTCCACTTGGTCGCCATATCTTTATCAAAGCCCAGCGCCATGTAGATTTTACCTTTATCCTTCAAATATGCCTTAATCAGCTCAGCTTCTTTGTCGTTCAGATCATTTTGCGGACCAAGCAGCATGAGCATCTGCGCATCGTCAGGTATTTTACCCTCAACGTACAGATTGAGATCCTTCACTGTGTAATTTGCGGCTTCCAGGCTGCTTTTCAGAATCGTCATCGCATTCAGCGGATACTCTTGATGACCGGAAAGCATGTACACCGTGTGTTTCTCCGTGGATGTTAAGCTCGTAATGGCTTGCGTGAATTTCTCTTCCCCTGAAAACGTGTAAGATCCGTCCTGCTGGCCCACGAACAACTCGTAGAAATTCACGTTCTGTTTCTTGCTGCCCATTTCAAAAATGAGCGTGCCGCCTTGATCGACGCCATACTGCTTAGCCATAGACGGCTGCTTCAGCATATCGTATTCGTCATACGTAATTTTGCTGCTTTGCTTCTTGTACTCCTGAACCATGTCCGTAACCTGACGCGTCACGAATTCATTGTTGTCACCACTATTTGTGAAAGCAATGACATGAATATCTTGATTTAAACTCTTAAGCGTGTTGACCGTTTGCTCCGATAGCGTAAAATTCTTGTTTTTCGTCAAATCGACCTGAAAGCCTTTCAGCGAGTGAAGGAAAATGGTCAGAATGATGAAAATACCGATCACCGCGATGGATAAAACTGTCGCATTCGTTCCCCGTATCCACTTGTTCATCCCGCTCACCTCCAACGCTTTCTTTCAAGGACTTGTATGCTTAGAACGAGAAATACCGCTGTTAATGTGACATAAAAGAGGATGTCTCCGCCATGCAGAACGCCTTTTTGCAAGTTCGACAAATGGCTCGTCAATGAGAATTGACCGACATAATCTTTCAATTTGCCTGTCATGCTGGAACTCACCCAATCTAGGAGCCACAGCAGCAGCAAAATCACAAAACCAGTAATACCGGCAACCATCTGGTTATTAGAAAGGCTTGATGCGAACAAGCCGATAGCCATCATCGCGCAGCCTAACAGGAACATGCTTAGATAGGACAGCCATAGCACTGGCTTATCCATCTCGCCGAAGGTAGACATGATGAGCGGATAAATCAAGGAAATCGCCACAAGTCCTACCTGCACGATAAAAGTGGACAAATATTTGCCTATCACAATTTGACCGATGCCTGCAGGCGATGTAAGCAGCAGCTCGTCCGTGCCTTGGCGGAATTCATCCGCAATCAGACGCATCGTTAATAATGGGATAATAAACAGATAAACAAACGAGGTGTTACCTACCACCGAACGCGCATCAATGATCGGCGGCTGACCGCTTACGAAATTGATATAGAAAAAGAAGCTAGACAGCAGCACATAAAAAGCAAAAGCTACATAAGCAACTGGCGAAAAGAAATACATTTGCAGCTCTTTCGAGCAGATCGCCCATATTTTACGCATCGTTGTCTACCTCCTCTTCCGATTTGCTGTCTGCTTCGGCAGGCTCGTCCGTTGTCAGCTTGAGGAAGATATCCTCCAGGCTGAGGCTTTCCCGCTTCATCTCGAGGATCGGATATCCTGCGCCAGCTAGGCGGAAGAACAGATCCTCACGGATATCGGAGCGATCCGCAGAAGTGACGAGCAGTTTCACGGACTCCGCTTCCTTGACGGCGGCAGAAGCTTCTTCTGCTGCAGGCTCTGCGGACGCAGCTACAGGAGGAGCTGGAGCATCGAGCTCCTTGACATCACCAACCGCATCCAGGCTGCGCAGCTCGGTCAAAATCCGCTCGCGAGGTCCCTTGACCTCGAGCGACACTTCAAACGTCTCGCCCATCGTGCGGCCGAGATTCTCAGGACGCTCGTCGAGCACGACGCGGCCTTGGTTAATAATGAGAACGCGGTTACAAATCGCGTTAATTTCTGGCAAAATGTGCGTGCTCAGCAGCACCGTGTGGTTCTCGCCCAGCTCATGAATCAGCTGGCGGATTTCGATGATCTGCTTCGGATCGAGGCCTGACGTAGGCTCGTCCAGAATAAGCAGATCTGGCTGGTGCAGAATCGCTTGCGCAAGACCCAAGCGCTGTTTGTATCCCTTGGATAGAGAGCGGATGATCTGCTTCTCGCGACCTTGCAGACCGAGCTTGTCGATCGCTTCGCCAACGCGCAGCTTCTGCTCCCGTGCCGGCACATCGCGAAGATTCGCGATAAAGCGCAGGTACGATTGTACCGTCATCTCCGGATAAAGCGGCGGCGTTTCCGGCAAATAGCCGATTTTGCGGCGCGCTTTCTTCGGGTTATCCGCCATGGAGTGGCCATCCACCAGGATTTGGCCGTGCGTCGGATTCAAGTAACCCGTGATCATGCGCATTGTCGTTGTTTTGCCAGCTCCATTGGGCCCTAAAAAGCCGACGATTTCGCCGCGCTGCATCGAGAAGTCGATGTTGTGTACGCCGCGATCATTTTCGTACAGCTTGCTGACTTGTTTGACCTCAAGCATCCAAGATCCCCCATTCATTCTTTCGTTCATAGTAACCATCATCACTATACCCGTGGAACAATAAACCAACCTTAAGCAAATCTGAAAAATACATTAAAAAATTGTGTCCAAATTGTGAACAAAATAAGCCTTTTGTAAACAAAATTTGGATGAATGAGAAGGGATGATTGAAAATGGCGGCCCTTTGAGGAACTACAGTCCGCTAATTTGCACAAATTGGAGTTTTCACTGGCTGAGAGGAACTACAGGGCTTTATTTTTCTGAATTTAGGCAAATTCTAGCCCAATATGATGAAATAGCGAACCCTAGTTCCCTATCCTCGGGTAAAACAGCGGTTTTTGTAGATATAGCGCCCTGTAGTTCCCTTATGCTCCCCCGATGGCTCCCCTTCGTAACGAGTATGGGCAAAAGGATTTCGCCCACTCCAAGCACCTAGAACAAAAAGCCATAAACGCTCAGCGTCTATGGCTCTTCATCCTATAACAACTCAACTTGCTTTACTTCACCAATTGACCGCGAGTTACGCCCAACTGGTTGGTAGCTTTCAGAGAACGCCACACTTGCGTCCCGCTGATTTCACCGTTAATCGCACGGCGGTACAAACTCAGAATCTCATGCACCTTATCCGGCGTCTCCTCAAGGAATTCCACGCGGAAGGAACGAATGCCCAGGTCCATAAAGTGGTTTAAATATTCAGCTCCCGATTGATCCACAGCATTGTAAACCGTGTTACGGCAGCCTTCATCGACACGCACAGGATGCGACATCCCTACCCGGTCCTGCAAGGACACATGGTGATCTTCACAAGGGCGACCACAGTTCGTAAAGTCTGTGCCTTCGCTCAAGAACGTACAGTACACGCAGTGCTCCGTGTGGAACATCGGCATATGCTGATGGATGACAACTTCCAGCTTGGAAGTTTCAGCGCGGCGAAGCAGATCAACCATCTGCTGAATGTTTAGATCGTAAGATGGCGTAACTTTCGATAAACCTGCTTCTAAGAATAAGGAAGCTGTTTTGTGGTTAGCTACATTTAAGGAAAAATCGCCGATTAGCTGCGGCTTAGGCCCATTCGGATGCTCCAGCTGATGCTTCAAGAAGAAGTAAGCAGCACCTGTATTCCGAATCAGCACAGCATCAGGGTTCAGCTTTAAGATATTGTTAAAATAGCCCGTTTCCCCAGGCATATGAATTCTCGGCGTAGCCAAGGCGATTTTGCGTCCAGCAGCATGCACCGCTTCAACAGCAGCAGGGAACTGCTTAATAAATTCAAAGTCGGCGTAGATCATTTGAACGTCGTCTTTTTCTAGGACGGCTTTCACTTGATCCAAGTTGCGGCAAAGTGCTGTAAGGTGCACCCCGCTGCGATCTGCCAACGAGAGCGCAGGCGCTTGCTCAGCGGCCTGACGCTGCTCAGCAGTAAGCTGCGGCACATCGTCATAGACGCCGATCTCACGCTTCATGTAAGCACGCGGCTTCTGCCGCTCGTCTTCCATAAGCTCAACTGCGCTGCGGCGCATAGCATTAAGCTCGCGCATCGGCACGATAAGCTCGCCGTTTAACTGAACATCCAAATCGCTAAGCGCATAGATTGTACCGCCTAGACGGCCAAACTGATCAGCGAATAGCTGTTCGTCCATTGGTCTTTTCTCCGCTTGAACAAGCGGAAGTTCGGACTGTACGAAGACGGTATGGCCACCTTGCACATCCGTCCACCAGCTTTTGAGCGGCTCGCCCGCAGCGCCGGTAATCTTGATGCTAACCGGGAACGTACGGTAAGGCTTATCGGTCTCGAACGTCTGACGCAGACGTTTGTCCAAATGCGGATCGTTCGTCTTCCAGATCCGATCTCCAACGTGCAAGCGGCTCAAGTCCACGTCATTGCGTCCCGCAACGATTTCGATCATGCCGCCCTCGGCTTCGCCTTCGATTTTCTCGCCTTTACGGCGCAAATCGTAGATACGGCCGCCCTCTTCCTTCTTCGTCGGATCTCCGGCGTCGAAAACAATGCCGTCCCCGCGCTTGATCGGCGCTTCAAGTTCACAAACTACACCGTCGCGTAAAATCTGTTTCACGCGGCCCACGAACACCCCGCGGCTCTTCGGAAACGTACCATCGACGAGCTGTTTATTGTTGGTTCCGTTCAAGAAACCAACAGTAAAGCCACGCGAGAAGCTTTGCTGAAGCTCACGAACTTCCTCTTTCGACGGACGAGCATCCTCGCCATCGAAATAACGATCAATCGCGTTGCGGTATTTGCTCACGACGTTAGCCACGTATTCAGGGGTTTTCAAACGCCCTTCAATTTTGAAGGAGCACACGCCTGCTTCGATTAACTCAGGCACAATTTCAATAGCCGCCAAATCTTTCGGCGACAGCAAATACGCCACGTCACCCATCGGCTTTTGCACACCATCGATCATCAGATCATACGGCAAACGGCATGCCTGCGCGCACTCCCCGCGGTTAGCCGAACGGCCGCCCCACATTTCAGAGGTCAGACACTGGCCAGAGTAGGACACGCAAAGCGCACCATGCACGAACACTTCCATCGGAAGTTTCGCTTGATCTCCGATTTGTTTAATTTGTTTCAAATTATTCTCGCGGCCCAAAACGACCCGTTCAATATCAAAAGGCTTCGTAAATTCAACAGCCTCAGGCGATGTAATTGTCATCTGCGTGGAACCGTGAATCGGGAAATCCGGAGAGATTTCACGAATCATTTTCACAAGACCAAGATCTTGTACAATAACCGCGTCGACACCCGCATCGACACAAGCTTCAATCAACTGCTTCGCCTCGCTCAGCTCTTCCTCAAATACTAGAATGTTAAAGGTTAGGAAACCCTTAACCCCATATAGATGAAGGAAAGACATAATATCCGGCAGCTCAGCCATCGTGAAATTATGCGCGCGCGCTCTAGCATTAAATTTCTCCACACCAAAAAACACGGCATCCGCCCCATTGGCAACAGCCGCTCTCAAACAATCCCAATCCCCCGCCGGGGCCAATAATTCTATATCTTCTCTGCGTATCGTACGCATGGCAGCAAATCCTTTCAATAATAGATCCTCAGGTAACCCTCAAAGTCTTCTCTTTAGTGTAACAGAAACGATAGGTAGGAATCTAGGGCACAACCATTTCCAAACCTGGTCAATATCCGACAGCCTCTGCGAATTCCCAAACCTTACCTGCATGCAAGGTAACCCTTTAAAAGTTAACAAACTTACCCATGAATGCTATAATGTCAAGGATAGTGACCTTTTTAGTAATCGAGGGATCCTTTTGGTTTTGTCGAAAATTCGCATTTTAAAAATTGTTATCGGACTAGCCCTCGGTTTCCTATTAGTAATGGGCCTACTTCTATTTTTGCCAAAAATAGAGGAAACCAAGCTCCTCTATGCAACTAGTGGAGATTCTTACGATACGGCAGCCTATGGAAACTTTACACAAACCTTGCAGGCTGGCATTTCCGTGGATAAACAAAAGCTAGCAGCGCTATCCGCTAGAAAGCTGAATGCTTACGATGCGATTTATCTAGACCCTGCCTTGGCCGAGGATGCCGCATGGACAGAGCAGACGGCAAAGCTCATAAGCTATGTGAAACAAGGCGGACATTTGTTAGTCGAAAATGGATTTGCTACCCGCCTGCCTCTTGATTTCCTTGGTGCTGCAGAGCTGGTTAACTTGCAGAAAGTTTCGCTTGCAAGTTTAGGAGCACCACAAATGACTGCAGATTCGCTAAGCCTCAGCTATCCTAAGGTTTCTATGAATCTGCAGGGCGTGCAGACAACCTTTCAATTGTTTAGCGAAAGCTACCTCAAGCATCACGCGATGGACGACCTTCCGGGTTTCCATATGGGGTATGGCTTCATTCCGTCTTCTGGGCAGACTATTGTCGCGATGAATGTGTCCGGCAAGCCTGTTTCGCTGGCGATGCAGAACCGTGTAGGGAAAGGCGCCGTGCTGATCTCTAGCAACTTTCTACCTAACCGCTACTTTCCAACTGGTTACGACATGCAAAGCGGTGCTGACCTGAATCTAGGCTTCGCGCAACTGGCAGCCAACTATCAGGCCACGGGCAAGTCAACGCCGGGGACGACTTACTTCAATAAAAGAGCTTTACCGATTGATCCTTATTTCAATTTCGATTTTGCAGCGGCCAATATGCAGTATCGCAGTGAGCTGCTATCTTATGTTGCCAAAGAGACACTAGGCTACAGTGTTCGCAAAGTCCTCGGCCCTTATGGCAGACCCGCCATGGCCTTTCAGAATCACTTTGAGGCGATGCCGGCCATTCAGCAAAAAGACGGCATCGCTTGGTCCGAGGAGCTCAAGAAATATAACGAGATTCCCTCGTTCACCCTCGTGCGCAACGCCTTCTATTGGGGGCAGTGGCGCGAGAGCTTGACCGTGCAGCTGGGCACCGGAACGAACGCACAGCCGGCGTTCATCGGTGAGTTGCCCAGCTCGGGTTACGCGAGCGGCTTGCACGTGATGTCAGCCGGCAAGCCGCTGCGGCAGGCGCTGTTCCCGCAATATCGCGATCTGTCGAGCGCGATTGAACTGCCCTACCGCGCGTACCCGGCCGCTGCGGATCTGAACGGAGACGGCCGCACCGACGTGCTGGCCGGCAGCTCTGATGGATTCGTGTACGTCTACACGAATCAAGGGCCTAATCCGGCGGCGTACGCGAGTGAGCCGCCGCCGGAGGGCTTGGCGCAGCCGGACACGTTCGGCGCGCCGTCGAAGCTGATGCTGGAGTCCGGCGTGCCGCTCCAGCTTAGCCCTTACAGTGCCGTTCACGCCGCAGACGTGAACGGGGACGGCCGCCCGGACCTCGTCGCATCTGACGAGTCCGGGGCCGTGTATGAGCTGCCGCAGCTCGCTAGCGGCAGGGTCGCGAAGCCCGCGGCCGTGCGCGCGGGCGGGAAAGCGCTGCAGCTGCCCGGAGGGCCTGCAGCGCCGTACGTCGCCGATATGGACGGCGACGGCAAGCTCGACCTCGTCCTAGGCGCAGCCGATGGACGAGTATGGCTCTACAAGGGCCGGAGCGCAGCGGCCCTTGCCTTAGAGGCAGGCAGCGAAATCTTCGCGCTGCCTAACAACGCTGCATACGCTGCGCCGGCCGCTCGCGACATGAACGGCGATGGCCGACTCGATCTCGTGGTCGGCAGCAGTGACGGGGACCTTCAAGTGTATCTGCAAAGCGCCGCTGGTGCTTGGACGAATACGGGTCCCCTGGAAGGCACAACCTTAAACCAAGTCGGCAATCGCGCTTTGGTTGCTGGACATAACTCGGTGCCGCTATGGCTGGATCTCAATCACGACGGCAAAGACGATCTCATCGTTGGAGGCATCGAATTCGGATCCCCTGTTGCGATAGATGATCCACAGTTTCCTTATCAAGCCGAGCTTAAGGAATTCATCCAATATGCTCGTGATAACTTTCTAGAGTTAGATCCACACATATTTGTACACAATTTCAAAAGCGCTGAACAGGAACAAGCCGAGCTTGCTCTTCATAAGCAAGCCTTCGCCAAGTTAGGCATTCCTTGGCTGCATCCCGGCACGAATCAGCACACATGGCGCGTGAATAACCAAGACCATCAGCAGACACTGCGAAGTGAGGAACAGGACGGAATGTGGTATAATTTCGGCTTCCTGCCTTCCGAATCGCCTGTTATTTCCCGTCCCGAGTCGATATGGTCGCTGCCATTCCTGCTGCAAGATAAACAAGGCAGAACGGACCGTACGATGTTGATTCATACACCGACACCTGTGCTGCGAACAGGCGACTATGCTACGACGGATGTGTTTGAATCGATGGTAAAGTTAGATATGCCGATTGATTATTTCGAGCACATCGAGTACCATTTTCCCGAACCATCCAAAATCGCAGAGTTGACGCAGTTCGCTGACTATTTTGACAAGCTTCGCACGAAGCATGATTATAATTTCATGACCGAGAAACAAATGGCCAAATCCTTCTTAACCGCTATGACAAGCGAGGTTCGGATCAGCCAATCATGGGCCTTCTATTTATGGGACAGGCTCAAGGATCGTTTAGCAGGCGGCAGCCCGCACTTCCATGCGACTATGACACCTAATTCGAAGGCAGTACCTAGCCTAGCTGAAGAGTATGCTGGAACGCTAGGGGTTGTCGTAGAGAAAGGCGAAAAACTAGCCTTGTACTCCCTGCAAAGCGATTCAGATGTCTATACAACGATAGACAACCGTTTCTATGTAGGATTGGCGAAACCATCCGTCATCGGCATTGCGCCGTCCAGAGAACGGCTGCATATTGTGCGTGCTAACGTACCTTTTTCCCTGACAGAGCAAGGGACTACCCGCTATTTAGAGCTCAAAGCAGCTGGCTTGCAGCAGGTGAAGTTATTCAGTCCAACGGAGATTGCATTCGCAGGCGATGCCAAAATTGAGTATGACGCAGCGAACCATCTCTACACCATTACCCGTTATGGGGATGTAACGACGCTATCGTTCACAAGCAAAACACAATGACAATGTGCTGAAATACTTTCTACTTTTTAAAAGCAGCATTAAATTTCAATTAACCAGGAGGCTTTCCATCATGTCTAATGAAGACTTACTAGCGCAGCTTGAGCAGCATATTCGCGAGCGTTATGAAATTGCCGAGGACGATGACGATTTTGACGTTGATGTTCATTTGTTCGATTATGGGTTTATCGATTCCATCGGTGCTACAGCACTGATCGCCCACATTGAGAAGACGTATAACATCCAAGTGACGAATCAAGATCTCATGCTGTACTCCATGAACACGGTAAGCGAAATTGCCGATTTTATAACCAAGAAGACTGCGAGGTAACCCACTCATGTTGACATGTAAAATTTCTCTAGAAGGCTTAGCCGAAAGCCAGCACGGACAAGTCAAGTATGCCTCCGCTTTTGCTGATGAGCATATTCAAGATATCGCGCTTGTTGATGGCCACATCGTCATCACGCACAACTCACCGAATGGCAATGAAGGCATTACTGAACGGGTTGGACGTCTGATTGAACGTTTCTCCCATGGCGATTTCGGATTTAAAGAAAATATTTTATTCGAAAATAAAGTAGACACTCCTTATGAAGGCGATATTATCGCTGAATTAGTAGAGCGCAAAGCGATTAAGATTCTGGAGCCCGGCCTGTTTATTTTCCGTGAGCCCTTCTCCAGCTTGATGCGCTTCCTTGATTACTCGTTCGTTACGAAAATCGCAAAGCGCTTTGAGGGCATGCAGGAAGAGCAATATCCAGCGGTTATTCATAGCCACACTTTGAACAAAACGAACCATTTCACGTCATTCCCGGAGCATATTCACTTCGTTACGCATTTGCGCGAGGATTTGGACGTTATTGAATCGTTCTCGCAATCCATTCGTGATGCCGGCGGCTGGAAGCAAGATGAACCGTTAGAGCTTGATTCTAACATGGTGAAGCCTAACTTCATGATGAATCCTTCTACTTGCTACCATTGCTATGAGGGGTTAGAGAATGAGACACTTGAGGGTGAAGGAATCGTGGTAACCGCGATTGCCAAATGCCACCGCTTCGAGTCCAAAAACCATAGCGATTTCGGCCGTTTGCTCGACTTCTCAATGCGTGAAATCATTTTCGTCGGCAAGCCTGACTTCGTCAAAGAAAATCGTTTGAAATCGATTGAATACCTCAAAGAATTAGCGGTGGAATGGAACGTAGATTCCATGCTGGAAATTGCGAATGACCCATTCTTCACGAATGATTTCCAAGTGAAAGCTTCTTTCCAACGCAATCAAGAAATGAAATACGAGCTGCGTCTGACGATTCCGCATGTGAAGAAGTCGATTGCCTGCTCTTCTATCAATTTCCACAGCAATACTTTCGGTAATGCGTTTAATATTAAAATGGGCAAACGCAACGCGGTTACGGGTTGTGTTGGCTTCGGTATTGAGCGCTGGGCTTTCGCATTCTTGGCGCAATACGGATTGGATGAGCAACAATGGCCAGCCACTTTCCGCGAGCAGTACCACGCTTGGCAGGAGAAGGCTCTGTAAGAAGCCTGTTAGTCTCTCTATCCTTTCGTCTTTTTATTTCTATTCAAATCCTTACTTGGGCCCACACGCCGACCTTTGATCATTTGAAGTCAGCTGTGGGCCCCATCCTAATCAAAGATAATGAGTGATTCCGTTGAAAGCAGCCACATTTCTTAAAAAGAATAGCTTCGTGCTCGGCTTGCTGCTAGCAATCGTCGTTTCGGACCTTCTCATCTCCTGGTGGAACCCGATGGTTAGCTCGCGCCGCTTCTACAAAAACGACTTTACCAAAACACTCTACCACCACGGCTGGTCCCAATCGGGTCCGGTTTTCTTCGGTAATTCGGCAGTTACAGGTGCTTATATAGAAGAGAAGTCCGATGCCCATTTGGTGGAGATGGGGCTTTCCTATGGCAAGATTACCGATCTTCAGGGGATTCTCGCGCATAATTTGTACCAGGTTCGTGACGAACTAGTAATCGGCATTGATGTTCATACGATGCTCGACCCGCTCGAAACAGATCCGACCTACCAGTGGTTCAAGCCCTGGTACCAGCCTTATGTGTACACGTACCGTGACTATTTCCGTGATTCCGGCGAAGAGTTCGTCCGTAATTTAAGTAAAGGCAGCTTGGCCTACGAGCCGCGCTGGATAGATAAAGAGCTGTATCCTGGCCGTAAGGATGATGTCTTCCTTCAATCGAAATGGACCGACTATGACAAACGCTTCGGCGCTATGACTTTGAAAGATTTCCAAAAAAATCTGGACGCCATGCAATGGGTCATTCGCTATGCCAAGGAGCACCAGCTCCCTTTGCGGGTCATCTGGATGCCGTGGAACAAGGGTTATGCCGATCCGCCTTATGTGGCTTCCTTAAAGGAAGCGGTGAACGGCCAATTGAAGAATGCTGGAGTGCCTGTGCTGGACTTGATGCATACATACGATCCGAAGTATTTTCATGATCTGGTGCACTTAAGCCGCGAAGAAGGCGCCCCGCTATTTACGAAGGAGGTGGACACATGGTTAAAATCCTTAGGAAAATAGCCGAAGTCCTCATCTATCTCGTGATGCTGTATCTGGTTTTCATCTATTTTACCGGTAAGGGCCTATTTATCTACGAGAAATTCTAATCGAGCTTTCCAAGCGAGGAGTTCTAAAGCTATGTTTTATATGCAAATGAACGCAATTATCGCTATGATTGGCATGGTTGCCGTTCTGATGCTCACCCGCAAGTGGGCCGACAACAAACGTATTCTGATGATTATTTTCAGTCTCTGCTTTTTACTGCTCTACAGCCAAAAGCTGCTAATTTTCTATGCTGCTTTTACAGTGATTAATTACGCTGGATTTGTGTATCTATGCCGCACGACCTTTTGGCGTAAAGCTACGTTCATATTTGCGCTTGCCGCTAATATTATCGGCGTTTTTCTAGGTGTCCGATTTTTCATCATGGGCGTTTTCCACAATTCCCTGTTCGACGCCGTCATCTATCTAGGACTCATCTATAATGTCTTGAAAGTGATCGATGCTTATTATTTCGCCTATTTCTTTGGAAAAGACGGCCAAGTGCCAGCTATTGATTATGCGAATTATCTGTTGTTTGTCCCGACCTTTACTTCAGGGCCGATCTTAAAATTCCGCGATTTTATGGCCGATAGCAAAAAACCATACACCGTAGACGCCGCCCTCTTCGAAGACAGTGTCAAACGGATTATTCTGGGCTTATTCAAAAAAATTGTCATCGTCACTTGGATGACCAGTGTCTTCGATCAAGTCCTGAAACAAGACTTGCACACACATCAGTCATTGTTTCTGCTCGTTTGGTTCTATGCACTCATTTACTTCGACTTTTCCGGATACTCGGATATGGCCATCGGATTTGGGCGTTTGATGGGCTATACGATGCCTGAAAACTTCAAGCGGCCGCTTCTCTCGCCATCTATGACACAATTCTGGCGTAACTGGCATGCAACGCTTGGCGATTTTTTCCGTGATCATATCTTCATGTTCTTCTCGCGTACGGTGCCTTCCCGCTGGGTTGCCTCCAGCTTGTCCATCTTAATTATGGTTCTAATGGGCTTGTGGCACGGTTTTACATGGCTTTATTTCTTCTACGGTCTTTATCACGGGATCATTCTTGCGATCGAAAACATTTTCAAAATTACAACGGTGAATAAAAAGAAAGTATCTAAAACCTATTTCTATTTCCGTTGTTTCGTAACGCAAGTTCTGGTCACGTTCTCCGTTATTATTTATAGTTCCAATTATGAAACAGTCCTGCGGATTTATAAAGGCTTGCTTCATTTTACAGGATGATAGTGGTATAATTTGTGTGGCTGTTTACCATTTATGGAGGTGTACCTAATGAAATTAGGCGTTTTTATGGTTCTGTTCGGTGGAAAACCTTTAGAGGAAGCTCTTGATTATGTGGCTTCTAAAGGCTTAGAAGCTGTCGAAATTGGTACTGGGGGCTACCCTGGTAATGCGCACTGCAACCCAATTGAGCTGCTTGCCGATGCTGGGAAATTAAAAGCTTTTAAACATGCGGTTGAATCCCGCGGCTTGACGATTAGTGCATTGAGCGTTCACGGAAACCCGCTTCACCCGCAAAAACAAATTGCGAAAGAATTCCACGATGCTATTATACAAACGATTGATCTTGCTGAGCGCCTTGAAGTCCCTGTGGTTAACACTTTCTCAGGCTGCCCTGGTGACCACGAGGATGCGAAATATCCGAACTGGCCAGTAGCTCCATGGCCGAACGATTTCCAAGAGATTCTTGACTGGCAGTGGGGAAACAAAGTCATTCCTTATTGGACGGAAACAGGTAAATATGCCTCTGACCGTAATATCAAAATCGGCTTGGAACTGCACGGCGGATTCTCCGTACATACACCAGCTACCCTTCTCCGTCTGCGTGAAGCAGCAGGTGATGCGATTGGTGCCAACCTTGACCCGAGTCACATGTGGTGGCAAGGAATTGACCCTGTACAAGCCGTACAAATTCTCGGCCGCGCAGGCGCGATTCACCATTTCCACGCGAAAGATACATCCATGGATGTTAACAATGTAAACCGTTACGGCGTTACAGACATGCAGTCCTATGCAAACATGCTGGATCGTGCATGGCAGTTCCGCTCCGTTGGCTACGGTCATGACATGAAAGTATGGGCTGACATCATCAGCGCACTACGCCTTGTCGGATACGACTATGTCGTGAGCATTGAGCACGAAGATGGACTGATGTCCGTTGAAGAAGGCTTCTCGAAAGCTGTTCAAAACTTGCAACAAGTTCTTATCAAAGAACCGCTTGGAGAAATGTGGTGGGTATAAGCGGTTAGCCGCTTAGCCTTCCCTAGCAATAAAAAAAGCCCGCAGGCGCCATGATCTTACGATCTTGGTCCCTGCGGGCTTTTATCTTGTGATGCATGGGTTAGCTCTGAATTACCAGCCTGTGATCATGACATAATCCATGAGGCCGAATACGAGCAAGGAAACTACCGCGAATCCTAGGGCAAACAAATTTCTTTTTGGGGAGATCAATTGTCTAATGACTGCAATGGCAATAATCACTGTGAAAATCAAAACGTAAATATCAAAACTTGTATACGTGCTTGTTGTTGCTGCTGCTTCTTCCGCGAATAACATGGTGAAACCCTCCTTCTGATAACTCGGTGCAAGGCACACGTCCTGCTATTTTAATTCTATGTTAGCTTGATTGGACACTAGATGCAAGTGATTAGGCGCATGTGTAACAAGTTTGTCACCTTTTGGTTAGATTAACCACCCTTTGCGGAAAATATTACACCCTAAAGGTTAAAGTGCCCTTCTTTTTCCCCCTTTATAACAACTCTTTCTAACCCATAATGGATACGAAATCAAAGAACCCGAACATCTCTGAAAGACATTCGGGTTTAGCTGACTATTTTATGTATTGAACTACTTCTTATGTCATTAATCCATAGGCGGAGAGTGTATCTTTATGCTCCTCAATTGGTGTAATCGGCTGATCCTTCAGCCCTATCTCTTTTTCCTGCCAGTCTAAAAAACGGAATGGATCTATTCCTAAAGCAGAAACAATCTCCTGTATCTCTAACGTCGGTTTCATAGCAATCCTCCATGAAGAAATAGATTTGTACAGCTTATATCTCTCGATCCTGAATAGTCAGCTAGGAATATCGTGTTGGAATTACTATCTTAATTATAGGACTATTCACTTATTTTTTGATAGAGGGTTAAATTGTCGAATCCAATTAAGTATTAACAAAAGTCATGGTAAATTAGTCGGAATTATGAAAATCCTGGCGAATGAGCACACATGAGCCTAGCTTATAGAAGACTAATGGTCCAACGAGGGTTGAAATCGAACTACAGAGTCTTATTTGAGTTAAATAGTCCGATTTACTGAGTCTGGGAAACTACAGGGCCCTATTTGGCGAAAAGTCTATCAAATAACCCGATGCTTGGCGAAATAGAGGAACTCAGTTCCCTCCATTAGGTGGAAGCGTAGTGATTCCGAGAAATAGCGGATCATAGTTCCGCTCGAACTCACGGCAATACAACCCATACAACCGATACATCTCCCGCCCCGTTTTCGTACGAGTTCAGAAATTGCGGACAATGTCCCCTCAATCTCTCAATAAAAAAAGGCCCCACGGAATTTCATCCGTGAGACCTCGCTACTATTCGGCCGCTTAGCCGACCGATTCTTCCAACACTTCTAACCGCTTCGCATAGTTTTCCGAGCGCTCCCGATCCCGTTCCAGGATCGGTTTCAAGTACTGGCCGGTATAGGAACCGGCCACCTTCACAACATCTTCCGGCGTACCGGAAGCCACGATCAGACCGCCTCGGCTACCGCCTTCGGGGCCTAGATCGATGAGGTGGTCCGCCGTCTTGATTACATCGAGGTTATGCTCGATGACAAGTACGGTTTCACCGCTCTCTACGAGGCGGTGAAGCACCTTCAGCAGACGATCGATATCGTGGATGTGGAGCCCTGTTGTGGGCTCATCCAAGATATAGATCGTCTTGCCTGTGCTGCGGCGGTACAGCTCCGCCGCGAGCTTCACGCGCTGGGCTTCGCCCCCGGACAGCGTCGTTGCCGGTTGGCCGAGTGTCATGTAGCCCAGCCCTACATCTAGAAGCGTCGTCAGCTTACGATGAATCCTCGGCAAGTTCTTGAAGAACTCGCAGCCGTCCTCAATCGTCATTTCGAGCACTTCCGAAATACTTTTACCTTTATATTTCACTTCCATTGTCTCACGATTGTATCGTTTGCCTTTGCACACTTCACAAGGCACGTAGACGTCTGGCAAGAAGTGCATCTCGATCTTGATAATGCCATCTCCGCGACAGGCCTCACAACGGCCACCCTTCACGTTAAAGCTGAAGCGTCCTTTTTTGTAGCCACGTACTTTTGCTTCATTCGTATTGGCGTACACATCACGGATGTCGTCAAAAACGCCTGTATAGGTTGCTGGATTCGAACGAGGTGTACGGCCAATCGGCGATTGGTCAATATCGATAACCTTATCGATATGCTCAAGCCCGATAATTTCTTTGTGATCACCAGGGCGAACTTTCGCTCCATTCAAATCGCGTGCCAGCGTTTTGAATAGGATCTCATTAATTAACGTACTTTTCCCGGAGCCGGACACACCCGTTACGCAGGTAAACACGCCTAGGGGCACTTTAGCTGAAACATTGCGCAAGTTGTTTTCTTTGGCCCCTTTGACTTCGATCCACTTGCCATTCGGCTTACGGCGCGCTGCAGGAATCGGAATGAACTTCTTGCCGCTTAGGTACTGACCGGTAAGCGAGTTTTCGTCCGCCATAAGCTCTGCAGGCGTACCTTGAGCAATGACTTGCCCCCCGTGAATACCGGCACCAGGTCCGATATCGATAATGTAATCCGCTGCCATCATCGTATCCTCATCATGCTCAACTACGATTAGCGTGTTACCTAGATTGCGCATATGTTCAAGCGTCTGAATCAGACGCGTATTATCTCGCTGATGCAGCCCGATGCTAGGCTCATCCAAAATATAAAGAACACCCATTAAGCTGGAGCCGATCTGTGTCGCGAGTCGAATCCGCTGTGCTTCTCCGCCTGACAACGTGCCCGCTGAACGGTGCATGGTTAAGTAGTCAAGACCAACATTCACTAGGAATCCGAGGCGAGCTCTGATTTCTTTGAGAATTAAGTTTGCAATGGTGAGGTCTCTCTCATTCAGATCAAGCCCCTTGAACCATTCCTCCGCATCTCCAATCGAAAGCGAGGTCGCGTGAGCAATATTCTTGCCGTTGATCGTCACTGCCAGTGTCTCGGGCTTCAGACGCTGTCCCTTACACTTCGGACATGGCTTCGTGCTCATGTAGGTCTGAATGTGCTCTCTGATGCCCTCAGAGAACGTATCCTTGAACCTGCGTTCCAAGTTACGAATGATACCTTCAAATGGAACCAGCGCTTCCTTGGTCGCTCCCATATCATTCTCATAGCGGAAGCGGATCTTCTCTCCGCCTGTCCCATAGAGAATGACTTTCATCTGCTCGCTTGAGAGCTCCGAAACGGAGACGTTTCGAGGGATCGAGTAGTGTTCACAAACTGCCGCAAGAAACTGCGGATAATAGTTGGACGTGCTGCCAGCCCAAGCTTCGAATGCGCCTTCTTCAATCGTCAGCTTCATATCCGGTACTAGCAGATCCGGATCGACAATCATCTGGCTGCCAAGTCCATCACATTCCGGGCAAGCCCCGAAAGGGGAGTTAAAAGAGAACATCCTTGGCGCCAGCTCTTCCACGCTAAAACCGCATTCCGGGCACGCCAGATTCTGACTAAACATCAGCTCTTCTTTGTCGATAATGTCCACAATAACTCGTCCATTCGCGAGCTTAAGCGCTGTTTCTAAAGAATCGGCAAGACGTGTTTGCACATCCTCTTTGATCACAATCCGGTCAACAACAACATCAATTGTGTGCTTTTTGTTCTTGTCGAGTTCAATCTTCTCGGAAAGATCGATTGTCTCTCCATTCACGCGTACCCTTACAAAGCCTTGCTTCTGAACGTCGGTAAAAAGCTTCGTATGCTCACCTTTGCGTCCTGAAACAAGTGGAGCCAGAATCTGAAGTTTAGTGCGCTCCGGATACTCCATGATGCGGTCTACCATTTGTTCTACAGTTTGCGATGTAATCTCAATGCCATGCGTCGGACAATGCGGACGTCCAATACGCGCATATAACAACCGCAGGTAGTCATAAATCTCCGTTACTGTACCCACTGTGGAGCGCGGATTTCGGCTTGTAGTCTTCTGATCAATAGAAATAGCCGGTGATAGACCATCGATGGAATCTACGTCCGGCTTATCCATATTGCCTAGAAATTGTCTGGCATATGCAGACAATGATTCAACGTATCTGCGCTGACCCTCGGCATAAATCGTATCAAAGGCCAACGACGACTTGCCCGAGCCGCTTAAGCCAGTTAAAACAACAAACTTATCGCGCGGAATCGTAACATCGATATTTTTTAGATTATGAGCTCTAGCTCCTTTAATGACGATTTGATCTCTAGACACGGGTAACCTTCCTCTCCTATGTGAGGCTGAAGCCCTTTTAGGCTTCAGCTTTCATTTCCATAATAGCGTCACGCAGCTGTGCCGCTCGTTCGAACTGCAAATTCTTCGCAGCTTCTTTCATTTCGCCTTCCAAACGCTCGATCAAGGAAGCGCGGTCTTTCTTCGACATCTTGGCACCCTTCACATCGGACAAATAATCTGCCTTCTGTTCCGCTACCTTCGTAGCTTCGATTACATCGCGAATTTTCTTAGCGATCGTTTGCGGTGTGATCCCATTCTTCTCATTATGAGCTTCCTGAATGCTACGGCGGCGACTCGTTTCACGAATGGCTTTCTCCATAGAGTCCGTAATCTTATCTCCATACATGATAACACGGCCATCGGCATTACGCGCTGCGCGTCCAATAGTTTGAATCATCGAGCGCTCCGATCGCAGGAAGCCTTCTTTGTCCGCATCCAGAATGGCGACGAGCGATACCTCCGGCAAATCGAGCCCTTCCCTGAGCAAGTTAATCCCAATTAACACATGGAAGGTACCCAAGCGCAAATCACGTAAGATTTGCATCCGCTCAAACGTCTTGATATCCGAGTGCAAATAACGAACTTTAATGCCGATTTCTTTAAAATAATCCGTCAAATCCTCAGACATTTTCTTCGTCAGTGTCGTTACGAGCACACGCTCGTCTTTCCGAATCCGATCATGAATTTCTGCAATCAAGTCATCAATCTGACCCTTCGTCGGTCTGACTTCAATAATTGGATCTAACAAGCCCGTAGGACGAATAATCTGCTGAGTCATATGAGGGCAATGCTCTAATTCGTAAGGTCCAGGTGTTGCTGATATATATAAAATCTGATTAACTTTCTCCTCGAACTCCTCGAAGCGCAATGGACGGTTATCCAGCGCAGAGGGCAAGCGGAAGCCGTGGTCAACCAGCACTTCTTTTCTAGCCCTGTCTCCGTTATACATAGCGCGAATTTGCGGCAGCGTCACATGGGACTCATCCACCATGAACAGCATGTCATCCGGGAAATAATCAATTAGCGTATACGGCGTTGCTCCGCGCTCACGGAATGTCAGCGGCCCTGAGTAATTCTCAATGCCTGAGCAGAAGCCCATCTCCTGCATCATTTCCATATCATAGCGCGTCCGCTGTTCCAGTCGCTGCGCTTCAAGCAGTTTCCCCTGCTCTTTCAGCTCGGCGAGACGCTCTTCCAACTCCCGCTCAATGTTAACAAGCGCACGCTTCATTGTATCTTCGTGCGTTACAAAGTGAGACGCTGGGAAAATCGCGATATGATCGCGTTCGCCAACAATCTCGCCCGTCAGTACATTAATCTCCGTAATCCGCTCGATTTCATCACCGAACAATTCCACTCTAACCGCTTGTTCGCCATGCGAAGCAGGGAAAATCTCAACAACATCCCCGCGAACGCGAAATGTTCCGCGTACAAAGTTCAAATCATTCCGCTGATATTGAATATCCACTAGCCTGTGCAAAATCTCATTGCGTGATTTCTCCATTCCCACGCGTAAAGAAAGCAGCAAATTACCATATTCCATCGGCGAACCCAAGCCGTAAATACATGACACACTCGCAACGATAATAACGTCACGGCGCTCAAATAAGGAGCTGGTCGCTGAGTGGCGAAGCTTATCTATCTCTTCATTGATGCTGGAATCTTTCTCGATGTAGGTGTCGGAGGAGGCAATGTAGGCTTCTGGCTGGTAGTAATCATAGTAACTTACGAAATAGGAGACGGCATTGTGGGGAAAAAACTCTTTGAACTCGCTGCACAGCTGTGCGGCTAATGTTTTATTGTGCGCAATAATCAAGGTAGGGCGGTTCAACTTAGCAATTACTTGCGCAGCAGTGAACGTTTTCCCAGTTCCCGTAGCTCCTAAGAGCGTCTGATGTCTATTGCCGGCTTGAATACTTTGAACGATTTCTTCAATTGCTTTGGGCTGATCCCCTTGTGGAGCAAAATCAGAAACAAGCTCAAATTTCTTAGAGCTCTTAACAAGTTCACTCATCAATAATCACCTACACTTATTGGTAATAAATCGAACTTTTATCCTATTCATTTTCGTTTTGTAATTTCCGATAAAGAAGGTTATGGAACCTGTCGTACATATATGATGACAACATTTCAAGCTCATCATAAGAATGTTTGTTCTGGTTTTTCCATTATACTCTTTTTAAATCTTTGATGCAAACGGCAATATCTGTTATGGCCTGAATACGTCACTAAGAGACACACAACACACTTTCATCAGGCCACTTGTAGGGCCCCCAATTCTTTTTACGCTAAATAGGAGTGGTACAGTCATGGATTTGACAACGGTTTTAGGTTTAGTTTTAGGTCTAGTAGGTTTGATTGGCGGTTACATGTGGGATGGCGGCCACGTTAGTTCATTGATTATCCCGAGCGCAATGTTAATTGTTTTCGGCGGAACATTTGGAGCGGTTGCAGTCAGTTTCCCTCTTTCTATTCTAGCGAAAATCCCAAAAGCTCTAGGCATTGCTTTCAAAGAAGTAAAAAGAGATCCAGCAGCTACTATTGAAGAGCTTGTGGACATGGCTTCTGTTGCCCGAAGAGAAGGTGTTCTTGCTCTCGAGCAGCGCGCTCAGGAGCATACCAATCCGTTCCTGAAGGATGGTTTGCTAATGGTCGTGGATGGAACAGATCCCGAATTAACCAGACAAATCCTCGAGCTTGAAATGGATGCGATTGAGCACCAGGTTGATAATATGGCCAAAATATTCGAAGCTGGAGGCGGCTATGCGCCAACGATGGGGATTATCGGAACCGTTATGGGACTGATTCACGTTCTCGGCAATCTTGAAGATCCATCGAGTCTCGGACCGGCTATCGCTGTTGCCTTCACAGCTACTCTATATGGTGTTATGAGCGCCAACTTAATTTATCTGCCGCTTGCGACCAAAATTAAAGTGCGCGGTAAGGAAATGGTTGCTGAAATGGAACTGATGCTTGAAGGCATTCTTGCTCTGCAAGCCGGTGAAAACCCGCAATTAATTAAGAAAAAACTGACTTCCTTCCTCCACGAGAAATCGTCCAAAAAAGCACCAGTTGTAGGGGAGGAAGCCGATTATGGCGAGGAGAAGTAAGAAGCGAGAAGAGCATGTCAATCATGAAAGATGGCTCATTACCTATGCTGACTTAATCACCCTTCTGCTCGTTTTCTTCATTATTATGTATGCGATGAGTAAGGTCGATGTTCAAAAGTATGCCGTTCTGGCGCAAGTATTAAACATGCAGTTCCAGAAAGCCGACTCTGTCTTGGACAAAGGGAGCGGCATCAGCGGCCAAATGACCCCAAAACAAGGTGACTCCGACAGCAAGGACAAAGATTACACCAAGCAAAATCTTGACGATCAGAAGGAAGAAAAAGATAAAGTAAAGCCTGATGAGAATGAGAAAGAAAAGCGTGAGAAAGAGCTTCAAGATCTTTTGAAGCAAGTACAAGCTTACATCAAGGATCAAAATCTAGAGGCGCAAGTATCCGCTAGCGATACAGAGCGGGGTGTAGCAATTACACTGAATGATTTGTTCTTATTTGATCTAGGAAAAGCAGATCTCAAAGGTGCCTCGGCCCCTATTCTGCAAAAGCTCGCTTCCCTCTTCCCGACGCTAAACAGTAAAGTAAGCATCGAAGGCCATACCGATGACTTGCCGCTGGCAACGGGCTCTCCTTACAAAGATAACTGGGGACTCTCGTTCGCTCGTTCCCTTTCGGTGCTGCGTTATTTCAGCGACACAGCTAATCTGGATGACAAGAAATTCATCGCAACAGCCTATTCGGATACAATGCCCAAAGTTCCAAATAACAGCGATGAGAACCGCAGCAAAAACCGCCGCGTTGAAATCATTGTCTTGCGTGATGAGCTAGCTCCAAGCAATGTTCCAAAATAAGCAAAAGACCCTACCCCTCAATTAAGAGAGAATGGGTCTTCTTTTTTTTACATCGATTTTGTCGAATCATTCTTTAGCAAACCTGTTAATTTCCCTCGCAAATAAGAAAAAAGATGCACGGGTCTATGCTCTGTAAAGTACAAAGCCTCCTGATCTGGAGCTAAAATAATGCCTAGCTGATGATGGTCACCGTTAAAAATCGCCCGGTTCAGAAAGCGCACCTCGCCTTCCTCATTCAATACCTCCAGCTTACAGAACGCCGAGTTGAGCCCCATTGCTAAGTGCAAATCAGACTTCGTCTTAATTTTATGGCCATTTACTTTATGAATGATTTCACCAGTTTGAATCCCCAAATCTTGTGCTGGGCTATTTGGAACAACAGACAGCACCATGAGCCCTCGTGATGAATGCACATAGAAAGGAATTTGCTTCTCTTCCGTCCATTGATTATAGCGGATCAATCCCTCATGCAATGCTATGCTTAGCAACGCCCCTAACAATACAATCACCGACCAATAATGAGCAGCAATAGCGGCAGCTAGTAGGATAATGCCATAAAGGTAAAGCAGATTCGCGCTTGCACGCGCTTGCTTGCGGGGTAGTTTCGAGATCGTTAGCTCCGTGAATCCGATCATGGCCGGGAAGGCTAACAAGGTCCATCCTGAGGCGAGGTTTGCACCGAACAATGTTACCCATGGTAGACTTAGATCGCTACCACCCGTCATTGGGACTAGCAAAAATAATGGTACAGGCCAGAAGCCTTGCAGTTGTTGGCCCCCAATGATTTGCCCGCGTTTCCCTTCGAGAAATAACGGCGTCGCCATGCGTGCTCCTTGGAAATGAGTAAGCATCCCCTCAAGCAGATGAAGAACAGCAACAATGATCAGCAAAGAAGGAATGTCCGCATGTTCAACGATATCCAGCATGGGTAGAGACTCTTTCAGACTAGCCAAATCAGGAATCCATGACAAGATCACTTGAGCGACTCCTAGGATGCCTACAGCGTAGGCCAAACAGAGGAATCTCACCCTGAGCAAGACGAGGATGACAGTGATGACCCACAATAAAATAACCACATCAAATTGAATGTTCACGCCCACGAACAATAACAGTATCGAGGCGCACACACCTCCAATCCAGCCCCAAAAAACCGTTCTCCACGTCTCATTGAGCAAGGAATGCAGCCGTGTATGAAATAACTTACGTTCCATTTGAATTTGCTTCCGATAATGCAGCACAATAAATAAAACACCTATATAGTAGAAAGGATTCGCAAACAATTGCCCCACCGCGTGAAGCAGTCTGTCCAAGAGTTGAATCAGTACATCCATAACGATTCCGGTCTCCTCGGTATAAAGAAAATAGGAAGGCTGCCGAAGCACCCTTCCTACTCTATTTCGACTGCGAGGGCTCATTTTCCTGCCTTGCGCCGCGAATTTCCAACATCTCACTAATAATTATTTCCCAAGTTGCTTTTGGATTTGTCCAATTGCAGCTTTCAACTGCAAATCGTTCTTAGGCTCGCGAATTTGATCCAATAGCAGCTTCTCGATTTTGTTTGCGGTTTCTGTATCCACTTCACCAGTCATCGGCAGGCTGTTCGTCCGTTGGAAAGCTTTCACGGCTGTCGTAGTTTTCTCATTGAAGTAACCGTCCGAACGCTCAGGGTTAAAACCAAGACCCGCCAGCATCAGTTGCAAATTTTTCACATCATCGCTCGTCATATCTTGTTTAAGCGCGGCTTTCTTCGAAAGCGGTGCTGCTTTGAAATAGGACGGTTGTTCCACCGCGATGTCCGGTTGAATACCTGTTTTGTGAATCCAATTGCCATTCGGCGTCAACCATTTGTAGACAGTCATCTTGATGTTGCTGCCGTCGCCCATTTCCTTCTCAAAAGTGACTTGAACCGTCCCTTTCCCGTAGGAAGTTTCTCCGACAATTTTACTTCCGACCGCTTCCTGGAATGCGCCTGCCAAAATTTCCGAAGCACTGGCGCTTCCCTTATTGATCAGCACCGCAACCGGATAATTCTTGCCTGTCCCCGTTGAAGGCGTTGGCTCCCGCTTGCCGTCCCGATTTTCCACTTGAACGATCGGTTTGCCGCTTTTCACGAAAGGATTAACGATATCGACAACCACGTTCAGAAGGCCGCCCGGGTCATTACGAACATCGATTACGAGTCCCTTCATACCTTTGGCCTCAAGGTTTTTCAGCTCTTCCGCAAAGCGTACTGCTGTATTTGAGGAGAATTGGCGAATCTCAATTTTCCCAATTTGATCCTGCATCATTTCTCCGTAGACGGTTTCCACATCAATGTTATCGCGAACGACGATCACTTGAACCGGGTCGCCAGCACCTTGACGAAGAAGATCAAGCTTCGCTTGCGTTCCTTTCGGACCGCGAATCTTCATGACCGCTTGGTTAAGCGTCAGCCCATCAAGCTTCTCCCCGTTCACCGAGAGGATGACATCTTTCGATTGAATGCCTGCCTTCTCCGCAGGAGAGCCCTTAATAGGAGAAACGATGACGAACTTGCCTTCCTCAATTGAAACCTCTGCCCCTATGCCTTGAAAAGAGGACGTAATACTTTCATCGAACTGCTTCGCTTCCTTCTGATCCATATATACCGTGAAGGGATCTTCCAGGGATTCCAGCATACCGTTGATCGCGCCGTTAACGAGCTTATCATGATCAGGCTGTTTCAAATATTTACTTTCGATCAGTTGAAAGGTTGTTGAGATTTTGCTCAAATCCTTGCTCGACAATCCAGTCGAAGATCCCGTTGAGGCGGCTGCACTGCCCGCTGGCTGCTCATTACGCCCCCATGAGAAGGATGGATCCACTAATGTCAATGTAACAATACTACTTGCAAACATAGCTAACAAAACAAAAACGATGACCGTGCGTCCTTTGAATTGCAAAGCGTGATTCACCACCTTTTTCCTAAAACCAATTTGGGTTCGCTTGTTTGTAGTATATGACAAGCTCTTCCCGTTTTATAACCAAGTTGTCCTATCGCAAGAACGGTTTAGGATCGGTAGGAGTTTCATTCAGCCTAACCTCGAAATGCAAATGGTTCCCTGTCGATTGTCCAGTTGAGCCAACACCGGCAATCTTCTGTCCTCGTTTGACAACATCGCCAACTTTGACATAGATACCATCATTCATAATATGGCCGTATAGAGACCACAAACCATTGCCGTGATCGACGATAACGCAGTTACCGTAGCCGTTCATCCACGAAGCATAGATGACAGACCCGTTCTCCGCAGCAAGAATGCTTGTCCCTTTTGGAGCGCCTAGATCAATACCCTTATGATTCTCTGCTCTACCTGTAACCGGATTAATCCGGTTAACGAAATCCGACGTAAGCGGCGCTTGTGCTGCCAAAGGGTAGCCTAACTTGCCTCCAGCGTATGTGAAAGGAGACTTCGCTTTGCTCGCAGCACGTTTCTTCGCCTGCAGATCCGCCTCTTGCTTCGCTAGTTGCGTAATTAACTTATCGCTCTCTTCGGAAATATCTTCAAGAGTCTTCTCTTGCTTCGTAAGGGAAGCAATTTTGACCTCTTTCGCTTTTTCCTTCGCCTGCAGATCATCTCTCAGGGCATCGGCGTCCACGTAAAGCTTTTTGACCTTTTCGAGCTGCTGCTCTGTCTCTTCCTTCTTCTGAGCGACAATCTCTTTATCTTTCTTATTCGCCTCTAGCACGACTTTATCTTGATTTACAATAGATTTCAAAGCTTCAATCCGGTTCAAGAAATCAGAAAAGCTAGTAGCACTCAGAACCACGTCCATGTAAGAAACAAAACCGTTCATATACATCAAACGCACGCGGGATTTCAGCATTTGATCGCGACTTTCTACTCGTGCTATTGCCTCATCCAACTTCTTGCCGTTTTCCTCTAAGTCATCGGTGACTTGATCGATTTGCTCATTCAACAACGTAAGTTTTTTACTAGCCTCATTAACTTGTTGAACAAGCGTGTTCATATCCTTGGTGGCTTGGTCTTTCTCGGTATGTACCTTATCTATCTGATTCTCGGCGTCTTTCGCCTTCTGCTGCGCTTCTGCCTTCTGCTTCTTAAGTTGAGTCAACTGCTGATCGATCTTATCCGTTGTGGATGCGGCAAAGCCCGCATATGGCACCGCTAGCGAAGCTGCAATCCCTAATGACATCACCAAGGGTAGAATCTTCTTCTTCAAGCACGTAGCCTCCTCATCATTACCAACATGATGCTTATTTGGACTTCATCTCAAATCTCTAACTCTCTTATCTCTCAATCTATGAATCTATGAAAACATAAATAAAAGCTTTAAAACCCGGCTTTCAGAACCGAGAAGGTTGGACGAAAATGGGAGTAGGAGGAACGGAGTGTAGCAAGCTACATGAGTACCGGACTACCCCATTTTCGTTCAAGATTCGATGCCGAGTAAGCTGCAAAGAATAACTTCGTTATCAAAGTCGGCTTTTAAAGCCTCCTTACTAGACGCGGAGGAATTTGCGGACGGAGATTAGGGATCCCCAGATACCAATTACAATGCCAATGCCTAACAACAAAGCAATCATTGTAGGAGCAATCTCCCCGAAAGGCGTCAGTTCAATCATCAATAAATTTAGGTTTAAAGAACTTAAATTCAACAGCTTCCAATATCCGCCGAGAATGATCAAGGCAGGAATTATTGAACCCACGAATCCGAGTAAAGCTCCTTCTATAAAAAACGGCCAACGAATAAATGAATTCGTCGCTCCAACCATTTTCATAATTGAAATCTCTTTGCGACGGGCTAAAATTGTAATTTTAATCGTGTTGGCAATCAAGAATACCGCCGTAAAGGAGAGCAAAATCACAATCCCAAAGCCGACCCAACGAACAATTTGCGTTACTTTGAATAAAGCCTCAACAGTCCCTTTGCCGTAGTTCACTTTGTAAATAGGTTTTGGATCCTTACCTGTGTTTAGCGCGCTGATTTGATCCGCAACCACGGCTACATTCCTAGGATCATCTACTTCAACCGTGAATGCATCATTCAACGGATTATTTTCACCTTCAAAACCATCAAGCAAAGCTTTGCCGCTTTCCCCTAGCTTTTGACGCAAATAGACAAGTCCCTCTTCTTTCGAAACGAACTTGATCGTCTTGACTTCATGTATACCTTGTATTTGGGATTGCAACTCCGTGATTTGATCCTGCGGTGTGTTAACCTCCAGATACACGTTAATCTCAACTTGATCCTCAATTTGGCTCGCAATATCATTTACATTCAATGTAATCAGCACGAATACTCCAAGAATGAATAACGAGATTGCGATCGAGCTGATCGACGCAAACGTCATCCAACCGTTCCTGACAACATTCCGCGTACCTTCCCGCAAATGCCGGGAGAATGTACTAATCTTCATAGCCGTATTCCCCCCGTAATTGGTCACGAGCAATAAGGCCATTCTCGATTGCAATGACTCTTTTACGCATCGTATTTACGATTTCTTTGTTATGCGTAGCCATGACGATTGTCGTACCACGGAAGTTAATTTCCTCCATCAGTTTCATAATTCCCCATGATGTGTCAGGGTCGAGATTTCCTGTCGGTTCATCGGCAATAATGACGGATGGATTGTTGATTATTGCCCGGGCAATGGCCACACGCTGCTGCTCACCGCCGGACAGTTGTGATGGGAGTGAATTCGCTTTGTCCTTTAGCTTAACAAGTTCGAGCACTTCCATCGTGCGCTTCTTAATCTGTTTCTTCGGTGCTTCAATTACTTCCATGGCAAAGGCTACATTGTCGAAAATAGACAGCTTCGGCAGCAATCGATAATCTTGGAAAATAACTCCGATATTTCGACGTAAAAAGGGTATTTTACGTTGTTTCAGCTTTTCTAAATTGAATCCATTCACGAAAATTTGGCCCTTAGTCGGTCTTTCTTCTCTATACATCAATTTCATAAATGTCGATTTACCAGCCCCGGAAGGTCCGACAACATAGACAAACTCGTTGCGGTCTACTTTTACATTAATCCCTCTCAATGCATGAGTGCCGTTGGAGTACGTTTTCCATACGTCCTGCATTTCGATCACAATATCACATCCTAAGTATGGGGATCCTTGAATGGAGCCCAAAGTCTCTCTGCTGTACAGACAGCTTTAAGGAGTTCGACACGAAAGCGGAAATTCCTTCTAAAATCGTTCAATAATCCTGTTGGATACTGTCATTATATCATGATTTGTACACATTTGAGGGCAGCAATGTTTTAGTCATAAATTGATGAAAAGCAAGATACATATGGAAGTACAGGCCTTTCACTCATTCGTATGTAAAGGAGCCGCTGTACATGCCACCCCTCATTAGAAAAGTTACCTTCTATGCAACGATCACTATTGGACTACTGAGCTCTATTAGCATCGCTCTGTACCTATATGGTTCTCAGAGCACATTACCTCCGAAATTCACGGTTGCCGGCTGGCGTGTCGGTGGCATGCCTTATGATACGTTCCAACAACAATACGAGGAGAGACTTGGGCTGCTGTCCGCTTTTCCCGTTCAATTGCAAACTTCCTATCCGGAAATCGCTAATCGACAATTGACCCTTGGACAGTTAGGAGTTGAATACCATGATGATGCTCTGACTCAATCTCTCGCCCAATTATTCGAAACCTCACCCTTGCAACGAATAAAAGCTCGCTGGGAGCTTCGTCATACCGATATTCCGCTTGAGGTCACCGTGAATGAAACAAGGCTAAGCGCCGCGGTCAAAGAAGCCTGGAAAGATCTTTACAACCAGCAGCCTGCACCAGCCAAGCGAGTCGTGACCGCTCAGGACTCCCTAAATTATGAACCGGAACACAGAGTGCTTCGCATTGATACTATTCATTTGAAGGAACACTTGCAAGAAATCGCCCCTTCCATTTCCTATATTCATAATGCCGCACCGGTTCGCTTGACGCTCCCTTTGTACGAGCTGAGTCCCACAATAACCGTGGAAACTTTGAAGCAGCAGGGCATCGATCGCAAAATATCAGAGTTTACAACCAGATTTCCCGCTTCTGGCGAAGGGCGGATTCACAATATTCGATCTACCGCCGCATCCATTCAAGATTTACTCATGGCTCCAGGAGAAACGTTCGACTATAGCAAAATCATTGCACAGACAGAAACCCAATTCGGCTATAAGGAAGCACCGGTTATACTTAACGGCAAGCTCGTTCCAGGTATCGGCGGCGGCATATGTCAAGTCTCGACAACCCTGTACAATGCGGTTTTGCGAAGTGGGCTCGCTATTGTGGAGCGGCGTAACCACTCCCTCCCTGTCAGCTATGTCACGCTCGGACAAGATGCGACATTCGCCAGCGGCTACATCAATTTCAAATTCCGCAATAACACCGACGCCTATCTATTGATACGCACCGTCACAACGGATCGAGACGTAACCGTGAAGCTGTTCGGGCACATGTCTCCCTCGATAACTTATGACGTTGAATCCAACATCGTAGAAACAATCCAGCCGCCGATCAAATACTTGCATAATGCAACGCTAGCTCCAGGAGCTACTCGACCTATCAGCACAGGTAAAGCTGGCTATAAAGTTGAAACCTATCGGATCAAAAAAGAAAACGGCGTTTTTGTCAGCAAAGAACTTATCTCGAAGGATCAATACTCTCCTGTACCGACCTTAGTTGCCTCTAACCGAGGTGATATCAAACCGGAATTAGGCGGGACACCTGAGCCACCCCAACCTATTTTAGAAGACGGCGTCAAAGGGCCTTCCTTCCGGTAAGCTTTATGACTATTTAAGCCGTAAAAGATCTAAAACATGTAAAGGTCATGTGACTGTAGTTACTAGGTCATTATGACTTTTTTTTATTATGATAAGAATACGCAATACGAGATAAGGAGGATGAACCATGAGCAAGATTGATTATTTCAAAGAACTAAACTATCGACTGCGCGGACTTCCAGAGAAGGAGCGCCAAAATATATTATCTGTTTACGAGGAATTGTTCCAAAAAGCGGTTGAAAACGGCAAGCACGAGGATGAGGTGGCACAGTCGCTAGGTTATCCACGGGTTCCTAACTGGGATGCTCAGAAAGATGCAACAAATGCGAGCAATCCTGAGCCTGCAAAAAGTGCTAAACAGGAGCCAGTTTCTCAATCTCCTCAAGCTCCTATTGCACCACAAGCGCCTGCAGCACCAAAAGCGCCATCACTAGAGAAACCATATACGAGACCTGAGCCAGCGGCAGCACCGAAACAGGCACCAGAAACTGGGGGCTATACACCTCCACCCTACACGCCGCCGCCTCATGGGAATCCTTATTATACACAGCAACCACCTTACCCCTATCCGGTTAAGCAGGAAACAGGGCTTAAGGCGATCATCGTCAGCATTGCGCTGGGCTTTTTCAATCTCCTATTCGTTGTCGGTCCATGGTTCGGTATCTTGGCAACGTTAATTGCGCTATTCACTTCGGGCTTTGCGCTAATCGTCGCTCCGATCGCCGGTATGCTTGGCAGCTTTATGGAACACGTCGGCAGCGATCTCCAGTTCATTGGGTTTACTATGCTAGCCTGCTTCGGCTTAGGCGTTATTCTCACCACGCTCAGCACCTGGCTGCTCAAAATATTCTTCAAACTCAGCTGGACGTACATCCAATTCAATGCCAAATTAATTAAGGGGGCTTAAGCCGTGAAAAGCAGATATAAATTTTTCTTATTAACTGGCTTTACCTGCCTGGCAGTTGGACTCATCGGTGCGGCTGTTTCGTTCAAAACCTTAGATCTGAATGCAGGCATCTCCAATATTAATATCGAGAAGAAGATTGCAGCGGCAAATATCGATACCCTCATCCTTCAAAACGATATCTCCAACATCACTTTCGTCCCAACAAACGGCGATGAAATTAAAGTACGCTTAGTGGGTACCATGCGAGAAACTAATGCGAACGAGTGCACGGTAGACGCAGCTACAGAAGGAAACAATGTATGGCGCGTTGATGTTTGCACAAAAGAAAATGATCACATCAATTTTGGCTTTGATATCACCGAACTCAAAAATTGGATTGCTGGCCGAGGCTTTGGCCTCAAAACTGAAGTCTCTCTGCCGGATAAAATGTATAAAGCCATTACCGTTACCTCGGATACAGGCAGTATCAACTTCAATGATCTGAAATCAGAGAAGCTAACAGCAAGTACGGACACGGGCAACATTTCACTTGACCGCTATGAAGGCAAGCAGTTGAATTTACAAGCGGATACAGGGAATATTCACATTCAAGAAGGCACGGGAGATGTAAAGATCAAAACAGATACAGGTGGCGTTACGGCAAAATTAAGTGATATCAGCGATTCGGTCTCTCTTGAATCCGACACAGGCAGCATCCGCCTTACCTTAGAGCCTACGCCTAAGAATGTCAGCTTCGATCTAATCGCCGATACAGGCAGCGCTAATCTAGAAGTGCCTGGTCTTACTGTAGATCGTGAAGACCATCACACCGCCAAAGGTACCCTCGGAGACGGCAGCAAAAAAGTGAAGGTCCGCGTCGACACGGGGTATATCTCGGTCACCGGCAGATAAACGTCAAATAAATAGCAGAAAGCCTTCAATGCCATCCAATTGGATGACGTTGAAGGCTTTTTTATATAGGCAAACTTATTTGCTCTTCTCTAAATACGTTTGCAACCACTCATTGGACTGCGCCAACACCTGCTCGGCACGGGCAATGGCTTCTGACACTTGATTGCTTGCCGTTCCTCCGTAAACATTACGTGCATTAACGACTTGCTCAGGCTGCAGCACCGCATAAATATCGGACTCGAACAGGGTTGAGAACGTTTTGAATTCCTCCATGCTCATATCGAGTAAATATTTTTTGTTCTGGATGCAGTAGAGCACCGTTTTGCCGATGACTTCGTGAGCTTGACGGAATGGCAGTCCCTTGTTGACAAGGTAATCTGCGATATCCGTTGCGTTCGAGAAGTCTTGGTTCACAGCTTGTCTCATACGATCCGTGTTCACTTTCATGGTAGCGACCATTGGAGCGAACAGTTGAAGCGCGCCTTGCAGCGTACGAACCGTATCGAACATGCCTTCCTTATCCTCCTGCATGTCCTTGTTGTACGCCAGCGGCAGCGACTTCAGCACGGTCATCAGACCGAACAAGTTGCCGTAGACGCGGCCTGTTTTGCCGCGGACGAGCTCCGCCACGTCCGGGTTTTTCTTCTGCGGCATGATCGAGCTGCCGGTGCAGAAAGCATCATCGAGTTCAACGAACGCGAACTCGGTGGAAGACCAGAGCACCATTTCCTCGCTGAAGCGAGAAAGGTGCATCATGATCATGGACGCGTTAGAGAGGAACTCCAGGATGAAATCGCGGTCGCTGACCGCATCCAAGGAGTTCTCGTACACGCGTCCGAACCCGAGCTGCTCCGCCACGAAATGGCGGTCGATCGGGAACGTCGTGCCGGCCAGCGCCCCAGCGCCTAGCGGCAGGATGTCTACGCGCTTGTAGCTGTCCTGCAAGCGCTCCAGATCGCGCTGAAACATGCTGACATAAGCCATCATGTGATGTGCGAACAGAATCGGCTGCGCACGCTGAAGATGCGTATACCCCGGAATAATCGTATCGATGTTTTTCTTTGCTTGGTCAAGAAGAGCTTCCTGCAGCTTGATGAGGTGTCCCACGAACTCGACTACGCGTTTGCGCAGGTACAGATGCATGTCCGTTGCCACCTGATCGTTACGGCTGCGGCCTGTATGCAGCTTGCCGCCAACAGGACCGATCAAATCGATCAGTGTCTTTTCGATATTCATGTGAATATCTTCATTCTGAATCGTGTACTCCAGCTCACCGCGGCGAATCATGCCTTGAACCGCGTAAAGGCCGTCTTTGATCTTTTCGACATCTTCCGCAGGAAGAATGCCGCATTTTCCAAGCATCGTCACGTGGGCCAAGCTGCCTTGAATATCTTCCTCGGCTAACTCCTTATCAAACGTGATTGATGCTGTATATTCTTCAACCAATTGGTCGGTTTGCTTCGTAAATCGTCCACCCCATAGCTTTGACACGTACACCCACTCCTCTCTAATTTACAGCCCAAAGGCTTTCCACGAGGGAAAGCCCGGTTTCACAGCCTATGTTGACTTACTTCTTAGCGTTTTGCTCGACACCCGAAGATACTTTCAAACGAAGTGCGTTCAAGTGAATGAAGCCAGTCGCATCGCCTTGATCGTAAGCTTTCGTCGGATCAGCTTCCATCGTCGCAATATCCGGATTGTACAAGGATACTGGACTTTTCACACCAGCTCCGATCACGTTGCCTTTGTACAATTTCAAGCGAACTGTACCGGATACGTTCTTTTGGCTTTCTGCAACAAGCGCTTGAATCGCCAGACGCTCAGGAGCAAACCAGAAGCCGTTGTATACAAGGCTTGCATATTTGGAGATTAGGGAATCACGAAGGTGCATGACATCGCGGTCCATAGTCAAGGATTCCATTTTACGGTGAGCTGTAAACAGGATCGTACCGCCTGGAGTTTCGTACACGCCGCGGCTCTTCATGCCGACGAAACGGTTCTCTACCATATCTACGCGGCCAATACCATGTTTACCGCCGATTTCATTCAATGTTTCCATCACTTGAAGTGGCGTCAACTTCGCGCCATTGATGGCTACGCAGTCGCCTTTTTCAAACTCCAGCTCGATGTATTCAGCTTGATCCGGCGCATCTTCCGGAGCAACGCTTAGGACGTACATACCTTTGTTGTCGTCAGCTGCTGCATCGAACCAAGGATCTTCCAACATGCCGCTCTCGAATGAGATGTGCAGCAGGTTGCGGTCCGTCGAATACGGCTTCGCAGCGGATGCTGTTACCGGGATGCCATGCTTCTCGGCATACGCGATCATTTCTGCGCGACCTGGGAACTGCTCGCGGAATTCTTCCAAACGCCAAGGCGCGATAACAGACAGCTCAGGCGCCAGCGCCGCAGCTGTTAGCTCGAAGCGCACTTGGTCATTTCCTTTGCCGGTTGCGCCATGTGCGATCGCTGTAGCGCCTTCTGCGCGAGCGATTTCAACCATGCGCTTCGCGATCAAGGGACGCGCAATGCTCGTGCCGAGCAGGTATTGCCCTTCATACAAAGCCGCTGCTTGGAACATCGGGTTGATGAAATCTTTTGCAAACTCGTCACGCAGGTCGTCGATATAGATTTTGGATGCGCCGGTTTGGAGCGCTTTTTCCTCTAGACCGTCCAACTCGTCTTTTTGCCCGATATCCGCTGTAAAAGCAATAATTTCGGCGTCGTAAGTCTCCTTGAGCCATTTCAAAATAACCGATGTATCCAATCCGCCGGAATAAGCGAGTACGATTTTTTCCTTAGCCATGTCTACTAATCTCTCCGTTTCCTAAATCTATTTATTATATCATGGTCGCGGCCATAATAGCCTTTTGCGCATGAAGACGATTCTCTGCTTGGTCGAAAATAATCGAATGCGCGCCGTCAATGACGCCCTCGCTCACTTCTTCCCCGCGGTGAGCAGGCAAGCAGTGCATGAACAAGTAATCCGATTTGGCATATTTCACAAGATCCTCGTTGATTTGGTAGTTTTTGAAAGCAATCTCCCGTGCCTGCTGTTCAGCCTCGAAGCCCATGCTAGCCCATACATCCGTGTAGACGATGTCCGCATTCTCAATCGCTTCGCGAGGGTCGCGTGTCAGAAGCACGCTTCCGCCGTAATGCGCAGCATTCTCCTTGGAATTCTGAATAACTTCCTGGTCAGGATCATAGCCTTCAGGTGAAGCAATCGCGAAGTCCATCCCTAATTTGCTTGCACCCACCATTAAGGAATGCACCATATTATTGCCATCCCCAATGTAAGCCACTTTAATGCCTTGTAGACGTCCCTTTTTCTCAAGAATAGTCTGATAATCAGCCATAACCTGGCAAGGATGCGCATAATCCGTCAGTCCGTTAATGACAGGAACCGTCGCACCGCGCGCTAGATCAATCACCTTACGGTGTTCATACGTACGAATCATAATGCCATCGAGGTAACGGGACAACGTTTGTGCTGTATCCCAAACCGTTTCACCGCGTCCGAGCTGCAGGTCATTTTTGCTCAAAAATAAAGCCTGACCTCCCAGTTGGTACATCCCCACTTCAAAGGAAACACGCGTACGCGTGGAGGATTTCTCAAAAATCATCCCGAGCGTCTTGCCGGCAAGCACAGCATGAGGCTCTCTAGCCTTTTGCTTACGCTTAAGCTCAATCCCGTAGTGTATTAAGTATTCAATTTCTTCCGGTGTATAGTCAGCCAAAGCAAGGAAATCTTTGCCCTTCAATTGGGCAGCCATTTCTTCTTGTAAGGTAATATTCATTCTATTCAACCTCTCTCCCGTTACTTCACTAGATGCTGCTGATCGACGGGTGCCTTCTCGGCAAGGACAGCGCACAGGACATCCAGCCCTTGATCCAAATCTTCTTGCGGTATATTTAAGGCTGGCACTAAACGAATAACGTTCGGCCCAGCTGGGATAACTAACACGCCTTTATTATGAATTTCACTAATGATTTCACCTGCAGGCTGCGTGCACTCAATCCCGATCAATAGCCCGATACCGCGAATTTTCGCGATTAACGGATTGCCGGCAAGCCTGCTTTCCAGCTTCTTAATTGTGTACTCGCCTAACTCCGCTGCGCGTTCTGGCAACTTCTGTGTAAGGATCGTATCCACAGCCGCATAACCTGCAGCCGTCGCAATCGGCGTACCGCCAAATGTCGAACCATGACTGCCTGCATTAAACCCTTCAGCAAGGAAAGCTTTCCCCAGCATAGCACCAATCGGGAACCCGCCGCCCAAACCTTTGGCCAATGTGAAAATGTCAGGCTCAACACCATAGTGTTCATAGGCAAAAAGCTTACCTGTACGGCCTACGCCCGTTTGGATTTCATCCGCGATCAAAAGTAGACTTTCCTGTTTGCACAACTCTCCCAATTGCTTCACGAACTCCGGATCAGCCGGTAATACGCCGCCTTCCCCTTGTACCATTTCCAGCATGATGGCGCATGTTTTGTCATTCACAAGGCTGCGAACAGCCTCGATATCGTTATAAGGCGCATACACAAAGCCTTCAGGAAGCGGATGGAAGCCTTCCTTCACTTTTTCTTGACCCGTAGCAGTCAATGTCGCCAGTGTCCGTCCGTGGAACGACATGTTGAACGTAATAATCTCGTACCGACCATTGTTCAGCACCTTTTGGTTATAGCGACGCGCCAGCTTGATTGCGGCTTCATTCGCTTCTGCTCCTGTGGAACAGAAAAATACAGCATCCGCACAGCTGTTATCCGTAAGTAAAGAAGCTAGGTTTTCCTGATTCGGAATATGGAAAAGGTTGCTTACATGCCATAGCTGATCCAACTGCTCTACAAGCTTCTCTTTTACTTCTTGAGGCGCATGTCCGAGGCTCGCTACCGCAATCCCGCTCATCAAATCGATGTACTCCTTGCCTGCATCGTCCCATAGTCGGCTGCCCTCCCCCTTCACCAGCGTAATTGGATATCTGGCGTACGTTGGAAAGAGCGAGCTTTTACCCGTTTCACTCATGTACATTCCCTCCTTATAGTGTTATCGTACAATTCTTGTACCGATTCCCGTGCCCTTCAGCACTGTGCTAAGCACATTCGGCTCCGCTCCATTCACAATCACAACTTCCTGCACCTTGCCTTGAATGCAAGCGATCGCTGCGCGAACCTTCGGAATCATACCGCCGTAAATGTCTCCACTTGCAATCATCTCTTCAATCTCTGCAACACTCACAACCGGCAGCACCTGCTTCTCGCCATCTACGGTCTTCATGATGCCAGGTACGTCCGTCACGACAACCATTTGTTCCACGCCAAGGTGGGAGGCCACCGCGCCAGCTGCCGTATCCGCGTTAATATTGTAACGCTGTCCGCCATCTTCACCAAGCCCAACCGGTGCAATAACCGGAATGTAGCCCATGTTCACGATGCCTTGGATCAGCTCGGCGTTCACTTTCGTCACATCACCGACTAAACCCACTTCGTGGCTATTCGCCACAGGTCTCGCCTCGATCAAATGCCCATCCACACCGGATAAGCCAAGCGCTGCTGCGCCTGTCAGTTGAATGCGGCGTACAATCTCTTTGTTGATCTGGCCGGAAAGAACCATCTCTACAACGTCCAGTACCGCTTCGTTTGTCACCCGCAGGCCGTTCACGAAACCTGACTCGATGCCCAGCTTCCCGAGCGTTTCGGAAATGGCGGGGCCTCCACCGTGAACGATAACTGTTACGATGCCTTCCTCCTGAAGCTGACGCATATCTTCAAAAAAGCTGGCAGGCAGCGCCGCAAGCGTGCTGCCTCCGCATTTCATCACAAAGCAATTGTTCTTCACTGCGTTCGTTCCCCTTTGCTTCCTTATGTGCGGTAAGCCGCATTGATTCGCACATAATCATATGTCAAATCGCAGCCCCAGCCGGTTGCCTTGCCAGTGCCCATATGTAAATTCACATGAATTTGAATGGTTTCTGTTTTCAAATAAGCCAGTGCCGCTACCTCATCGAACTTCACCGGACGCGACTGCTCTAACACTGCGATATCGCCTAGGCGAATATCGACTGTGTTCACATTCACCGGCTGTCCCGAGTAACCGACAGCCGCAATGATCCGGCCCCAGTTCGCGTCAGCGCCGTATACAGCGGACTTCACAAGGCTCGATCCAATGATCGACTTCACGATCTTGCGAGCCGCTTCGTCACTCTCTGCGCCGATAACCGTCGTCTCGATCAGCTTTGTCGCTCCCTCGCCGTCGCGTGCAATCGCTTTGGCAAGATACTCGCCAACGTATTGAAAACCAGCTGCGTATGCTTCCCAATCCGGATGCTCCGGAGTGAGTGTCTCGCCGCCAGCCAAACCGCTAGCCATCACCACGACCATGTCGTTGGTGGATGTATCTCCGTCAACAGTGATCATGTTAAAGGTGTTATCTGTGATCCTGCTAAGCAGCTGCTGCAGGTATTCGCTTTCGATCGGTGCGTCGGTTGTCATGAAACCGAGCATTGTGGCCATGTTCGGGTGAATCATCCCCGAACCCTTCGCAGCCCCGGCAATGTGAACCTCTTTGCCGCCCACTACAAGACGGACACACGTCATCTTCTGCACAAGATCCGTTGTCAGGATCGCCTGGCAGAAGTCTTCGCCGCCGTCCGTTTTTACACGCTGCGGCAGCTGCTCGATGCCCGTGAGCACCTTGCCCATCGGCAGAAGCTCGCCGATTACGCCTGTGCTCGTCACGCCGACTTGATGCTCAGCTACACCTAGCGCCTTAGCGCTGGCTGCACGCATCGCGTACGCGTCGTCTTCGCCTTGCTGCCCTGTGCAAGCGTTAGCGTTGCCGCTGTTCACGATCATTGCCTGGAGCTTGCCGCCTTGGGCAATGCTCTCTTGCGTTACGCGCAGCGGTGCCGCTTGAAATGCGTTCAGCGTGTACACGCCCGCCGCTGCGGCTGGTACATCACATACAATCGCGCCTAAGTCATAGCGCTCCGTCTTCTTTAATCCACAGTGCAGGCCGCCTGCACGAAAGCCTTTCGGTGTCGTAATTGTGCCCTCAGGCACCACCGTGAAACTAACTGTATCCAACATCCTCGTCTCCTCACATGTCCCGCTTCTTATGGATATACCGGTGCGAAAAGCAATCCGGTCGTTTCTTCCCAACCATACATCAAGTTCAAGTTTTGAATGGCCTGCCCAGCAGCGCCTTTCACCACATTATCAATAACAGAAACGATCGTCACGCGACCCGTCCGCTCATCCACGGCAAAACCAATGTCACAGTAATTAGAACCGGATACTTCCTTCGTGGAAGGGAATTTGCCTTCTTGACGAATCCGTACAAACTTCCGACCTTCATAGAATTGACGATAGAGTTCAATAAAATCTGCAGCCGTATGCTCACCATTCACTGTAGCGTACATCGTGGACATAATTCCGCGCGTCATTGGTACAAGATGTGTCGTGAATGTCGTCACTACCGGCTTACCTGCTACACGGCTGAGCGCTTGCTCAATTTCCGGAATATGCTGATGTTTATTCACTTTATACACATTCAAATTCTCATTTACTTCCGCGTAGTGCACACCTAGACTAACGCCGCGCCCAGCACCGGATACGCCCGATTTGGCATCGATGATGATCGTAGACGGATCAATCCAACCTGCTTTCACAGCTGGGATTAGCCCCAGAAGCGTTGCGGTTGGGTAACAGCCAGGATTCGCGATCAGGTCGCTGCCCTTAACTTCGTCCCCGAATACTTCGGACAAAGCATAAATTGACTTCGCCAAGATTTCCTCGGAGGCTGGCTTCTTTTTGTACCATTTTTCATAGTCACTGCTTGACTTCAATCTTAAATCCCCAGAAATATCGATAATCTTCAGGCCAGCAGCCAAAAGTTTCGGTGAAAGCTCTGCACTTACCCCCGCTGGTGTTGCTAGGAACACTACATCGGCTTTACTAGCGATAAGATCCACATCAAGTTGATCCAAGATATCAACGATGATTTCTTGCAAATGCGGAAAATGATCAGCAAGCGGAGCTCCCGCATTCGAGGTCGAGATAACCGAAGTAATTTTCACAAGAGGATGCGCCTGCAAAAGACGAATAACCTCTACACCACCGTAACCCGTTGCCCCAATAATAGCCGCTCTAACGATATGACTCATATGAATTCCCCCGTTATTCCGAAAATATATGTATGATTATACAGTCATATACATAATAATTCAATGAATTTTTTTCACCAGTTTTCTCCGTATAAATACGTTTAGATCCGATATGAATCAAGGGTTTCCCAGCTTTTTGGGCAAAAATCTTGCCGTGGATTTCACACAACCGCTTAGATGAAAAAAATTCATAATATGCATAGACATTTTGTTCAAACCATGATCAGTTATATTATCCCAAATTAAACGTTGGACAAGCAACATTTTTTTATAGGTGACTACACTCTCATTTCGGGGCTCGTCGGGAATTTCTCAGTCATTGCATCGTCGCGCTCAGGTGAGGCTAGAGATTGGAAATCTTTCTTATATTGTACTTTGTACATCATGATAGCTGCATTTGGGCCCGAGCACTACTTTGTGCAACCATCTTAGCTGAAAGTGGCTGATTATAAGCCTCTTTGGCTGAACTGATTGTATTTTATACACGATACGATGGGGGGTACTGAAATAATAATCATCACTATGCTGCACAAAACACAACGAAGAGTACCTTGTGAATGCGCCGCGATCCTCATAGCCCTAGTATGAAAAAAAGACGTGCCTAAGCACGTCTTTTTACCGTAGAAACCGCCAGGCTTCATCTAAGCATGCCGCTTAAACCCCTCACCCAGCACCTCATTCGTTTCGCTCAAAATCACAAACGCCTGCGGGTCTACCGACTGGACCAACGTTTTCAATCGACTGACCTCGTTCTGCTTCACGACGACCATCATCACCGTCCGCGATTCCCCGGTAAATCCGCCGGATCCGTTAAGCTCGGTCAGCCCGCGATCCAAATCAAACAAAATAGCCTTGCGAATCGCATCCGAATGATCTGATATGATGAACGCTACTTTGGCATAGTTGAAGCCAATCTGCACGATATCGATCGTTTTGGTTGTCACGAACAGGCCGATCATCCCATACAGCGCATTCTCCGGAGTGAACACTAACGCAGACGAAATGATTACCAGGCCGTCAAACACCGCAACAGAGAAGCCCAAACTTAATCCTGAATACTTATGTAAAATTTGCGCAGCCAGCCCAAGCCCTCCAGTGGACCCGCGGCCCCGGAAAACGATGCCAAGCCCAAGCCCAACGCCTATTCCGCCATAAACGGCAGCGAGCAATGGATTGTGCGTTGGCACACCTATATGGCTGGTCACCAGTACGCATAACGGAAATATAACCGAACCAACAGCCGCCTTCACACCGAAATGCCCTCCAAGCAGCCATAACGCCAAAAGGAAAATCGGAATGTTTAGCGCCCATTGGGTGATCGCTGGATTCAAACCTGAAACTTGCTGAATCACCGTGGAAATCCCCGAAACTCCACCAGTCGCGATTTTGTTCGGGTTCAAAAAGGAGTTAAAGCTAGCTGCCATCACCAATGAGCCTATAACTAGCAAGGTATATTCAAATACGGTATGTGCAGGACTTCCTATCCGTATCAGTGGTTCTCTTCTGGCCACGATAGGCCTCCTCTCACAAAAAATCCTACACCTGTTAGGTGTAGGATGAACGTCAATTGCTTCTGTTATGCGTTATGTCTCAATCGTCAATTACTCAGCGTTATCCGGCTTGCGAATCTGATGACGCAAGTAAGCATCAATGAACATGTCCAGATCTCCGTCCATGATTGCGCCGACATTGCCGGTCTCTGCCGATGTCCTGTGATCTTTCACCATGCTGTACGGATGAAAGACATAAGAACGAATTTGGCTTCCCCAGCCAATTTCGGACTGTTCGCCGCGAATTTCAGCAAGATGCTTCATTTGCGCTTCAATCTTCTTCTCATACAGCTTGGAACGCAGCATTTTCATCGCTTTCTCGCGGTTCTTGATCTGCGAACGTTCCTGCTGACAGCTCACCACGACCCCAGTCGGCATGTGCGTAATCCGCACGGCCGAATCCGTGGTGTTGATGTGCTGACCGCCGGCGCCGCTCGCCCGATACGTATCGATTTTGAGATCCTCCGTGCGGATCTCCACTTCCGTATCGTCTTCAATCTCCGGCATGATGTCGCAAGACACGAAGGACGTGTGGCGTCTACCTGATGCATCAAACGGCGAAATCCGCACGAGCCTGTGCACGCCCTTTTCCGCCTTCAAGTAGCCGTAGGCGTTGAAGCCCGTGATCTGCAGCGTGACACTCTTCACGCCGGCTTCGTCGCCGGGCAAATAGTCGAGCACCTCGACTTTGTAGCCCCGCTTCTCCGCCCAGCGGCGATACATGCGCAGCAGCATCTCCGCCCAGTCCTGCGACTCCGTGCCGCCGGCACCCGGATGCAGCTCTAGAATCGCATTCAGCCGGTCATAGGGCTGGTTCAATAACAGGCCAAGCTCGAAACTTTCGAGCTTGGTCTTTAAGGCCGCGATGCCTTTCTCAATGTCAGCCACCAAGCCGGCATCACTTTCCTCTTCCTCGAGCTCGACCATGACCTGCAGGTCGTCAAACTCGTTCGAGAAGCCCTGGAACTGATCCACAACGCTCTTGATCGCGTTGAGCTCCGAGATGGTCTTCTGGGCACGTTCGTTATCGTCCCAGAAGTCCGGTGCCCCCATTTTTTCCTCAAAATCGCCGATCGCTTCCAGCTTATGATCTAAGTCAAAGAGACCCCCGTAATTCGGTTAGTCGCTTTGCTGTTTCTCTTAAGTCCTGTTTCACTTCTGGTTCCAGCATGTCTTACACCTCTTTATTCTCTTGTGCCCTACTAATCGAATCAAGCCGAGCGCTACCTAGTTCTCTTAGCTCTCTTAGCTGCCTTGTCCGTGGCACTGTTTGAACTTTTTACCGCTGCCGCATGGGCATGGATCGTTACGTCCGATACGTTGCTCCTCTTCGCGTACGACCGGCTTCTTGCCGCCAGCTTCGTTCTTCGTATCTACCGCTTGCCCTTCGGCTACGGCTTGACGCTCCAGGTTGCTTTGAACATGAGCTTTCATGATGTACATCGCGACTTCTTCACGAATGTTATCAATCATCTCTTGGAACATCTCGAAGCCTTCGAACTGGTACTCACGAAGCGGATCTGTACCGCCGTATGCGCGCAAGTGGATACCTTGACGCAGCTGATCCATCGCATCAATATGATCCATCCATTTGCTGTCTACCGCACGAAGCGCAACAACCTTCTCGAATTCACGCATGAATTCAGGTCCGATCTCTTCTTCACGCTCGTCATAGCGTTTGCTGACAAGCTCTTTGATAAGCTCAATGATCTCTTCTTGCTCTTTGCCCCAAATCGTTTGGTCGCTAATGTGTGCATCTTCCTGTAGGAAGTTGTTGTTCACGAAATTCGCGACCTCTTGAAGCTCCCACTCTTCCGGGATTTGCTCTTCCGGGCAGTGTGCCTTCACGACGCGCTCGATCACTGCGTTAATCATACCCTCGATGACTTCGCGGATATTTTCGGATTCCAGCAGCTCGCGGCGTTGTTTATAAATAATTTCACGTTGTTGGTTCATTACATCATCATACTGAAGGACCACTTTACGAACGTCGAAGTTGTTGCCTTCCACACGTTTCTGTGCCGATTCAACTGCACGTGAGATCAATTTGCTCTCGATCGGTTGATCTTCTTCCATCCCAAGACGGTCCATCATCGCCATAATATTTTCAGCGCCAAATCGTTTCATCAATTCATCTTCTAGCGAGAGGTAGAATTGCGATGAACCCGGGTCGCCTTGACGGCCTGCACGACCACGCAGCTGGTTATCGATTCGTCTGCTTTCATGACGTTCTGTACCTATAATATGCAGTCCACCGATATCATGTACGCCTTCTCCAAGCATAATGTCCGTACCGCGTCCCGCCATATTCGTAGCGATCGTTACAGCGCCAGGTTGCCCCGCGCGTGATACGATTTCAGCTTCTTCCGCATGGTACTTCGCATTGAGAACCTTATGTTGAATGCCTTTCTTCTTGAGCATCTCGGAAAGAATTTCGGAGTTCTCAATCGATACCGTACCGACAAGAACTGGTTGATTGAGTTTGTGTTTCTCCACAATTTGCTCAACTACAGCCCTAAACTTCCCATTTTCCGATTTATATACCACGTCCGGCATATCTTTACGAATCATAGGACGGTTGGTCGGAACAATGATAACCTCAAGCCCGTAAATTTTCTTAAGCTCTTCTTCTTCCGTCTTGGCCGTACCTGTCATACCCGCCAGCTTGCGGTACATCCGGAAATAGTTCTGGAACGTAATTGTCGCCAGCGTCATGCTCTCATTCTGAACTTGCAGCTGCTCTTTGGCCTCAATGGCTTGGTGCAGCCCATCACTATAGCGACGGCCTGTCATAATACGGCCCGTAAATTCATCGACAATCATAACCTCGTCTTCTTGCACGACGTAGTCCACATCACGTTTCATGATAAAACGCGCTTTAAGCCCTTGAGTTACGTGGTGATTAATATTCACATTCTGATGATCAAATAAGTTCTCAATACCGAATGCGCGCTCTGCTTTCGCAACCCCTTCTTCTGTAAGAGCTACGGAACGCACTTTAATATCAATCGTGTAATCCTCTTCTACTTTCAAATTGGACACAAAACGATCCGCCGAATAATACATATCGGTTGATTTGGCAGCTTGTCCCGAAATAATAAGAGGCGTTCTAGCTTCATCGACCAGAATGGAGTCAACCTCATCGATAACCGCATAATAAAGCGGACGCTGAACCATCTGCTCTTTGTAGAGCACCATGTTATCGCGCAGGTAATCGAAACCGTATTCGTTGTTCGTACCATACGTAATATCGCAGGCGTAAGCCGCTTGCTTTTCCTCATGAGAAAGTTCATGCAGATTTACCCCGACCGTCAGGCCAAGGAACTCATAAATTTGACCCATTTCGCCGCTATCGCGTTGTGCCAAATAGTCATTAACGGTTACTACGTGCACGCCTCTGCCGAGCAATGCATTCAAATATACAGGAAGTGTTCCAACTAACGTTTTCCCTTCCCCTGTTCTCATCTCAGCGATACGGCCTTCGTGCAGCACCATACCTCCAATAAGTTGAACGTCGTAATGACGTTTGCCCAATACACGTTTGGCTGCTTCTCTGACTACTGCAAAAGCTTCGGGAAGCAAATCATCCAATTCCTCGCCTTTCTCCAAGCGGTTACGGAACTCAACCGTCTTGCCTCTTAGCTCTTCATCCGATAACGGCTCAATGCCTGCTTCAAGCTCGTTGATATAATCAACGGCTTTTAACATCCGTTTAACTTCCCGTTCATTGGAATCACCAAAAATCTTTTTCACTAGTCCTAGCATCGGTGAACCCCTTTCTATTGCATTCGTATCCTCAAATTGTACCATCTTTGACCGCCCTGCCGCAACAAACCCTCGGTCTACATCCATATAAACTGCCCATAACCCATAAAAGTTTCACGTTTTAACTTATTTCTATAGTATTGAATCGTTGTCCGAAATGCATGCATGCAAAATTAACGCACCTAAATAACATTAACAACAGAAAAGAGCTCAATTCGAAGGAATCGAATTAAGCTCTTTGTTTATTTTTATTTTATTTGTAAATAGCAGGCTCGATTAATCCGTACTTGCCGTCGTTACGCTTGTAAACTACATTAACAGAATCAGTGTCCATATTGGAGAAAACAAAGAAGCTGTGACCAACCAAATTCATTTGCAAAATCGCTTCCTCCACATCCATCGGCTTCAAATCGAAGCGTTTGTTGCGGACCAATTCAAAGTCTTCTTCCTCTTCCACATAAGTGACAGGTGATGTTTCGATTTTAAACAAATCACGTTTGCCGCCTTCTTCGCGAATTTTGCGGTTGGTTCTTGTTTTATGCTTGCGAATTTGGCGCTCTAACTTGTCCACAACCAGATCAATCGAAGCATACATATCAGTATTGCGTTCCTCTGCTCTTAGCAGCACGCCTGTTAGGGGAATGGCCACCTCAATGGCTTGCAAATCTTTTACCACACTTAGCTTTACTTGTACGTCGGATGTAAGGGGAGCTTCAAAATACCTATCTAGTCTGTTTAATTTTTTCTCGACATAGTCCCTGAGGGCCTCAGTTACTTCAAGGTGTTCTCCGCGAATGCTAATCATCATACTTAAACATCTCCCTTCCTACTTACAGTATACTACATTCCACCCCATCTTCATAATTCCTTTAAATTCCGACCATAATATGTATACGCAAAAAAACACCCCGGGATGACTCCCAAGGTGTGCATGTTCGTTGGTGTGTATACTAGCGGCACAGTTCGTGCCGAATGATTATAGTCTGCTAACGTTAGCTGCTTGCGGACCGCGTGCGCCTTCTACGATGTCAAACTCTACTGCTTGACCTTCGTCCAGCGTTTTGAATCCTTCGGATTGAATAGCTGAGAAATGCACGAATACATCTCCACCATCTTCACGCTCGATGAAACCATAGCCTTTCTCTGCGTTGAACCATTTCACTTTACCTTGCATAACGTACACATTCCCTTCGTTTTAAAAAATGTAAAAATCATAAGCAAATGAATAATGTAAGCCCTTACTTTTTGACTATAACACCCGTTTGCTTGACCTGTCAATTTGAAACTTGCCAATCAAGTAAATTATTTGAAAATTCGGGTATATACAAGCCGTGGATAACTGCAGATTTTGTAGAATATTGTCGCAGCAGGCTTTTTTACAACTTATTAACAAAGTTATGCACAGAGTTGTGCACATTATCCACAGGTTGGAGCTGCAACTATGTTATGTAATGACCTCATGTAACTTATAAGTGGTAGGACACAAATGGTAATTAAACTTCAGCTATTATGTTGACTAGTTTGATTGCCGATATTAAATAAGTACCTGTAATATTTGAACTAGCAATAATACGTAAGAGAAAACAACATACTGAAGGAGAATACTATGACAGATTGGGTTTCCTTGTTTAAAGAGGCTGAAGGATTGCTAAGAATTAGAGATGAGCAAGCATTGACAATATATCGTGATATTCTCGAAAACAATCAGCAACTCTCTGCAATATCTTGCTATCGAATAGGAGAGATATATAACCGACTTCGGGAACCTATCTCTTCCTTTCAATACTTCCGAACAGCTTTTGAAAAAAATCCTCGGCTAAGTCAAATACTTGTAAAAGAAGATCATCCTGTTTATACATACAACTACTCGGAGCCACAAGAAAATCATATTGAAAATTGTCCTCTGTGTGGAGAAAAAGGCCATCCATACGCCTCTTACAATACTACGACTTCAATTGATTTCATCCCAGGTTTCCACCCAATCCGGCTCTGGATGTGCTGTGATTCATGTCATCACCTATTCGCATTTAACTATCCTGTAAACCTAGGCGAACTTCTCACCAATAGTGCATTTGATTTCAACCTAAGTCCAAAAACAACTTTCTTCCCAACTATCAGTCGAATGATGGGGCAGCTCACCCTAATAGCTCCGGGAGACCGTTTACTTGAGGTTGGTGTAGGTGCAGGTGAATTGTCAGCGGTCGCAAAGGAATTCTTGTTTAACGTTACAGGATTAGATATACGGCCTCCCTATGCAGAAGCTGTTTCCAATATGCTTGATATTCCAATCTACACGGTAGATTTTCTTGAATTCGAAACCGCGGAAAGATTCGACGTGTTGATAATGGGCGATGTCTTAGAACACATGTTTGATCCTATTCAAGCTTTACGTAAAGCACATTCGCTACTTAATGACAAAGGTGTCCTTTGGATTTCTACACCGAATTTCGAGAGTGCGTTTTCAATAGTAAAAAAAGACACTGACCCTATGTGGAGAATTGTTGAACATTTAAATTACTTTTCCTTCCGTTCTCTCAAAAAATGGTTGGATATTTTGGGATTTGAGGTAGTGGATTACAATGTTTCGAGCCACTATAACGGGTCTATGGAGGTAACCGCTATAAAAAAATAAAAGCAATCATTTCAGTATTCTTAATTAAACTGATTTAGAACTAATATTCGCTTTAAATACCAGACGTTTTTTAAACACTTTGGAGGAAATCAATGAAACCCCTTCTTTCTCTCTGTATGATCGTTAAAAATGAAGAAAAAGTGCTTGAACGATGCCTACTCAGCGTCAAAACCCTTGTCGATGAAATTATTGTTGTCGATACGGGGTCAACAGATCAAACCAAAACAATTGCAGCCCGTTATACTGACAAAATATATGATCTTTCATGGACGAACGATTTCTCGGCTGCACGTAACGAATCGATTCGCCATGCTTCCGGACGTTGGATATTAATTCTCGATGCAGATGAGTTTGTTCAGCCTGCTGATCATGATAGACTTAGAAAATATTTATTGGAATATAAAAGCGATATGCCTTGCGGATTTGTGCTGAACATCATGAATTTTGGTGGCAGCGGAAATGACGAATCAGATGTTACAGAATCAACAGGAGCGCGCTTGTTCCTCAACGGTAAATCCATTCGATATATCGAACCTATTCACGAACAATTAACATCCGACTACGGTACACCTTCTTTCACACCTTATCCGTTCGTGATTTTCCACACTGGTTACACGGTTCAGGTTGTACAGGAAAAGAAAAAATCGGAACGCAATTTGTCGATCTTGGAGAAAATGAACTCAGGCGAAAAACGAAACAACCCTTACTTTTGCTTCGTGCTCGGCAATGAGTATACAAGCGCCGGACGCGAGGATGAGGCTCTGGAAGTTTACCGGCGTTCCTTGGAACGCAGCAGCCCATCGGATACGTGGTATTTTCATCTACTCGAAAGTCTTGTAACACTTGAAATGAAGAAAGGCAATTACGCAAGAGCACATACCAGTATTAAAAGTGCTATTAAACTAATCCCTGACCGAACGGATTTCCGATGTATGGAGGGCATTTTATTCGAAACATACGGGCTATGGAACGCCGCAGAGGATGTATTTCACCAGTGTATTCAATACGCGGAGGAAGCTGAAAAAAAGGGGGTGCCCTATTGGATAATTAAGCCTTCTTATGGAAAAATTATTCCCCATCAGTTCATTGCTGAGATAATGCATAGAAAAGGCGATATTTCTGGCGCTATCCATCACTGGGTCAAAACACTCCAGCTTCAACCCAAAAATTACACTGTACTCCAGTTACTAATGGATGCTCTTCTTCAATTTGAATCGTATGATCAAGTAGCAAACATTATCGAACAACTCTATCCTCTTCAGCAACCTTTGAATAAAATGTTATTACACAAAATGGCCCTAAAAATCGGGAGTATTGAACTTGCTTCCAAGTATGCTACTGAAGTGCAGAAGCTCGACATCCATCTGGATGATGCTGATACCGTACAGCAAAATTTACTGCTTCGAAATTGGTCTGCGTTAACTACTTCTTCTCTTCTGCCGGCTTCGTTGGAAGATTCGCTTGCAATTGCTGCTGCCATTGTTCAGCAAGAAATCTCTTTTACTGATGCTGCCGTGGGGGACACCACTGCTTGCGCCACCATAGTGCAGCAAGCCCTGTTAGCAATCGATAATAAAACTTGGAACAACGAGATTTTAACGAACCAAGAAGATCGGTTTACGCAAACGTTGCAACTGCTCTGGCGTTACGGATATACAGAGATCTATTTATCCCTCATGCAAAATATGGCAAATGAAACCATTTTGAATTGGATGGCCGACTGGTTTTACATCCGTGGACTTTTCGAACAGGCGCTAGATCTGTACAGCGTACTTCTTGAAAATAATATACTCCATGCGAACGGGCTTAAGAATGTTGGAGTATGGTATATCAACTGTGGGAATACCAATGAAGCATTTCCATTTCTCAAAGCATCCTTCAAAAAGAAAGCTTCCGTTGACATTATTGGGCTTTTCAAGGAGCAAGCTAGTCCAGAAACTTATAAAGAATTTCGTACTATTTACATGGAACAATTCACTGATATTTCTTTGTGCATCTTTCCACGATAAACACAAGGACTGCCCACGTGGGCAGTCCTTGTGTTTATTTAAATAATCGTAAAAGAGAACTAACACTTCGCAACCTGGCAATCTTAACAGTGAGCTCACTTATGAAGACCCATGGCATTGCGTCCCTACATTTCTATAGGTTTGCCAAATATATTATTGTAATAGTTCTAACGTACTATGACTTAATTATATGTTTCTATTATTTTTCAATTAATTTCTTATATTTTTGCTAATATTTTCGTATACTATTATTTTTCTGCAGTATCAGTAAAAAGGACTGTCACCTGGACAAACCTTTTTCTCGTTATTTAAAGAATCGTAAACGAGAACACATTACTTGTTTGTCCGTCTGCATTGACGACAGTGATGTTAACGGCACCGGCACCAGTAGGTACATAGAACTTTACTCGAGTTGCGCTCATGTAAACTGTTGTAGCCTGAATGCCATTGACGTATACTTTCGAAGCACTTGAATAGTTGGCGCCATTAACATAAATCAGCGAACCAACGGTACCGCTATTGGGTGACATACTTGTAATGGTCGGCGCAGGAAGAACTGGTCCATTATCATATGTGAAGTTTGTCGATGCTGTTTGACCATTCAACAACGTTAAGACTAGAGGTACGACTCCTATTGTTGGGCTGGCCGGAACAATTACTTTCAAGCTCGTACCACTCATAAAGGTTGTTGTCGCATTCACACCATTGATCGTTACTTTCGCTCCAGTTTCAAAGTTCGTTCCTGTTACGTAAATAAGATCTCCACCCACTTTGTTCGCATGATTCGGGCTCAATACGGTAATGGTCGGTGTAGCAATTGTATACTCGTAGCCTTGCGTTACAGTGGCAGTACCTCCGTCCAAATTCATTACCGTTACATCAACTTTCCCTGCAGCAGCAGCAGCCGGCACAATAGCTGATATTCTCGTTGAACTCAGATAAGTGCTGCTTGCAACAATCGAACCAAATGTCACTGTTGCACCAGACATGAAATTCGTTCCATTAATATATACAAGATCCCCGCCTGCTGTTTTCCCAGTATTAGGAGAAATTGTCGTAATAGTTATTTGTTTAATAACTGGTGCTGTGTATGTGTATCCTTGGCCGAGAACAGCTTCTTTCGTATCGGTGATAACTTTCACATCTACTGATCCCAGACCATCTCCTGCTGGTACGATCACTTTCAAACTAGTTTTACTCATATAAGTCGTTGCAGCAGGTTTACCGCCAATCGTAACCTGTGTTACACCATTCACAAAATTTGTTCCACTTACATAGACCAAATCACCACCTGCAATGAGCCCGGAATTTGGTGTAATTGAGGATATTGTAGGCGTCGGATACTGAACAGCAGTATAGGTATAGGCTCCAGGTAGAGTAAACAAGGCATTGTTCAAATCAGAAACAGCCACATCGACCGTACCTACGGCATCACCTACTGGAACAATAATTGATAATTTGGTTGTTGACATAAACGTAGTGGAAGCTTGTTTACCACCAACAAATACGGTCATGCCAGATTTGAAGTTTTTCCCAACAATATAGACTAGGTCACCGCCCGTAATAAGACCGGTATTCGGTGTAACTGTCGTAATTTCAGGATCTGTCTTTGGAGGTGCATTATACGTAAATCCTCCCGGAACAACAACATTTGTTTCATCTGGATTTATAAAGGTAATATCAACTGGGCCAGGCGTTGTTGCTATCGGAGAAGTGACTTTAATATAAGATGGATTAACATAGACTACCGATGCAGGAAGATCACCAAACTGTGCAGTGATTCCTTTTATAAAATAGTTACCTGATACGAACACCAGCGTACCGCCATCAATAGGCCCGTTATTCGGCTCTATGGTTGTAACAATCGGGTCAGCTTTGTATTGGTAGGGCGCCGACGCTTGTTGACCATCCGGATTAGATAAGGTAACATTGACAACACCTTGGGCTCCGGCAGGAGCAGTTACTGTCAATTTAGTGTCACTTACATACGCTACATTATTCCCCGGCATCGTTCCGAAAAGGACGGTCGCCCCGCTAACAAAGTGATTGCCATTAATGACCACCGTTTCTCCGCCATTTGGATGACCAATAGGCTTGTCCAACGACGTGATTTGCGGAGCCGGAAGTTTTACCTTCACGCTAACACTCGGAATGGACTTCAATCGGCTTGCACCTGCATAGTCCTTATAAGTAATAACTGAGCTCGCTGTTGAAACCGGGAAAGTACCTGTTTTTGTTTTGCTTACCGGACGAATTTTATAAGTGAACGAAAGAGTGCTATTTTTCAATTCATTAAAATCCCATGTTAGTGTATTGCCGGTAATGGTCGGTTGAGGGATGTTATTATCAGCAGACCCCGGTACAATTTCAAAATTTGGATCGACAATATCCGTCACTGTAACATCATAAGCGCTCGCCAAGCCAATTTCCTTGACAATGGCGGCATATATTTCAGCTAACCCTAACGATCCTAGTACGAAATGATGGTGGGCCGAAGTTGTGGACATTTCTTTTAGCAGTATGTTAGGTCCACTTGTATCTGGGTTATCATTCGATTTAAGCAATGCAATCGAATAGAAAATAATACCTGCATCCTTCGCATCCTGCGCCTTTTGTTTCGCATAGCCGTATGGGTCGTTCGACGGTTGAGTGGCGTCTCCATCCGTCATTATGACTATAACCGGCTGCGCTTCAGGACGATGATCCGCCAACAAGTTCTTAGCTGCCTCAATGGCATCGCCAGTCGCTGTAGCACCATTTGCTTGAATTCCATTTATGTAATTCTTAGCAACTTCTTTATCCGTTGTGAAGGGGATGTTACTGATCATATTTGTTGATGAAAAATCGACAACTGCCACCCTGTGCTTTGTCAAATCCATCAAATCAACGAACCCTTTAGCGGCATTCTTTGCATTCGTCATTTTATCTTCACCGTTATTGTTGCCCGGTGCCATACTTCCTGACTTGTCAATGATAAGTACGACATCGTTCGGCACAACTACATTGACTGGCGGGGTACCAGTGACATTCAACGTTACATCTGCCGTATCCTCTGTAGTCAACGTTGTAGGAGAAACAGTTTTGGTAACAGTAACATAATCATTGACTGCTGCTTCCGCTTCCGTAGTTCTCAGTATCAATCCACTAAAAATCATGCTTAGGGTCAACATTAAAACTAACCATTGCTTCATTCGTCTCATGATTATTCCTCCATAATATTTGAAATAATGTATACAAAAAAACAATAGCAAGTTGCTATTGTTTGTATGACCAAACAAATGGGCAACCTGGCGATCTGATCGTCTAAAATAAGCGATTAGACCCATGGCTTTGCGTCACTATATCACTATAGTTTTGCCAATCTATTCTCATTTTCTATACCTTTGGAACTAATTCCTATCTACTATTTTACTATATTTTCTTATTCATTTTATTGCAAGTATATTTCTTGTTTTTTTACAACATTTACCTTAATATTCGACAATATATTTCCATTACTGATTTTTATCAATGAAAAAGCCAACACTCTGCTGTTCTTCATAATGATATAGCTCTCGTGAGACTTTACCAGAGTTGATACGTTGTAGTTGTCCAACCAGAGATTGCTGAATCGTCTTAAATTTCTCCAAATTGTTTTGTTCCATTACTAAGCACGCGCTGAGGTATTGTCTCTCGATTTCAGTAAAAGAACGTCTCTCATCCAACAATATTTCTTCAATTTTTCGCCTCAGTTCAACCTGTTCATTCTGCAAAGAAAGAAGCAAACCTTCGTTTGCCTCATCATTTACATCTAATTGGGAGATTTGACATGTTGTTTCTCTCAGGTTTTCTAACAAGCACTCCATTGGAGTCGAATGTCTCATACCTATTTCACCTTCTCCGCATTTTTCAAGCTCTTCAACGCCTCGTTCCATGTATCACGTAATTCTGTAAACATCGTGACACAATACTGAGCAGATTCGGAATCAAGCTTGACATTAGCTTCGAACAGCTTGCTTTGAAGAAAAGTATATAAACTATTTAAATCGTGTGAGATTTCATATTCCATTTTTAGTGTGGATTGAAGTTCTTCAATAATGTTCTGTGCTTTTGAAAAATTTGTATGTTTCCCTGCAAAATCTTGTTTCTCCATACAAGCAATACCCTGTTTAATAAAGAGAATACAACCATTATAAAGCATCAAAGTTAATTCTCCTGGGGAGGACGTCTGAACACGGGTGTTTAAATACTGATTCTGTACTTGAAGCATAGGGCCTCTTCACCTCTTCTCGTCGATGATTGCACCCACTGACAGCTCCTGAAGTTTCTCCACCAGTTCGATAAACTTTTCGGACGGAACCTCACGAACGATTTCTTGGGTATCTTTATTTAAAACTTGTACGATTACCTCACCTGATGATTGGTGAATTTTATACTTAAACTCATGTGGAGTGCCTTGAAGTGCTTTGTTTGCCTTATCAATTGAATCAAGTAAAGCCTTCTCCCAAACTGTTAATATTTGTGACTTACTTTTGCCCTTGATTTCAATATATTCTCCGGTTGCTTTGATCGGTTCAGACACTTCCTTTGTTATAGCAGGTAATTGAACCTGGGGGAATTTGGACTGAATATCCATTGGGTTTCCTCCTTCTAAATTGCAAAACTTAGAATAATATTGCAGTATAGTTAACCCATTTGACTTTGTAGCCAGCTCATCTGGGAATTTCCTTTTGCAATTGCAGTCTCCATGACACTAAACATTCTATAAAAATGGTCTTCTTTCTTGTTGAGCTTTTCTGTCATTGCTGAAATTTTCTGAGCGAGATCATAGTCCTTCTTGCCCAGAGAAGTAAAAGTGCTATTATACGCTCCATTTGCCGAACCAGCCTTTTTTGAAATCTCCGACATCGTATTTCCAGCATCCTCATAGATTCTCTGTGCGATACCACGATCTGTACCGGTACCGTGTGCCGTGAACAAATTAATAACAGCTTGGGGATCGGCATCAATAGCTGCTTTTAATTTAGTTGAATCCATGTACAATTTGCCGGCGGTTGAAGTGTCGTACTTGTTAAAAGCACCCGTTGTGACTCCAATATCAACAAGCGATTTATATGTCGACGTAATTCCAGTGACCTCAGTTGTCACGTCGGAACGGAAGTCCAAGTATGCTTTGGATACTATAGTGTCACCGCGAAGAGAACCTTTTTTTGCCTTTATTTCCCAATTTTTAATATCATCATCATTCATTGCCTTCTTTTGTTCACTTGTTAGTGGTTGATAGCTTCGCTCTACCGTCTCATCTAACTTGGTTTTCAAAGCAACGCTCGTGTCGTTATAAGTCGTAACAAAACTGCTTATTTTTGCGTAAATAGCATCTTTATCTGCCTGTGTGAAGACAGGCTTTCCACTACCATCCGTTCCCGATGCTGTCGGCCAGTTGTAGTTATACTGTATTTGCTTGCTCTGTTCACTTAATGGATAAATAGCCGTGTTTATTGCACGGTATGAATCCTGCAGCCATTCATTCTTTGTTTTCAGCTTATTAAGATTATCAATCGGCATATTCTCTGCTTGCATTAGCTTACTAACCATGCTGTCAATATCCATACCGGAGGACATACCCGTTATTCGCATAACCATCCTGTTCATCTCCTCATTAATTCATTGTTTACTATATTTATCGTACAAAGAAGTCTCATTTATTAGCTTTATATAAAAAAACTTGATCTACAAAAAAGAGGCCTTCGATTTGAAGGCCTCTTTTTTTCTTTGATTAACGAAGCAATTGCAGTACGCCTTGTGGTGCTTGGTTAGCTTGTGCCAACATCGCAGTGGAAGCTTGTTGCAGGATGTTGAATTTTGTGTATTTCATCATTTCAGCAGCCATGTCAGTGTCGCGAACACGGGATTCAGCAGCTTGCAGGTTTTCCGCATTTACACCAACGTTATTGTAGACGTGCTCAAGTTGATTTTGGTACGCACCAAGAGAGGAACGAGCAGTGTTAACCGCAGTGATTGCTGTATCAACTTGTCCACTTGCTGTAATAGCCGCAGCCGCTGTACCAACACCACTGGTAACACCTAGAGTAGCAGTTGTCACATCAATAGCTGACAAATCCATAACTACTTGGTCAGCAGCACCACCACCCGTTTGAATCGTAAAGGTTGCACTAGCCGAACCATCTAGAAGAGTAATTCCGTTGAACTTCGTGTTTGTAGCAATGGAGTCGATTGCTGTACTCAAGGATGTGTATTCAGCATCCATTGCAGCACGGTCGTTCGCGTTGTAAGTGTTATTTTGCGCTTGAGTAGCAAGTTCTTTCATGCGCGTCAGCATGTCAGAAACTTCGTTCATCGCACCCTCAGCCGTTTGTACAAGGGAAATACCGTCTTGAGCGTTACGCATCCCTTGGTTCATCCCTTTAATTTGCGAACGCATTTGTTCGGAAATCGAAAGACCTGCTGCATCGTCTGCCGCACGGTTGATGCGGTATCCGGAAGACAATTTTTCACTGGACTTGCCTTGTTGAGCGTTGTTAAACGTCAGGTTGCGGTGTGAGTTCATTGCGTTAAGATTGTGATTGATAATCATTTGTAATTCCTCCTTGAATTTGTATTCCACATCCATGTGGATTGTATAGGTCTTTGCCCTTACATATATTATTTCGGCTGAATCGATTAGAAAGTTTATAGCAATTTAGTTCTTTATCACTATTTTTTTTAATTTTTTGTCGTTTCAATATTTGTTATATACTTATTTACCTAAACATCCTCAAAATTCAGCATTTTTCTCATATTTTCGATATTTGGTAGCTCTGTAATCGCTTCTTTATTACTTTGCTGAATAGCCTCGAACACTTCCTTCCGATAAATTCTGGTATCGTTAGGGGCATTGATGCCTATTTTTACTTGATCACCCTCTATTGAAGTGATAAAAACTTCAATATTCTCGCCTATGAGAATAGACTGACCATTTTTTCTTGTAAGAATTAACATGTTACACCCTCAATTCCTTTCTCGTTGAATTTTGGAAATAAAGGTGTTTGGGTACTAAAGTCTCTCGAAGGTGCATGCACAATTTGGCTACCTGATAGATGGTTAATGTTAATTACAAGCGGAGCTACCAAGTTCATCGTTGATTTCTCAAATGGTGTCTTTAAAGTTATAATCCCTAGTGCAAGAACCTCTTCGTGTGTATTTATTTGCAGCCACGTCTTATCTTTCTCATCCAATTCAAAGCTGTAGTTCTGGAAAAAAGTAAATGGGTTAGCCACTACAAAACCGATACTTTTTTCTTCTATGCTCTTTAAATAAGCAAACGGTCCCTTTTCATCAATTGTCTCAAATTCAAATAAATCTGAATCCTTAAAACCAAGAATTGAACCTTTAAAGCTAATTGTTTTCCCATTTATATAATTAAACATTCTATATCCTCCTTTGAATAATTTAAGGCAATAGCATTAGCTATTGCCTTAAATTATTGCTGATAAACTACTTATACCAATCATAAGAGCCTACATTTATTTCAATTGAATTCTTTTGCTTTACATAAATGTTTATATTCCCCGGAGTAACGCTAATCTGTGGTTTCTGAGGCGTGTATTGAATTTCTGCTTTATGAGGCGTAATATTTATTTCCGGCTTTCTCATTTCATAATTTAGCTTCACATTGAGATTTGAAGCCTTACCTACATACTGCACAGGGATTAGTTCATTCATTTGGTTTGCGCCAATCTCGGCAAATGGGTTACTAGGATTTGTGATCATGGCCATTCGGTTGCCATCTTCAACAATCTTACCGATAGCTTGCAGTGCTACTGATTGCAGTTGGCTATAAATTTGATTCATCCATTCCAAGTGATCGCCTTTCCCTAGTGCGCTCCACGCTGCAGATGAGTCCACGCTTAAATTTCCCTTGCGACTAGTAATTTCCACAGATGCTGCCTCTTGCTTAACTTCTAATTGTCCGCGTGGGGATTCCATAGAAAGTTGGGCTTTCTGCGTTTCTATGCCAATCTCTGCATAAGTTTGATGGATAGATAATCTAGGTATGTTCAAAGACGAATCTCCTTATTATCTTAAGAAGTCAATCAAGCTGGGTTGAATAATCTTTGCTCCTGTTGATAGAGATGCTTGGTATACATTTTCATCCGTTTTTAATTTCGTTATGGTCTCAGCCATATCCGCATCTTCTGTTTTACTACTCAATTCCGTTAAATTCACGTCCAAATCTTTGAGTCTGTTATCCATGAGATCTAAACGGTTAGCCAGTGCGCCTACCTCAGATTGTACTCCCAGGAAATTTTCAAAACGATTGGTTAAATCTGTCATCAATCCTCTTGCTGCAGCCAAATTTGCTGTTGCAGGAGGGGGAGGGGAGAACGCATTCTGCAGACCCTTTAAAATCTTAAACAAGTTGTCATTATTTGGATTAGCAACTGTATCAGCAGCACCAAATATAACATTTCCCGCTTGATTTACCGGAATAGTAATACCTGCTGAAATCTGGTATTGGATTTTGGTAGCATCCGTTTGATCTGATGCTGCTGTAGTAACTGTATAAGGCTGTATATCAGTGAATTGCCCGTTGAATGTATACTTACCATTAAATTGGTCATTCCCAAGACTCACTGCCGTTTCATATAATTGTCCCATTTCCATGCCAATCGCATCAAGCGCTGATTGTGGGTTAGTTCCATTCAGTCCATCGACCGTTAACTCTTTAGCCCTTTGCATGACTTCATTTATTTGGGATAGAACGGTGTCTGTATGATCAACAGCAGATTTAGCAGCATCGATGTTTCTTTGATACTGCTCATTTATAGAAATTTCACTGCGATACCGAAGTGCATAAGAAATCCCTACAGGGTCATCGGAAGGCTTATTGAGCTTTTTACCCGTAGAAAGTTGATTCTGACTCTCACTCATACGCTTCACATTATTACTTATGTTAGAAAGAAGCTGTGATTGTATCATTCCTTGCGTTACTCTTAAAACCAATTGAATAACCTCCTAATCAAACAATGATTATCTACCAACTATTCCCATTCCATTAATAACCTTATTCAACATTTCGTCATACGTGGTCATAACACGAGCAGCAGCAGAATAAGCATGCTGAAACTTAATCATATCTGACATTTCTTCATCCAATGAAACTCCGCTTACAGATTGCCTACGGCTCTCAACTTGATCTACTAGCGTTTTTTGATTGCTCTGCTGCCGAGATGCCTCTTGAGCTTGTACACCAAGTTGACTGACCATGGATCTAAAGAAATCATCAAGTGTTCCCGAACCCAAAATGGCTCCGGCATTTGCCGGATTAAAATCAAAATTCGTATCCTTCAATTGACCCATCAATAGAGCCATTGTATTATTTCCCTTTACGACTGTTTCCGTCGCACCAGTACCACTGGTTCTCATAGAACTGGCTATTTTAGAAGTGTCTCCAATAATAATAGGATTAAATTGTATGCTGTCCGCTGTTATTTTGGTCGAACCTGCTTTGGCTGTAAAGAAATCAAGACCGGTTTTAGCTGGGTTCTCAAGTGTGTATCCAAGATGATGCAGACCATTTAACCCTTTTACTGTAACCGTTATATCGCTAGTAAGCGTTCTTGAAGCTCCTGTATATGTTATACCATTAAATATGGTATTATCGGGCAAAACTGTTCCCTTGGGGATTGTAACCGTTATATCTCCGTTAGCAATTGTATTCGCTAGTGTGTCCAGTTGATTTTGATAATCCGTTACAAGTTTATCTCTAGAGACAATAATACCATGTACCTCACCGCTATTCAGATCCCCTGAAGAATAAACGGACATTAGAGTGGCGGAAGTAGTTGGAACGGTAACATCACCAGTAACTAAATTCGTATTTCCCATATTAACGGTATACCCATCCGGTGTTTCAACGACCTGAACGTTCACTATTTTCGACAAGTTATCCGTTATTAAATCCCTCTGATCTCTTAGATCATTAGCATCGTCGCCCAAGCTTTCGATCTTTTTGATTTCGAGATTTAAATTTGCAATCGAAGAAGAAAGCGAGTTAATTTCTTTAGATTTTAGTTCAATACTATTCGTCAAATCTTCTTGTAAATCTTTCAGTTTACTACTTGTAAAATTGAATGTATCCGCCAGGGCTACAGCTGTCTCTTTAACAACCTTACGTCCAGATACACTTTCAGGATCTTTACTTAAGTCAGACCACGCTTTCCAGAAATTATCCAGAACGGTTCTTAGCCCTGAATCGGTAGGTTCATTCATGATTTTTTCCAGCTTTTCAAGAGTATCAGCCTGGATATTCCAACTTCCAAATGCCTTATTCTCATTCCGATATTGATCATCCAGAAATTTTTCGCGAATTCTAGTAATTGAGGTTACCTCAACCCCTGTTCCAAGCTGACCAGGCGCATTGGAGCGGTTTATACCAAAAGCCTCAATAGGGATACTTTCGGTCATATTAGTAACTTGCCTAGAGAAGCCCGGCGTGTTGGCGTTAGCTATGTTATGTCCCGTAGTGCTTAGAGCTGCCTGTTGCGTGAATAAACTACGTTTAGACGTTTCTAGCAAATGAAATGTGGATCTCATAATTGCACTCCTTTACGCTTTTGTATCGAACCAACCGCTTCTCGCTGACGCTTGATACTGCTGATGAGGATTACTGTATACAGCATCTTGTTCGGGTGTATTCATCAATAAATTAATAGAATAATCAACGAACGATAAAGAATGCTTAATTAGATTCTGATTCAACTCATTTATTTGTTGTAATTCCTTAATCTTATTAGTCAATATCTCATGTACATCCATTAGGATCTTCTTCTCTTCAGCCTTAAAAATGACTTTTATCAGATCGCTGACTTTAACCCGCGGGTCTGGTCTATACCCTCTGGATAACAAATATTCGCCAATCAATTGAATTCGAAGTTGATTGATTTCCTCTATCCTCTTAATCAATTTGCTCTCTTTAAGGACAATTTGGTTTAATCGATCTACTCGATTGTCTACGAGAACCGGTGTTTTTTCCTTGGAAGACTCCAATAGGGCATCATGAAGGGAAATTAGCTCCTCTATCGTTTCCACAATGGCTGAAATAGACACTCGAAACCACCTATTCTCTGCAAGATATACTACTTGTTACTACGTAAATAAGGGTACAATTTATCTGCGATTTTGTGGGCGTCGACTCGATACGTTCCTGCGTCAACGGACTGCTTTAGCTCTTCAATATGTTTTCTGTGTTCACTTCTTTCAAGTCCGTTCGTGTTTTCGAGCAATTCTTTGGCCTCAGCAGAGATTTGCACTTCATCTTTTCTTTTTTTCTTTTCCGTTCCGTTTACAGTTCTACTTTCATTGTTCTGTATATATTTGTTGATATTTCCAATTCGTTGATTTTCATTGATTTTCATAGGTTACACCTCATTATCTCTTTAATGAACAAAAACCGATAATCATTAATACTATTATCGGCATTCAGCATATGAAACTTTATATCTTTCTAGCGCCTGTCTTTCAAACGATCTTTGATATTAAAGCTTTCACTACTATTTTTCGTGTTTAACTCTTTCCTCCGTTGCTCATCCTCCGTATGATTCCTCACATCTTTAGCTAAGTTACTTCGGCAAGACTCGCATATCATTTTATCCCTAATCAATGTACCGCAAACTTCGCAAGGGTAGGACATTTTTGGCGCATTCAGAATTGAAATTCGTCCTTCGCGGATGAATTTAGTTATCTGTTTGATCGAAACTTCGGTTGCTTCGCTCACGTCGTTAATGCTTGTCCCTTTATTTTCACGTATGTACTTCACACATCGCTCATATTGCTGATCTATTTCTTTAACGCAATTCGAGCATACGTCATTGAAACCTTTAACAAATACTTTCCCACAGCGTGGACAATTAGCTACATTCATGCCCATTGTATGGCCCCCTTTTATTATTCCCAGCAACCTAATATTAATTCCAGTTTACCGCAATTCGACAGCGTTTGCATAATAATATTTTTAAGAGATTGGTAGTGACTACTGCTAACGCGCCCACGTTATTCCTACTATTTCGGCTTTGAAATGCTCGTCAAGAACTTTTGCACATTGATTCATTGTACTACCTGTCGTATACACATCATCCACAATATAAATAATGAACGAAGCTGCTGGTGAGCTTTCCTTATACGTACTGATCGACTCGCTAGCTTCAAAAACGTGCTCTAAATCATCCAGCCTTTCACTCCGCTTCTTGAAGCTTTGTTTATCTGTATGCTTAGACCGGTTAAGCAGCGGTACAACGGGTAATCCCACTCTTCGTCCTAACTCAATTGCCATCTGCTCCGCTTGATTGAAACCGCGTTCGAGCATTCTACGCTCACTCACAGGCACAAAGGTGATAAGTTCTTGCACGGAATCAGACTTAGCCCTGTCCCTTTGCAATAAGTGATACGAATGAACAAGCATTTTCCCAAGGACAGTTTTCAAACGCTCATCCCCACGATACTTGTAGCGTGCCAACAGCTCCTTCATCGTTTCATCATATCTGACAGCACTGCGGCTTCTCGAGAAATACGCATGCTGCCTCCGCCCACAGTCAGAGCATAATTCTGCTCGTCCACAGGTTGGGCAAAGCACAGCACGAATCCACGGAATCCGCTTGTAACACGAATGGCAAAGCCCTAGTTCTTCAGCTTGAAGAACGTTATTCTGCTGACAAAGCAAGCACATCTCTCTTCGAGAACTAAATAGAGAATACGTTGTGCTTACCCATTTTTTCATCCAAACTTTCAAATCATAACTCATTCATTTCCCCCTTATTAAATAGCCTTGTTTGCGAGCGATGCGATTCATTTGTTTAATTTGTCGTACGGCCTCCTTCTGTGATTTCGTTATTTCTTTAGCTGCAAAAAAGACCTTCCCTGCCGGATCATCCTTCGACCTGCCTGCACGCCCTGCCATCTGAACAAGTGCTGCTTCATCAAAAAGCTTCGAATCTGCGTCCATAATGAAAACATCAGACTTGGGCACTGTGACCCCTCGCTCCAAAATGGTTGTTGTGACTAGCATGCGAATCTCTCTATTTCGAAAACGTTGAACCTTTTCAGTTCGGGCAATGTCCTTGGATGAAGTTCCCTCAACGCAAATAGAGGTATCACCCATGTAATTACTTAACTTCATTCTTAGCAAATTAACCAGGGGCTCAACTAACTGAATGTTGGGAACAAAAACAAACACCTGGGCGCCTCGCTCCACAGAGACAGCTAACTTGGCGTATAACACTCTTGGCAAAGCTTCTGATAGAATCGATTTCATCAGTGGTGGGACTGAAACCAACTGAGGGACGGGCAATGGATGCCTATGAAAACGCACAGGCACACGAACATGCGGCAATCGGCCTCGCTCAGCCGCATGTCTAACCGCTCTGGGTGGTGTAGCCGAGAGCATAATGTTAACACCGCTCGGCTTGCAGACTTTTGCTGCTGCAAAAGCAAGCATGGGATTATTGTGATAGGGAAATGCATCAATTTCATCGATAACGACAAGATCAAAAGCCTCTTGAAACCGCAGCAGCTGATGCGTTGTCGCGATAGTAATCTGCCCCTGTTCCCATCGCTGCTCACTTCCGCCGTACAAAGACACTACGCTGTAGTTGGCAAATGCGTGCCTAATTCGTGGCTCTAGCTCTAGCACCACGTCTTTACGCGGTGTCGAGATAAGTGCACGCCCCCCACTCGCCACAGTGTGATGGATAAAAGGAAAAATCATCTCCGTCTTCCCCGCCCCGGTAACCGCCCAAATTAAAAACCGTAGCGGCACTTGAACTTGCAGTCCACATGTATGCTTACCCGTCTCATCCGTAATAAAACGCAGCCCCTCAAGTGATGCTCTTGTCTGAGCTTCACTAAGCCCCCATGGTTTGGTGTAGGTTTCGAGATTCTCAAATGACTGCTTGCCTTTTTCCAGTTTTAGCTTCTCGTTCTCGGCTGTTCCCCCAGTTATAAGTAGCGAGCAGAATCTTGACCGTCCCATGGTTAGGCATTCCTCACAGTACGGACAATCTTGTCCACAGTAGTGACAAGCTGTCCAATACAAGCGCTCCTCACCACTTCCGCAACGTTTACAGTAATAAATAGTCCTTTTTTGGAAAGCTCGACGCCAATCCCGGTACTCTTTTACTTGTAATCCATTCCCTAACGTTAAATCTCCGTTAAGATGAGCCAGTTGAAGATAGCTCATCCACGCTTCCCCTGCGCCTAGTTCTAAATTAGCTGCCATTAACAGCTGCTCAAATTCCTCTGTAAGCAACGCTCTACCGCTGCAAGCTAATACAAGCTTGGTATATATCCTAGGATCTAAAATCATCTTAGAGAATACCGCTTGCTCCCTAAACGTTATTTTCTTCATTGCCATTTTGTTACTATTAAGCAATCCGCACTCTTTGGCCGCCTGGCGAAACTGCCTCAGCATACTCTCATCATTATTTAACTCTTTTATCGAACTTGCAGATTTTAGTTTGCGAAGCATCCGCACACCTTGCCCAAACGAAATAAAAGGTTCGAACAGTACGAGGCCGGCGTCGGCTGCGTATTGCTCGAACCAATATTGAATGTCTGTCATAGGGTGAATGGTAAAATGCCAATTCCACTCTGTATTCAAACATACGGCGTAAAGTTGAACCTTCATTGCTCACCTTACTCTCTTTTAAAATACCATCAGAAAGCGATTACTAATATCCCACAGGAATCTTCACGAGATCTTCCCTATTGCTGAGATGAACAACAACAACTGGTTCTCCTTCATGCTGACTCATAAATTGATCAACAGTATCAAAATCCATCTGATATCTCAGATCTAGCAAATGGGTATGGGATAATCGCTCAATAATTTGCCTCGTGTCGTCAGAAGACCCTTCATCGAAGATCGTTGCCGTAACTTCATAGCCTTTTAATCCAGAGAAAAAAAATAATGAGCGAATATACCATTCAATTTGATTTTGGTTATTTTTGGTAACAAGCAGAACTTTTGCAGGCTTCTTACTTCTACCCTTGCGGGCTCCGAACAATAGATGAAGCACAGCGATGCTGATTCCGTAACAACCCAAGATCCAAAGTAACCCAATCCACATAGCGGATCCCTCCCTTATTTGCAGTGTATGCCACAAAAAGTAGAGGGGTTCCAACAACGGGAGTCTTACAAGGTTACCCAACCATTCTTAATCGCGATGATAACCGCTTGTGTACGGTCATCAACTTCCATTTTTTGTAAAATGGAACTGACATGGTTCTTAACCGTTTTCTCGCTGATATAGAGGAACTCTCCAATCAGTTTATTGCTTTTGCCTTCTGCCATTAAACGAAGAACTTCCGCTTCCCGTTTGGTAAGTGGACTGTTGGTATTATGTATGTACTTTAATGCAGAATCCTTAGCGCCCTGTCCTGAACCAACCACACCGACATCATCTAAATAAGTCATACGTCTTAGCTGATTGATTAGCTTTCCTGTAACTTTAGGATGAATGTAGGCGTGACCAGCCACTACGGAACGGATCGCATTAATAAGCGACTCTGCTTCCATATCTTTAAGCAAATATCCCGAAGCTCCCTTACGAAGTGTCTCGAATACATAGCTCTCATCATCATGCAGCGAAAGGATGATAACCTTAATATCAGGGAAAATAAGCTTTAAGCGCTCAGTCGCGACAACACCGTTTTCAAGCGGCATGTTGATGTCCATGAGAACAATATCTGGCGTGATTTGATTGCATAGCTCGATAACTTGGATTCCATCACCACACTCACCAATGACTTCCATATCATCTTCCATATTGATAATCCGTTTAACACCTTCGCGAAACAGCTGGTGATCGTCCGCAATAACAATTCGCACATTGCGTTTATGACTCGCCGTGTTGTCCATTTTGATTTTCCTCCTTGTTCTCTGCACCGCCGCCAATAGGAATATTCATTGTAATTTTGGTCCCGGAATCTTTGGCGGAATCAATGATCATTGTGCCTTCCAGAAGCTCAACACGCTCACGCATGCCTAACAGACCAAAATTATTTCCTTTAGCTATTTTCTGCTCTGTTTGCGGCACATCGAAGCCGACCCCATTATCTACGACGTAGATTTGTACTTGATCAGGTTCCAGTGTTAGCTCAACAGATAAGAAAGTTGCTTTCGCATGTTTTATTACATTAGATAGAGCTTCTTGCACCAGTCGGAAAATCGCAATTTCAAGCCCAGATGGAATACGAGTCTGCTTGCCTACGAGATTGAATTGCGTACGAATTCGATACTTCTCTTCGCAATCTTGAACATATTTACGCAGAGTCGGCACGATACCTAGATCGTCGAGCGCCATCGGGCGGAGGTTGAAGATGATCTTGCGAACTTCTTCAAGTCCCCCTCTGACTTGGCCCTTCAAATCCACTAGCTCTTCCTTTACCGCGGGGATATCTTCTTTGATAAGCATGCGCTGAGCAATTTCTGTTCGTAGCACAACATTCGCCAAGGTCTGAGCCATACCATCATGGATTTCACGCGCAATGCGCTTTCGCTCTTCCTCTTGCGCCAGAATAATCTTCAAACCAAGCAGTTGTCTGTTTTTAGCCGATTCTAGTATGCGAGTGACCTGATTGAGATCTCCGGATAAGTATTCTAAAACTACATTCATCTGAGAAACGATCGTTTCAGCCCGCTCTACCTGCTTGTCCACATTCTTAGTTCGCACCTGCAGGTCATTGCGTCTGGTCTTCAGATTATTTTCTTTTTCCCTAGCAATAGTGAGTTGTAATTGAAAGGCAATAGCCGCTTCATAAGCAACCTTAATATCTTCCTCACGGTACTTATTAAAGTCACGACTGACTTCCGTGAGTCGAATGCGGGAACGCTTGTAATCCTTCTCCAGCTTATCGACCAAATCAATCGTGATACTCGTTTCGTGCTTAATTTCTTCAAGTTCACGAGTAAGTGATTCTTTCTCCAAGCGGGAAGCTTCTGCGATCTCGAACATCTGATACTTGCTGCTCTCCATGACGTTAATTGCGTTTTTTATGACACGATCTATAGCGTCTGGTTGCAAATGAAACATGCTCCTTTTTTAAAACAATATTAGAAATTAGTCTACCCCATATTGTAACATAGTTCTTACAATTTGAAGTGAACTTCTAGCACTATTTATTCAATGGTTATCCCATAATTTTGGGGATCCCAGCCTACTTTAAACCCTAATTTCTCAGAAATTACACGAAGTGGAACCATAGTCACATTATTCATAATTTTTGGTGCAACCTCTGCTGTGATACGATCCCCATTTGCTAGTAAATCTGCATTATCAATCCACAGATCGATTAGCTTGTCTCCGCGAACAACAGTAACTTTCCGTTCTTTGTCATCCCATTTCACATTACCGCCGAGAGCTTCTGTTACAAATCGAATTGGAATAAGTGTATTATCATTCACAATCGTCGGTGCTTGCTCTAACGTCATGGCTTTTGAATTCACCGTTACCTGTTTCTTGTTCACTGTGAGTTTTACTGAATTTTTCGCCAGAGCCGGTAACTGTCCTTTATAAATAAAAGAGATATCATCGATACTAATTTTCCCTTTCGGTGCTCTTTCATCCTGCCCATTCGCCGGATTAGCTACATAGACACTCTTGAGCTTAATTGGGAATTTCAGATCGGAGACATCAGCCGTCAATTTGCGCCAGCCCGTCCAGTTCGTATTTTCTGTGAAGCTGACATAGTTCAGTTTGCCGTCAGCATCAATAATTTCAGCACGCACCCAGTTAAAGCTTCCATCACCAAGGACCTTTGCCGTAATGAACTCAGGCTCACCAGCAATTTGCACGCCATTAGTACCATCAAATCGGGCATATGCAGCTTTCGTTCCTGTACCTTTTGTAAAATCGTAAGTAATCGCTAAATTCTTATTTCCATTTGCTTGCTCAATATTTACAGCAGAAACAACCTCTGCCGGATATTTATCACCTGTAGTTATAACCGCAGACTTGTCTAGGTCGTACCATACCTTTTCTTGTCCCACTGGAAGGGTAACCATTGTGCTGAAGCCATCATACCTTGCAATAACCTGGGCAGCCTGAGAACCTGAAGCACTGTCTACATGTAAAATACCATCTTTCAAGCTCCCTTTCACTCCGCTAAGCTCCCATGTTGCTGATGCCGCGGGTAGCTCTCTTGTAGCACCACTTTTGGTTGTCACCATAATTGGCAACTTAAAATCTCCACCCTCGGTCAACGAAAAAGCACCCGAATTGAACTTCATCGAATTAATTTGATTCCGGCCGATAACCTCAACATCCATGGATGCAGAGCCTTTCCCTGACTTCGCAGTAATCTGCGTTTTACCTGGCATTACAGGTGTAAATACATTATCCTTAAAGGCACCATTTGTTGTGGAATTACTCCATTGTGGAACGATGCCATCAACTGAAATCGGATTAAAATAATCATCATATGCTTTAAATTGATAAGTGCTGGATTCATTCATAAATAAAATATTTTGGCCTTTTAAAATAAGACCTTTTAACTCGCCTTTAGGCGCGGTGGAATATACGCCTAAACCATTTGCAACGGAACGTTGATTGCCATTCTCCGTTTTATTCACCAATTTTGGATCAATGTCTCCTAGAGGTCTAGACACCATCTGTGTGGAACCACCACCATCTAGTACCATCCCTTTCCAAACTCCAGCACTAATCATAAACTGCTGAAGCTCTGGCAGTGTCATACCCGCACTACCCGCACTGCGGTCAGAGGTAATAATGTAAGCTGTTTTCATGTCCTTGGAATAGCCTAGAGCCGTTCGTGAGCGAGGACTGTAACCGCTGAAATCGTTAATATTTCGTGTGAAATAACTCGGCTTCGCCTCATCTACCAGCAGTGTGCTGCCGCCGATAAGCATTTTAAAGTTTTTCCAATCATATGTTTTGGAAGCGTCATGCGGGATCATATCATATTTGGTAGTGACTTTATCTCCGACTTTGAGGTGATTTACGATAAACTCCCTTGCCAGACCTGAACCTCTAAGAATATACCCGTCTGCAGGAGCAATCATTTTAATATTCGTATCTACCGCAATTTCCTTGACGATATCATTCTGAATAAGCGCCTCAGTTGGAACATGCGTTCCATCCACTGCTCTTTGTGTCATTGCCCAAGCACTCGTATATAGGAAAAGTCCGTCAGCAATCATCGCAACATTGTTATCGTCCCAATAATACGTTTTATTCACACCGCCAAGTTCAAAAGACGTGCCATCTTTCGCTGTTACCTTACCCTGGAAGTCAAGAATATCAATAATCGGCTGATTATTCTTTGTTATAGCAAAAGAATACAGTCCTGATATTTTAGCTGGCGTCGCCATCACCGTTCCATTCGTAATCTGAGCACCTTCCGGGACACCTTCGGCTTGTGTATTGAAGAAATCTCCGTTTACACCCGCTACTGCTCCGCTATCCTTCACCATGCCCAAAACGCTCTGGTTCTTCGTAAACTGCGTATTCGTCCCTGCCATTGCGTCTATCTTTACGTTCGGATTCGTCAAATCTACCTCGATCACGTTGGCGTTTACCGAAACGTCCTTATTGCTTCTAGTTGTCGTCCAAACATAATTCTTCATGATTGCGCCTGATGTAATTGTTTCCTGTGAACTAAGCGTCAGCGTTGATCCTGCCGCATTTACCGTAGTCCCAGTTACCAATTGCCACATCAATGCGCAAGCCAGCGCACCTATCCCTACTTGCTTCTGTACCGTCATGTTGCTTTTCCACACTCCTCTTTCAGTCTAATTCTAGTATCTATCATTTTCACGATACTTATATAGACTCTTAAACTATGGAAAAAGTTACGATAGGATTGCAGTTGTATTTATACACCAAAAGAACAAAAAAAAGAGAGTCAACCCCCGTGGGACTTGCTCTCTGCTTGAGATACAAAACCTGTAAAATTTACAGGATACGTTTAATTTTAGCTTCATGCTCAATAGAACGAGCTGACAAAAGTTCAATAATAGCATGCTGCTGTTCTTGGATAAGTTCAATCCGCTTTACTGTGGCGTTGGTTTCCAAAACAGCTTGTTTAACTTGAGTTTGTTCTATTTCTAGTCTATCTAGGCGTATGTCGATACCAGTCAGATGGTTATCAATTCCAGTCAAGCGATTATCGATACCGGTCAGGTGATTATCGATACCGGTCAGGTGATTATCGATACCAGTCAAGCGGTTGTCGATACCAGTAAAGTGGTCGTCGATTCCAGTCAAGCGGTTGTCGATTCCAGTCAGGCGGTTATCAATTCCATCCAAACGTTTATCCATCAAATCTATCCTATCAAACACTGGTAAAAATTCGGCTTTAAGCAAGGCTGATAGAGCTTCTTTCAATTCATCATCCATTTCCATCACTCCCCGATCCATCTATAAATAGATGCTTCTAATCGTAATTTCAGTATACCATACGAATTGCTCGTGATGAAAAACTTGTGGAGTATATGTATATATTACCAATTTTTATATAGTAAGTCAAACATATGTTCTATTTTACTGATAAGTAAAAAACCGCCCAAAATAGGACGGTCTTCTAATATTAAACCAATGCTTGAGTTCTCAAAAGCTCAGCTTTGTCTGTACGCTCCCAAGGAACATCCAGATCATTACGGCCAAAGTGACCGTATGCAGCTGTTTGACGGTAGATTGGACGACGCAGGTCAAGCTCTCTAATAATACCCGCTGGGCGAAGGTCAAAGTTTTTGTGGATCAGCTCAACCAGCTTTTCCTCACTAACTTTTGCCGTACCGAATGTATCTACAGCAATGGATACCGGACGTGCAACACCGATTGCGTAAGCCAGTTGAACTTCACATTTTTCAGCAAGTCCAGCTGCTACAATGTTTTTCGCAACATAACGTGCTGCGTATGCTCCGGAACGGTCAACCTTTGTTGGATCCTTACCAGAGAACGCACCGCCACCGTGACGAGCGTAACCGCCATAAGTATCAACGATGATTTTACGACCAGTCAAACCAGCATCCCCTTGAGGTCCGCCGATTACGAAACGGCCAGTTGGGTTGATGAAATAGTTTGTTTTATCATCCAACAAGTGTGCTGGAACGATTGGAGCAATAACATGCTCTTTAATATCTTTTTGGATTTGCTCCAAAGAAACTTCTTCACCATGCTGTGTGGATACAACGATTGCATCTACACGAACTGGTTTATCATCAATGTATTCAACAGTTACTTGAGTTTTACCATCCGGACGCAGGTATGGAAGAGTTCCATCTTTGCGAACTTCCGTCAAACGACGAGCCAATTGGTGAGAAATCGAGATCGGAAGTGGCATAAGTTCAGGTGTCTCGTTAACTGCGAAACCGAACATCAGACCTTGGTCACCAGCACCGATTGCTTCAATTTCTTCATCTGACATAGAACCCTCTCTTGCTTCAAGAGCTCTGTTAACGCCTTGGGCAATGTCAGGAGATTGCTCATTCAAAGAAACGAGAACCGCACATGTTTGGGAATCAAACCCGTATTTTGCACGCGTGTAACCAATTTCCTTGATTGTTTGTCTTGCAATTGCTTGAATATCCACATATTCAGAGCTAGAAGTAATCTCACCGATTACCAAAACCAAACCAGTTGCTACAGATACCTCACATGCTACACGAGCATTCGGATCATTGGCAAGAAATGCATCCAATACCGAGTCAGAAATTTGGTCACAAATTTTATCCGGATGACCTTCTGTTACGGATTCGGATGTAAATAAACGACGTCCACGTACTTGCGTCATATCATTCATCCTCCTAATATCATTTAGTATGTTTGAAAAGCTTCTACTCGATGCCTCTATATGAAAAAAAGTGGGCCCGGCTTTAGCGGCAGCTTTTCACGCCAAACGGAATCCCTCTTTTGCGCTCTGCGCTGACAAGAACTTTGAATTCCGTACTGCTAAAAATTTATTAATGAATAAAGACAACAAAAAAATGAACCTTTCCCGATTGGAAAAGGTTAAATTAACATTGACCTTCAATAAGTTATCTTACTTTATTTGTCGCTCAGTGTCAATGAATGTAGTCGTGAATAAATTATGAATAATTTCTAATTGTTATAGTGAAAACAAGGCTTCTTCAGCACGTTGGATCAGCCTTTTTGTTATGGTCCCCCCAACAGCCCCTGCATCTCTTGAAGAAATGTGCCCCCAATAATCCTCTTTCACTGAGGATGAAGGAATTGACCCTAGTTCTGTCGCGAACTCCGTGTCCGCACTTAACGACATATGCTTACCCACCGGCAATCCTAACTCAGCAGCAATCTCGTATTTGAGTGCATCTAGTGCCTTTTTTGATTGAGGAACCAATTTGTTGTTACTTCTAGCCATAATAAACGCCTCCTTAAAGTTTTTTATTAAAAACCAAGGTCCGTAAGCAATTGACCCGAGTGGGTACACCTTTATTATGGCTAGAATCCTAAGCTCCAACCGCATAAGAAGTTGTCATTACGGGTAAAATTATGGAGAAGACTAGTCTTCGCTTACTTTTTAAAAAACATTATTTTGCAGCCGAACTTCCGTCTGCATTCAGCAGTAAATAGCTACCGCGCACCATGACAAAAATGTCCGCCGTATTTTTCGGTGATGGCTTTATACCGCGTCCCTCAGCCGGGAAAATCAAAAGATGATTCAGCGCGACTTCCGTCCCCGCTGGAAGATCCTTGCCTCCCGTTACATCCGGGATGCCATTATCATCGTTGCTCACGGCGAGGACCCTGCCGCTTCGCACGATAAATTCGGCGCCAGCGCCGGCGTAAAGTGTTTGTCCATTTGCTAATTGGACAACTTTCATCGCCGCTGGCGTCGGGCTAGTGCCTGTGCCTCCGTTGCTCCCATTGCCAGGCTGGCTGCCACCAGCATTGGCAGCGATCGCGGAGGCGATAAGATCCTTCACCTTGGCTTCGCTTAAGGTGTTCTGGTCGAAGTAGCTCTTTGTGATCACCGGGTCGGTGGACGAGCCCGGGGTTGGTGCTTCGGCTTGGGAAGTTGAGACCACTATATTAAAACCCATGAATATAACTGAAAGTAATATCATTTTTCTTTTTTCAAACAATGTTAAATTCCCCTTTCATTACTTCAATAAAAAAAGAAGACCCTAAGGTCTTCTTTAGTTTAAGCCTAGATTATTTAACAGTAATTGAAGTTGCTGCGGAAAGACCAGTTGCAGTTGTTGCAAGCAGATCGAATGCTTTTACGTTTGTACCAGCTGTAATGTTACCATATTTGTCAACAGATACTGTGCTAGCTGTACCAGTTACGGCTGAATCCGACAATACAACACCTTTTACAGTAAATACTGTACCGAACAGGTAGTTATATTTCTGAGCGTCAAATCCTTCGTAAGTAACGCCATAGTTGTCAGTTACTTTCAAGTTCATCAATCTGAATGCATTGAACTTGCCTTCAACTACACCAGCAGCATACTCAGTCGCAGATCTTGTTGTATTTCCAGCTTCAACTTTCGTGGAAGTAAGAACATCGTCAAGAACTGTTACGTTCACAGTCTTTTGAACTGTTTCGTTTTTGGTGTTAACAAAGGATACGTTAAGTGTTGCTGTACCTTTCTTGTTACCAACTACATAACCTTTGCCATTGGATGTATTGATATCCGTTTTTGCAACGATTGGGTTAGAGCTAAACAATCCTTGAATTGTTTGTTTAATTGCAACAGTGTTTCCTGCGCTGTCAGTTGCTGTAAGCTTAACTTGTTTAGCAAGTTTGTTATCAAGAGCTGCTTCTTGTTGAGCAACAGTCAAAATATTTTTTCCTGTAGCAGCAACTGAACCTGTGTCATAAACATATTCAGAAACAGAACTTGTATCGATAGCATTTACCAGTTTATCAATGCTGTTGATGGAGTAAGTCAGATCTCCAGTAACTGCTTCGATTTTCTTAGTAAGCGGTGATGTAACGTCATTCCATGTACCATTAGCAGCTTGCTTTTGGATGTTCAAAGTGATTTGAGCATAGTTAGCAGTATCGACGTTAGTTGTACCGAACACGAATTTATGCTCTTTGTTAAAGAGTGTATTTACATCAGCACCCGAATACGTAGTCGTAGGAGCAAAATCAGCACCAGCATTTGTTACTGCTTTTACACCACCATAGACAGCTGTAGATACAGCAACTCGGTAATTTACTGCTGTGCCAACGTTACCGTTACCATCAGTCGATTTAACATTCTCCAACTTTTTACCATATTGGTCATATACATGAATCTCGAACGCGCTTTCTGCACCTTCAGCAATCTTCTTAGCTGGATCAGTTACAACTTTGAAGCTTTCTGGTACGCGTACATCACCTACAGTAAATGTAGCAGTATCGTTGCTGCTTGCATTCGGCTCAGCGATATATGCTGTTACAGAAATAATTGATTTGGAGGAAGATGGAAGGTTAGTGATTTTCACTTTACCTTTGTTCTCTCCACTTACTTGAAGAACGGAATTGTCACCGCTAGCGTCTGTTGAAGAGCTGATTTTGATTCTTTTTACGTTTTGGTCGCTTACTAGATCGTCAACGCTCAATACGTTACCAGCTGCATCATAAGCTGTAATTGGCACATAGAAATCTGCATCACCAGCAGCAACTTGTGTGCTAACATCTCCGATTTCTACTTTAGTAGCTACTTTACCAGAAGCCAATTTCACTTTACCTGTGCCAGAACCAGCTTGGTTATAAACTGTGAAAGAAACCTCAGCTGTTTTGTCAATGTTGTTATCAAGGTAGATTTTCACATCAGCGATATCGTCGCTGTTGGAATCAGCTACTTCATATTTCAAAGCAGGCTCATAACCATTGAATACAACACGAGTATCCGTTTGATCTTTAGCTGAATCATAAGCAACTACATTGCCATATTGGTCGTAGTTTGTAAGATCAAAAGTAGCAGTCTCACCTTTTGTACCAATTGAATCTTTACCGTTGGAATATTTGATTGCGCTAAGTTCCATTTTGGAAATGAATGGAGCCGTACCTACTTTAAATGTTTTGGAAACTGATACATGGTTCTCGTTGTCATAGATGTTTACTGGAACAAGACCTGTACCTGATTGGAAATTATCTTTGCTAGTATCCAATTTCAACAGCAATCCACCATCGCTAGTTTTAGCTAGTTGTGCGTTCGCAGCTGCGTCCGAGTATACAGTGTATGCACCTGAAGAGAAGGACGCATCTTCACCATATTGGTTGGAAGCTTTTACTTTAATACGAACTTTAGCGGATTTTGCAATTGTATCGCTAGCGTTAACGAAATCAATTTTAGTAACTTTTTCGTTTTCAGCAGTGAAGCTAGCTGTTGTTTTGTCAACAGTTGCAGCGTCAAGGCCGCTCAAAGTTACGGAGTAGTCACCAGCTGTAAGCTTAGTGTCTTTCAATGTAAGTGTTGCGGATTTGCCATCTTCAGCAAATACTGTGTCAACAGCTACAACGATCGAACCTTTTTTCAATTCGAATTTAGCTTTTTCTTTATCAGCTGGTTTGCTGAAAGAAACTTCAACTTTTTTCGCACCAGAAGCTTTTGCTGCTGTTACGGAGAATTTACCTGGGGATACGTATTGAGCTTTCGCTTCGTATGCACCAGTTAGAAGAAGATCACGAGTTGCGTTAGTTTGGCCACCGAAACCACCTTCAGCAGCTGGGAACAATTTCAATTCAAGAGCCAATTTCACATAACCTTGTGCCCATTCAGAAACTGTTTTGTCGTCGCCAGTTTTACCTTTTGCTTCAGCATCTTTGTTCAATACGCGAACCAAGAAAGTAGCAAGTTGTTCTTTTGTTACTTTACCAGCTGGGTTGTAAGTACCTTCACCGTAACCATCAGTGATACCAGCAGTTTTCAAAGCTTCGATGTAAGGAAGTGCGTAGCCGTTAGCTGCGTCATCAACTTTAACATCAGAGAAGCTGGAAGTTTTAAGATCTTTGTTAACTTCAATACCAGTGATCAAAGCTGCAACTTTCGCGAATTGAGCACGGTTCATTTCGTCTTTCAAACCAAATGTTGTGTCTGTTACGCCGTCGAAGATACCTGCGCTGATCATTGCATCGAATTTTGCTTTTGTTGCTGCGTCAAGATCTTTAAGATCTGTGAAATCTGCAGATGTTTTACCAAATGCTACGGAAGAAAACATGGATAATGCCATTGCTGTAGAAAGAACTACGGATAAACTTTTTTTCATAACCTTTTTTTCTCCTCCTTGGATATCTTTAATTTTATTTGTTTTAGTTGTAAACATATTTGAGCTCGATTCACTCATTGTCTTGTTCACCCCCTTTCCAGAGTTGAGCGGAAATTTTATAACTAAGTTCTCTTGTGATTATATAACCACACTAGAAACTAGTAAACGATTTTAGAAATAGGTAGTGACACCAAGGTATATTATACTATGGTCGAAATACGTCGTAAAGGATTATTTTTATATCCATTTAGTGTACAGGAATGATATAAGTCATCATCGTTTACTTGTTTTCAAAGTATTAAACGCAGCGAATTAGAAAAAGTTGCGCTTGCGAGTATTTTTTTTTGAATTCATCAAACCATTTAATAAAAACTGCTGTATATCAGCACTTATTTATTAATTCTGTACCGTAGCTCTTCGATGTTGTGCTTAGGCTTCTATTATACTCCTATATTAGATACGTACGAGACATTAAAATTAGTTAAAGGCAGCTTCTTGGGTGTTGATAAAAAAATGCTATTACATGATGTTGGAGTTGCACATTCACTGTTTAATTTATTTTTCTGCATACAAAAAACCTGAAAAACAGACACCTTTTTCAAAGTGTCTATCTTTCAGGTTACAACTTGCTTCTAATCAATTTCTTATTTCACTACAGAAGTGCTTGCAGTCAAGCCTGTTGCTGTCGTAGCTACCAAGTCAAAGCCAGTCACACCTGCATCAGCTTTGATGTTTCCGTATTGGTCTACAGTCACAGAGCCAGTGCCTGTAACGCCTTTAGCTGTGAATACTACACCAAACAGGTAGTTGTATTGTTGTGCTTCAACTTCTTCATACTCCACACCGTAGTTATCTGTAACAGTCAAATCCATCAATGAGAACGCATTTGGCTTGCCATCTCCCGCGTCAGCTACAGCCGCATCCCAGTCTTCTTTCGTCGTTGCTGTGTTATCTGCAACAATTTTTGTCGATGTCATTACGTTGTCTAATACTTTAACATCAACTGTTTTCAATACAGATTGGCCTTTGTTGTCAGTAAACGCTACGTTTAATTTCGCAGTACCCGTTTCGTTACCAATTACATAACCTTTACCTGCTGTCATATCTGTTTTTGCTACGATCCCGTTCGAGCTTGTGATCGATTGAATCGTTTGTGGAATAGCGACCTTGTTGCCTCCGCCATCCGTTGCTGCTAGTTTAACTTGTCTTGCAAATTTACTTGTCAATGCAGATTCCTGCGCCTCAACGGACAACTTATCAGTTGCTCCTGTATCATACGTTGTTGCCGCTAGAGAACTGCTATCGATCGCATTAACCAGGTCGCTCACTGTGTTGATCGTGTACGTAAGATCTGTATCCGCTGTAATAGCCTCAACTTTTTTCGTTACATTGAACAGTTCTGTCCAATCCCCGGATCCTACTTTTCTTTCCACTTTCGCTACAAATTCATCAGAGTTCTCTTCGCTACCCGCAGCTGTGTACGTAAATTTATGCTCTTTGTTGAACAATTCTGCATTTTTACCTGTAATTGGTGCTGAGAAGTCTGCGCCAGTTGCTGGTACAACCTTTACGCCACCAAGATTATGCTCTTCTACAGATATACGGTATTGATCTTGTGTGCCAACATTACCATTTCCATCTGTCGATTGGATGTTTTTCAACTCTTTACCGTATTGGTCGTACACTTTAATTTGGAACGCGCTCTCGCCACCTACGGCAATTTTCTTCGCAGGGTCTGTTACCACTTTAAAGCTCTCTGGTACGCGTGCATCCGCTACTGTAACGGTAGCTGTATCATTGCTGCTTGCGTTTGGCTCAGCAATATACACATTAATCGAGATAATAGATTTTGATGTTGTTGGAAGATTTGTAACTTTTACTTGCCCTTTGTGTTCACCATTTGTTTGAAGTACAGAGTTGTCTGCACCGCTAGCATCTGTCGAAGAGCTGATTTTAATTCTATTCAGGTTTTGGCTGCTTACCAAGTCTTCTGTGCTTAATACATTACCAGCTGCGTCATAAGCTGTAATTGGCAGGTATGCTTCTGTATCTCCAGCTGCTACGACATCATTAACATCACCGATTTCTACTTTGGTTGCTACTTTACCAGCAACCAACTTCACTGTCCCTGTGGAAGATCCGGCTTGGTTGTATACAGTGAACGTAATATCAGATGCTTTGTCAATGCTGTTATTCAAGAAAACTTTAACATCCGCAATTTGGTCGCTGTTAGAATCGCCGACTTCATATTGCAATGCTGGCTCATAACCGTTAAATACAAGGCGTGTATTCGTGTTATCTGCTGTTGTATAAGGAACGACGTTGCCATATTGGTCATAGTTCACAACATCGAATGTTGCTGTTTCACCTTTTGCATTAATGGAATCTTTGCCATTTGAGTATTTCACAGTACCTAATTCCATTTTCGAAATAAACGGAGCTGTTCCTACTTTAAATGTTTTAGACACCGTTACGCGGTTATCGTTGTTGTAGATGTTTACAGCAACAAGGCCTGTTCCAGAAGTATATGAGCTTGTGTCTAGTTTCAACAACAACTCGCCGCTTTCTGATTTAGTAAGCTGTGCATTAGCCGCTGCATCTGCATATACCGTGTAGGAGCCTGCTGACATCGTTGCATTTTCACCATATTGGTTAGTTGCTTTTACTTTCAAACGAACATCAGATGCCTTTGCAATTGTATCACCAGCGTTAGCGAAATCAAGCTTCATAACTTTCTCAGCTTCGCCTTTAAAAGTTGCTGTTGTTTTCTCAACTGTTGCTGTGTCAAGTCCTGACAATGTTACTGTGTAGTCTCCATCACCAATCTTAACATCTGTTAATGTTAATACCGCGGACTTCTTGTCATCTGCAAATTTAACAGTAGTTGCAACGTCGATAGAACCTTTTGTCAAAGCTACTTTTGCTTTGTCAGTATCGACTGGTTTGTTAAAGTTAACTGTTACTTGTTGTGCACCTGTTGCTTTTGCACCTGTTACGGATACTTTACCAGCTGGTACGTATTGTTGTTTCGCTTCGTATGCGCCGCTCACAAGCAAATCACGTGTTGCGTTGCTCATACCGCCAAATTTACCATCTTCATTGTTGGAAAGAAGTTTCAGTTCAAGAGCAAGTGCGACATAACCTTGTGCCCAACCAGAAACGGTTGTGTCTGTGCCTGTTTTACCTTTTGCATCAGCGTCTTTACCAAGAACACGAACCAAGAAAGTAGCTAGTTGTTCTTTCGTTACTTTACCAGCCGGGTTGTATTGATTATCTGCATAACCATCAGTTACGCCAGCTGTTTTCAAAGCTTCGATATAAGGAAGTGCATAACCATTAGCTTCGTCGGTTACACTAACGTCAGTAAAGCTGGAAGTTTTCAAATCCTTGTTAACATCAAGACCCATGATCAAGGCAGCAACTTTTGCAAATTGCGCACGGTTCATTTCTTCTTTCAGGCCGAAAGTTGTTTCGGATACACCGTCGAAGATACCCGCGGAGATCATTGCATCAAATTTCACTTTTGTAGCTGCATCCAGGTCTTTCAAATCTGTGAAATCAGCAGATGATTTCGCAGCGAATGCTAGGGATGAGAACATGGAAAGAGCCATAGCGGATGTAAGGACTACGGAAAGAGTTTTCTTCATAAAGGTTTGTTTCCTCCTAATATTTTAAAGTTTTTTTGTTATAAAAACTTATAACCAGCGGGACGACTCTTGAATCGTTCTTGCAAGATTCCGTGTAGCTACGCGTCTATCACCTCGGCTACATGACTTAGTATACGTGAGTATATGCATAATTTCATTGATAAGTATTTTCCAGTAGAGTTTATAAAAAGAAAAGAGACCCTAAGGTCTCTTTTCTACTTTAATTCTTATTTCACTACAGAAGTGCTCGCAGTCAAGCCTGTTGCTGTCGTAGCTACCAAGTCAAAGCCAGTCACACCTGCGTCAGCTTTGATATTTCCGTATTGGTCTACGGTCACAGAGCCAGTGCCTGTAACGCCTTTAGCTGTGAATACTACACCAAACAGGTAGTTGTATTGTTGTGCTTCAACTTCTTCATACTCCACACCGTAGTTATCTGTAACAGTCAAATCCATCAATGAGAATGCATTTGGCTTGCCATCTCCCGCGTCAGCTACAGCCGCATCCCAATCTTCTTTCGTCGTTGCTGTGTTATCTGCAACAATTTTTGTCGATGTCATTACGTTGTCTAGTACTTTTACATCAACTGTTTTCAGTACAGATTGGCCTTTGTTGTCAGTAAACGCTACGTTTAATTTCGCAGTACCCGTTTCGTTACCAATCACATAACCTTTACCTGCTGTCATATCTGTTTTTGCTACGATCCCGTTCGAGCTTGTGATCGATTGAATGGTTTGTGGAATAGCGACTTTGTTGCCTCCACCATCTGTTGCTGCTAGTTTAACTTGTCTTGCAAATTTACTTGTCAATGCAGATTCCTGCGCCTCAACGGACAACTTATCAGTTGCTCCTGTATCATACGTTGCTGCTGCTAGAGAACTGCTATCGATCGCATTAACCAGGTCGCTCACTGTGTTGATCGTGTACGTAAGATCTGTATCTGCTGTAATAGCCTCAACTTTTTTCGTTACATTGAACAGTTCTGTCCAATCCGCGGATCCTACTTTTCTTTCCACTTTCGCTACAAATTCAGCTGAGTTCTCTTCGCCATCTGCAGCTGTGTACGTAAATTTATGCTCTTTGTTGAACAACTCTACGTTTTTACCTGTAATTGGTGCTGAGAAGTCTGCGCCAGTTGCTGGTACAACCTTTACGCCACCAACATTATTCTCTTCTACAGATATACGGTATTGATCTTGTGTGCCAACATTACCATTTCCATCTGTCGATTGGATGTTTTTCAACTCTTTACCGTATTGGTCGTACACTTTAATTTGGAACGCGCTCTCGCCACCTACGGCAATTTTCTTCGCAGGGTCTGTTACCACTTTAAAGCTCTCTGGTACGCGTGCATCCGCTACCGTAACGGTAGCTGTATCATTGCTGCTTGCGTTTGGCTCGGCAATATACACATTAATCGAGATAATAGATTTTGATGTTGTTGGAAGATTTGTAACTTTTACTTGACCTTTGTGTTCGCCATTTGTTTGAAGTACAGAGTTGTCTGCACCGCTAGCATCTGTCGAAGAGCTGATTTTAATTCTATTCAGGTTTTGGCTGCTTACCAAGTCTTCTGTGCTTAATACATTACCAGCTGCGTCATAAGCTGTAATTGGCAGGTATGCTTCTGTATCACCAGCTGCCACGACATCATTAACATCACCGATTTCTACTTTGGTTGCTACTTTACCAGCAACCAACTTCACTGTCCCTGTGGAAGATCCAGCTTGGTTGTATACAGTGAACGTAATATCAGATGCTTTGTCAATGCTGTTATTCAAGAAAACTTTAACATCCGCAATTTGGTCGCTGTTAGAATCGCCGACTTCATATTGCAATGCTGGCTCATAACCGTTAAATACAAGGCGTGTATTCGTGTTATCTGCTGTTGTATAAGGAACGACGTTGCCATATTGGTCATAGTTCACAACATCGAATGTTGCTGTTTCACCTTTTGCATTAATCGAATCTTTGCCATTTGAGTATTTCACAGTACCTAATTCCATTTTCGAAATAAACGGAGCTGTTCCTACTTTAAATGTTTTAGACACCGTTACGCGGTTATCGTTGTTGTAGATGTTTACAGCAACAAGGCCTGTTCCAGAAGTAAATGAGCTTGTGTCTAGTTTCAACAACAACTCGCCGCTTTCTGATTTAGTAAGCTGTGCATTAGCCGCTGCATCTGCATATACCGTGTAGGAGCCTGCTGACATCGTTGCATTTTCACCATATTGGTTAGTTGCTTTTACTTTCAAACGAACATCAGATGCCTTTGCAATTGTATCACCAGCGTTAGCGAAATCAAGCTTCATAACTTTTTCAGCTTCGCCTTTAAAAGTTGCTGTTGTTTTCTCAACTGTTGCTGTGTCAAGTCCTGACAATGTTACTGTGTAGTCTCCATCACCAATCTTAACATCTGTTAATGTTAATACCGCGGACTTCTTGTCATCTGCAAATTTAACAGTAGTTGCAACGTCGATAGAACCTTTTGTCAAAGCTACTTTTGCTTTGTCAATATCGACTGGTTTGTTAAAGTTAACTGTTACTTGTTGTGCACCTGTTGCTTTTGCACCTGTTACGGATACTTTACCAGCTGGTACGTATTGTTGTTTCGCTTCGTATGCGCCGCTCACAAGCAAATCACGTGTTGCATTGCTCATACCGCCAAATTTACCATCTTCATTGTTGGAAAGAAGTTTCAATTCAAGAGCAAGTGCGACATAGCCTTGTGCCCAACCAGAAACGGTTGTGTCTGTGCCTGTTTTGCCTTTTGCATCAGCGTCTTTACCAAGAACACGAACCAAGAAAGTAGCTAGTTGTTCTTTCGTTACTTTACCAGCCGGGTTGTATTGATTATCTGCATAACCATCCGTTACGCCAGCTGTTTTCAAAGCTTCGATATAAGGAAGTGCATAACCGTTAGCTTCGTCGGTTACACTAACGTCAGTAAAGCTGGAAGTTTTCAAATCCTTGTTAACATCAAGACCCATGATCAAGGCAGCAACTTTTGCAAATTGCGCACGGTTCATTTCTTCTTTCAGGCCGAAAGTTGTTTCGGACACACCGTCAAAGATACCCGCGGAGATCATCGCATCGAATTTCGCTTTTGTAGCAGCATCCAAGTCTTTCAAATCTGTGAAATCAGCAGATGATTTCGCAGCGAATGCTAGGGATGAGAACATGGAAAGAGCCATAGCGGATGTAAGGACTACGGAAAGAGTTTTCTTCATAAAGGTTTGTTTCCTCCTAATATTTTAAAGTTTTTTTGTTATAAAAACTTATAACCAGCGGGACGACTCTTGAATCGTTCTTGCAAGATTCCGTGTAGCTACGCGTCTATCACCTCGGCTACATGACTTAGTATACGTGAGTATATGCATAATTTCATTGATAAGTATTTTCCAGTAGAGTCGATTTACTAGTTAAACACTTATCTATTGGTGCAAGCTTTCACTCACAACTACAATTTACACTTTATTTGTGAAGTAAATGAGTAGAGAAGCTGAATGCCGTCTAAAAGTTAGCTTAATATAAACTGAAAACACACCCTCCAATTTCCAAACAGAAAAAGACTGTATCCAATAGATCGGACACAGTCTCTTTTTCTATTTATTATTTAGGAAGATTGCCGCTTTGCTGCATGACGCGGTACACAATAGCAGATGCTTGCGCTCTTGTCATATTACCTCTTGGATCAAAGCTGAATGTATCTTTCTTTTGCCCCTCAACTGGGACATTCTTGATTCCATCCATATATCCGGCTTTTACTACAGCTTCAACAGAAGGCATAGCATAGGTACTCATGATGCTGTCATCAGCATCCGTGAATAGTTTTTTCAAGTTTGCCATTGACTTAGCCGTGTCACTGCTAACTTTCATATTAGCGGCACGAGCAATCATTACAGCAGCATCTTCTCTGGTGATCGAGTTATTCGGCAAGAATAATCCATTCGAGTTTCCTCGAACAATACCTGTCCTAGCTCCAGCTTCAATGTGCATAAAGTCAAACAAGCTGCTGCTATTCGGTAACCCTAATCCTCTGCGAACATCTGCAAATGTACCTTGGAAGTTAGGATTTGTAGGGTCATTTGTGTGATAAGAAGTATCGTCATTAATTAGAGGGATATCAAAACCTTTAACCAGTAGGGTTACAAATTCACCACGAGTAATTGCATCATTCGGTAAGAATTGACCCGTTGTTTTGTTATTCATGACGCCTTTTGAATATAAGACATCTAAGTAATCACGTGCCCAGTCGTGCGAAGTGACATCATTAAAGCTGTTATCCATGTACATAACCTGGAAGTATCCAAATGTCTCAACTGGTACTTTGATTGTGTGAGATTTGGCATCGACAACGCCACCGATGTTTTTCCAACCTACATATTGATTACCGCTGCCACTTGGGTCAAGGAAGGTACCATACTGGTACACAGTAACATACTTCCATGAGTCAGTTCTTATATCTGAATCATATTTCAATGTCATCGTTCCGTGTTGCGTCGGAATCATAATGCTTTTGATATAACGCGAGAAGAAGTTCTTCTCGCCTGGTCCAGGGTTCGAAGGAATCGGAAGATTTCCAGTCCCTTGCAGCGCAGCTTTTAGCGTGTCATTATTGTCAGCTGCAGAAAGATCTACTTCCCCGGCATCCACCCAGTATAATTTACTCGCAGGTCTGAATCGGCCAGTAGGCTCTTGTAAGAACCTTGTTCCTACTAGTGCAATTTCGGAAGCTTTATCTACACGTCCGTCATCCTGATTAGCAATACCAAATACAAGCTTGCGATCTGCTGTAATGAACTGTTCAGAAGCGGTTCTATCATTACGCATCACCTTTGTATCTTTTGGGAATGACAATTGAAGATCGCCATTAAACACACTCATTTTAGATGTCAAAGTCGTTCTGAACTGCGCCCCTTCAATAGGCGTATTCTGATTCATTAAGATGAAAGTGCCTTTGACTTTATTGGGTCCGCGGGTAATTTCAAAACTTATAGTATTCTTGCCGGCTTTAAGGTTTGCTGCATCATATCTAAATTTGCCCGGCTCAGTTTGAATAGCCGCTACTTTACCAAATAATACAGTGTCAGCACCATCAGCTTGAATGATAACCGTCTGGAAGTTCGTGTTCACATTTGCTTGATCAATTTTATCGGTATTTTTCACAAAATTATTTGGCTGGAGAAGAATGTAGCTGACTGGCTGCCTCGTAATTGTGATCATTTTACTAGTTGTGCGCCCAGAGTTATTCTTAGCAACAATCTCGAAAACATAATCACCGTATTGATCCATTGTATAAGTCGTTGATCCGAAATCAATCTTATAGGATTTCCCGTCGACGGAGACTTCCTGCTTCCCGCCAATCGCAACTAAGGATGGAGGCGTCATGCTAGCGCCTGAAGGAGCTTTCCTTAGATATAGAATCGCTTCCGTATTCAATTCGGCATTCCTCAATGTACCTGTCAATTGAAGCACACTGGAAGATGTTAAGTATGAACCTGTTGTATCTCCATCTGTAGATGGCGTTAAATTAATATGTGGTACTAATCTTTCGATAATTGGCGCATAATCGCTAAGTATAAATACATCGTAGTTCGATTGAGTAACTAATATCTCTTCTGTACCAGGTTTTAAATAGAGAGAGAACTTAATTGACTTCTTGCCATCAGCATCAAATAAGCTACTGAATGCCGTACCTGACGCCGTACCACCAAATAGTGCATTCAATGTTGCCTCGTTAATCGTAAAATTGCCATTGCTATCAATTAATGAGCCGGCTGGAGCTGTTTTACTTAAAGGAATGTCAACATCATTTACAGATAGCTTCACTAGCGGATAATTAGCAGGAGGCAGGTTCACAATTTTACCTGTGATACAAGGTCCGGCAACGCCGCATGATAATTCTCCCTTGCTTTTTACCACTTTGCCATTATAAAGATTGTTTACAATGACGTAAGGTGCTCCTGAGATATTCAAACTATAAATCTTTCTTCCGGCATTATTCAGTGTTCCCGCGCCATCTATCGGTATAACTGTCATGGTTGTCAGTCCATCCGTAAGATCATGCAAGTCAACTGTTGCTCTGTAAATACCAGGAGAACTTTGTGTTACCGCAATGTCTCCATTACCAGCGAAACCAGGAATATTCACGTTTACTTTTTGTGTATTTGCATTTGTATAGATGTTAAGTTTAGCAGGAAATTCATTGATCTGGCTCGTACCTTGTTCACTTAATTTAACTTCAAATTGCGAACCACCAATCGGGCTAAATTCTTGAGCAACACTCGTCAAATAAGGCAGACCCGGATTCGTGTAGTTAAACAAATAGGATGTTGGTGTGTTAGGATACCCAGCGGAAGTAACGAGTTTAACCTCGATTTGCTGTGTCGTAGCACTCAACGATAGCGGCAGACTGACAGAGAGATGATATGTGTTGTATTTAGACGTATTAGCTGTTTGAGATATTACGGGAGTAATAGCCCCACCGCCAGATAAAGTTCCAACAACATTAGTTATACTGCCATCAGCAAACGTATAACGGAAGCTTGCAGCACCTGCAACGCTAATTTCTGCATATACATAATCAAGTACGCTTGCAATGATATTGCCTTTGCTGTTTTTGATATCAGCTGTGAACGTGATGTCTTTCTCCGTTGCACTTTCCAAGGTTGGCTCAGTGATCAACTTTTTATCGGCTGATGCTGCTTCACTCATAAAACGGACATTTCCGTTATAAGCAAACCCTAAACCATTATCATACTTAAACTGTCTGCTCGTTGTATAATAGTTGGTTGGATTCTTGGAGATAAATTGAATTTGGTTATCCCCTGGCTTTAAGTTAATATCTGTCGTTCTTCCTGTATTCGTAAGAAAAGTAAAGATACCATTGTAAAAGTTCGATGCTTCATAAGTAGTGCCATTAACGATAGCATTTACTTGATAAGCATTGTTAGCATTACCAGTGATATTTACATTCGTATAAGGACCCGAAGATGGAAACATACCCCCATCTGTGAGTATATCGTCGTTGATTTTTAAATTCGTTATATTAGAAACAGGAGTAAAATATGCCCAACCCGGTAAGGAAGGAATGCTTGAAGTACTCTCGAACTTAATTACGATTCTATTTAAGCCTTCTGTCAGCTCTACATTTTGAAAAGTAATTTGATTGTTACTGTCCGGATTAATTACAGGGCGGTTGGTACGATTAGGTGTGGTAATCCCTGTGGTTACATTCGTTATCTCATAGTAAATCTCTGATACTTGTTCTCTCGGAATACCATTGATGTCAACACTTAGCGTAATTGGATTTGTAGTAAACCGTTGAACGGATGTGTCTTTAAATTCAGTCCCTGGAGGATCCGCAGGATTTGGATCCGTATGTACGTACAAATTCGTGATATTCAAAACAGGTGCGGCCGAAGCCGTGAGTGGCGGAAGCAAGGCCAACAACATGGCAACCATGAGGCTAATGCTAATCCACTTATTTCTTTGCTTGGTCTTCAAAGCTAGTTCCTCCTTATGTCCTTTAAAATATCATACATATAGACATGGCAATGCTGCTAACCATCGGTTAGACAAAACTACTTTCGACAATTCCTCCCAAATCCTTCTATCCTTCTACATGATTTGACGCGGCATACCACCAAAAGTTCTTGTATCTTTCTTATCGGTCAAAACCTCTCAATTGTTTAGAGAAAGAAAAAAGTTCACAAAATGGAAAAAAACCCAACCCGAAGGTTGGATTTGAGAGAACCATTTATAAGTGCTGATTATTTGCCCATCCGGTCGCTCTGTACCGTCTTGCCTACAAGTCTCTGCAGGAAGTTAAGTACTGGCTTGCGGCTTTTACTGATAATGCCGATCGCTTCTGCTCCGACGAGCATCACAAGGAATAGAGCAACAATGATCATAATCAAGCCCCAAGTGGAATCCTGGGAGATGAAAACTGAGCAAACAACAGCGCTACCGCCAAATATGGAAGCAATACCGTAGATAATCAGTACGCTTGTACGATGGCTGAAGCCAAGCTGCAACAAGCAGTGATGAAGATGGCTTTTGTCCGGTGCCGAGATCGGCAATTTATTCACGTAACGGCGCATAATCGCGAAGAAGGTATCGGATAATGGAACGCCTAAAATCATAATCGGGATTAAAAGCGATACAACGGCTGCTTGCTTAAAGCCGAGTATCGAAAGTGTTGCAAGGGCAAAGCCTAGGAACAAGGCGCCCGAGTCGCCCATGAAGATTTTGGCGGGATGGAAGTTGTAGAACATGAAGCCTACGATACTTCCTAGTAAGATTACAGCTAATAGAATAACTGTTACATTGCCCATCATAAGCGCTAGAATCAGAATCGTAGTTGTAGCAATACCGGATACTCCCGCTGACAGGCCATCGAGACCGTCAATCAGGTTAATGGCATTGGATACGCCGACGATCCATAATATCGTAATCGGGATACTCAACCAACCGATAGGCAGATTCGTCTCTCCGAACGGAATGTTAACGAGATCGATTTTGAGGCCAAAGGAAACGACGATACATGCAGCAATGAGCTGCCCGAGAAGCTTCCATTTGGGGGACAGCTGAAAACGGTCATCCAAAGCCCCCGTAATGACGATAACTAATCCGCCTAGCAGCAAACCAAAGGCTGCATTGGAGTTAACGGCATCAAGTGCTGGAGAGACGACGAAATAGGCTCCGACAAAGGCAAGGAAAATAGCTAAGCCTCCGAGACGCGGCATAATTCGGGTATGAACTTTTCGATGGTTAGGGGCATCCACAGCTCCAACCCAGAAGGCAAATTTTTTGACCAGGGGTGTCAGCAGCACTGCAATAATGCAGGCGGCGATGAACCCAATCGCGTATAATCCATACATGTCTTCTTCACAGCTCCTCTTGTCTTGGGTGGCAGGTGATCCGCCGAAGAGAATTATACTCCCATTTGTCCACAAATACTACTGCTAAATTTGTCTGAATTGACCGTTTTCAGCCAATTTTCATAAAATTTTTCATGATTTTGTGACTTTCTCTTTGTCACGCATCACTTTCATCGCGAATTTAGGGAGTAATAACATTCTTTTGTAGCGCCACGGCTCCTGTAACAGGCGGTAAAACCATTCAAGACGTAGTTTTTGGAATACAACTGGTGCTCTCTTTAGCTTGCCCGAAAGAACATCAAAACTTCCCCCGACTCCCATCATAACCGGAACGCCGAGCTGCCCTTTGTATTTGCCGATCCAAGGCTCCTGATTCGCTGCCGACCTCCCTACAAACAAAAGATCCGGTGCGGCATCTACAATGGCTTGAATTACTTCAGCATCTTGCTCATCTTTAAAATAACCGTCACGCACACCAACTAGCTTGATTCCAGGATAGTTCATGCGCAGTTTGTCAGCGGCCGCTTGGATCACCTCATTTGAAGCTCCAAGCAGATACACTTTCCAGCCTTTCGATTCTCCGGCCTTCATCAACTCATTTAGCAAATCGTAACCGGGGACCCGCTCTGCGACAGGCTCTCCAACATAATTAGCAGCCCAGACGACACCAGTTCCATCAGGAACGATAAGCTCTGCGCGCTGCATCATGCTCATATAGGCAGGATCATCCAGCGCCGACATAACCATAATCGGGTTGGCCGTTATGATTTGGTGAGGCTGTCTTTGTTCAATCGCCTTCGATAGGTAGGCAACCGTTTGGTCCATGCCCATTTTGGAGACAGGAACCCCATATATGCGAACTTTGGGTATAGCTTGGGCAGAAACAACTCCATCTGGGGTCGTTGTTGATGTTGAGCTCATAGACATCTCTTCCTTTATGTGACGTTGGCTTTCACGTTTTGGTTGATTTTTTTATTTATTAAAAAAGGAGATGATGCTTTTCGCAGGAAGCTGGGCCTGCGCCTTTAGCTCTTCAATAGCGGCGCGCTTGGACGCCGCCCAATCTTCTCGGCCGTCCAGGAGACCCTGCGCCTCCTGGGCCAATGCATCCGCATCGAAACGAGACGTCGATGCGGCAGCTTTCATGCCGAGCCTATGGAGGAACTGGTCGATCTTCGGATCGTACGAGATGCCGACCATAGGCACATACTGCGAGGCTGCATAAATCAAGGAATGCAGCCTCATCCCGATCAGCAGGTCGCATCCCGCGACCTGCGCGAGCATATCCTGCGGATGGACGATGCCCGGCACCATCTCTACCCTAGCGCCGTGATCGCCCAAACGGTCGATCACGAACTGCGAGGCCACCTCGTCCGAAGGGAGGTGGAAGGGCAAGAACCGCAGCCGCACATTGCTATCAGCGGCGAGCAGCTTTGCCAAGGACCGCGAGAGAGCCTCTAGCTCCGAGCGGTCCTCGTTCCAGAAGCGGACGGACACGCCCACTGTCCGCACGCCCGTGCCAGCCGACCCGCTGGTCCCAGCCTCGCCGCGAAGCGGCAGGCCCATGACCGGGTCGGGCACGACGGCGATGCGCTCCCGCGGGAGGCGCATCGTTGCCAGCAATGCCGCGGATTCGGTATCGCGGACGGAGATATAGGCGCAGCGCTGGAACACGCTGCGGATCCAGCCGTCGAACATCCGGCGGTTCACCGGGCCGATGCCTTGGGAGTAAATAAACGTAGGCTTTCCAAACCACTGTGCGATTTTCAAAACGGCTAAGTAATATGGAATGGTCTTAGAGCCTGTAGCATCCTGCAATAAGCTGCCGCCGCCGCTGATCAGACCGTCCGCTTCCCGCAATGCGCGGAGAAGTGGACCCGGTTTCATGCGGTGATAGGATTGGACACCGTACATCGCTGACGTCTTCTCCGGATTCGCGGAAAGCACGATCGGCTCAATGCGAATACCCTGCTCTCTGCCCTGCTCTCTGCCCTGCTCCTCCAAAGCGAACAAAATAGATTGAAGCACAGCCTCATCCCCGCTATTATCGAAACCGTAGTAGCCGGATAGCGCTATTTTGACAACTTTGGCACCCATCGTTTCCAACTCCTTGTGATGATTTCCCAAGCTGCGATCAGAACGAGGCCAATAATGGCGCCAAATACGATACCGTAGGAAATACGGATAAGAGAAATATGGAGCGGTGTATGCAAATGAGCGAATGTATCAACAATGGATAGCTGCCCAATTACACCAATGAATATCAAGTAAACAGCATGTCTGTAGCGTATGGATAAGTACGCACCGAGAATGAAGATCGGATGAGCTACTAAGAACTCTTTTGTACGCGGACGTACGCCCAGTGTGTTCTCCAAGAACGAACGGAATAATTTTTCTACCGTTGAAGCTTGTCCTTCGTTACCCGTGCGAGACAAGTAATAGAAAACAGCAGCCAGACCAATCCCGGCAACAACGATCCACAATACGCTGATAAAAGATGTAAGGATACGGCGAATATTCATGATTTTATCGCTGTAGGTATTATTCTCGCTAAAGAACAGCAAGTACACACCTGCGATTGCGATAGGCAGCAAATGCAGCGCACCTACACCACGGAACTGCTGCAGAACCAGCGAATACGTAATGTGATTGAGGAGCGCTACCTCATAAACGACACCAAGGAGTGAAATCAACGATGTTTTGATGAGTGTCCATAAGGCAAACGCAAGACCTGACTTCCACTTCGCCGCGGCGCCCGAACGAACCGTTCGAATCGCCAGCATAATCGCAATGCTCGGGGCAGAAATCGCTGATGCCAAGGCAAGTCCCTGTGCATATAAATTAGCCGACAAGGTATGTAGACCAACCAATCCGAGCAGTCCAAGCACAAAGAAAACGAGTGTGGCTTCTGGAATGAAGAAAGAAATCATAAGCACGATGATACTCAAGCCGCCAATCAACATAAAGGCGCTGGCGACTTTTTGCCATCCAGTCGTATGCACATCGAATGTCTGAGCTAAACCAAGCGTAAAGCCAGCTTTCTCAATGCGCGGAATCGCCCCGTCTTTACCTTGCAAGCTCTCATAAAAAGCAGAAAGAGGGTCTACTAATTTACCTTTATCAAGGCTCTTAAGTGGCTTAGCGTTTAGGAAAACCATGCGAATATTGCGATCTTTCACCGCAAGCACGAAACGATCCGCAACGCCTTGAATGCGGTCTTCCAGCTCGGCCTTTTTCAGCGGCTCCGTTAGTTTCTCTCCATCTTTCTCCGTGAACGAATGCAGTCGGACGACATTATAATTCGTTTGTTTCGCTAGCGTACTAAACCCTTTTTGAGGCTCTTTCAGTAATTCGATAGCGGCTAAACCGATGCCATTTTTGTTCAATAGATCCGCCATTTTATTCAGACTAACTTCTGTGTCTTCTTCCGTATATCCCGGAACTTCATTGCCATCGACAATGATTCTTTTCACGCCGATATCATGCAGCTGCTTCAGGAGGCGATCCATCTCGTTCGTAACGAATGGTCGGCGATTGGATAGGCGCACTACGATTTGGAAGCCTTGCTCCTTCAACATTTGCAGCGTAATCGGGTCAGGGTCCATCCCCTTAATTGAAGCATCATCGCTACTCATTTGAATAATGAGCCCGTTACGGTTTTTGAAGCTCCATGGTTTAATGCCGACGTTTAGGTCAGCAAATGTTTTCTGAATTAATGGCTCCAGCTTTTGCTGAGTCGCACTGTCTTTGAACAACACATAGGTGAAATTCTCGTTAGGATCACCAAAGGTTTGGGTAAGCGCGGCTGCGTCCCTTGAGTTGAACATCTCAATGTGACGGCTTTCTTTGAACTCGCCCAGCGTGCTTTCATACACAGCCATTGATCCAATGCCTGCGGCTTTCATGTTCTTCAGTTGCTGCGCGACGAAGCTCTGAGGATTTGTTTGCACATCCGAAATATCTAATAAGTCACGATAGTCAAAAACGAACTCGACGTTCTTCGTCGAAGTTTCCGTTAGGTGACGTGTGTAAGCAAGCGGAAGCGAGCCTAACATACCAATAATAACAAGCCACCACAATACATTTTTGAGCGGGTTATTCCAAGTTTTATACCAATTCACCAATTGTCCACTCCTTAGAGCATTTACTTTCTGGTCCATATACATTCGAAAACCCCTTCAGCTCCTAAACTCGAGGAAATAGGCCAAATGAATACGGATTTATTCCATCTATTCATTAGACGTCCTATCCCTGACTTAGGTTCTGAAGAGGTTCAATTGATCCTATTTCATTATCCGTCTACACGGCTAAGCACATATTGAATGATGCGATCCAACTGTTCTGCGGCTTCTGCACCTGTTGATCCTTTTACTGCAAAATAGAACTTAATTTTGGGCTCAGTACCCGACGGGCGCAAGCAGAACCAGGAACCGTCCTCCAGCTTGAATTTCAGCACATTCTCGAGGGGAAGCCCGTTTACACCTTTGGCGTAATCTTCCATAGCCGTTACCGGTGTACCGGCAATTTCTGCTGGAGGATTCGTTCTCCACGCTTCTACCATACGTCCGATTTGTTCTACGCCGTCTTTCCCTTTGAGCGTCCTTGACTCCAGTTTTTCCAAAAAGTAACCAAAGGATTCGTACAGCTCTTGCAGGACTTCATATAATGTTTTGCCTTGCTTCTTATAATAAGCTGCCGCTTCCGCGATAAGCATAGCCGCAATAACAGCATCTTTATCTCGGGCATAGTCACCAGCCAAATAACCATAACTCTCTTCGTAGCCAAATAGGAATGTATGCTCACCTGATTGCTCGAATTGGGTCATTTTTTCCCCGATGTATTTAAAACCGGTTAGCGTATTTAACGTTGGAATCCCATAATGGCCTGCGATTACCGCGCCCATTTCGCTCGTTACGATCGTTTTGACAACTACGCCGTTCGCTGGCAGTGTTCCACGCTCTTTCAAACTTGATAATAAATAATTAACAATGATGGCTCCCGACTGGTTGCCTGTCAGAACAAAATACTCCCCGTTTTGATCCTTCACCACTGCGCCCATACGGTCGGCATCCGGATCAGTCCCGATAATAATATCAGCATTCCATTCCTTGGCTTGTGCGATAGCAAGTGTGAAAGCTTCACGTTCTTCCGGGTTCGGAGACTTCACTGTTGAGAACTGCGCATCTGGCAACTCTTGCTCAGCAACAACACGGACTTGTCCAAAACCGAGGGACTGCAATACTGCCCTGACCGGTACATTACCCGCTCCATGCAGCGGTGTGAAGATGACACGGAAATCATCGCTAATTTCCTTGATCACATCCGGATTCTGGCTAATCGCGGTTACTGCCTTTATGTATGCCTGATCCACATCTTCACCAAGCCATGTTAGAAGACCTTGCGCTTCTGCTTCCTCTTGACTCAGTTTCTTCACTTTATCGAAAGAGTCGATGCTTTGAACTTCGGCGATCACTTGCTCCGCATACTGAGGAACGAGCTGCCCACCGTCTGCGCCATACACTTTATATCCATTATATTCAGGTGGATTATGACTTGCTGTCACGACAACGCCTGCTGTCGCACCCAAGTATCTCACGGCAAAAGACAGCTGTGGTGTAGCATGCAAAGTCTTGAAGAGATAAGCCTTAACGCCGTTTCCTGCGAACACAAGGGCAGCCTCTAAAGCGAACTCCGGCGACATATGACGTGAATCGTAAGCCAGTACAATAGAAGGGCTTTGTACGCCTGTGCTATTCACATATTGTGCAAGACCTTGGCTTGCACGACCAACGGTGTATACATTGATGCGGTTCGTTCCAGCGCCAATCACGCCGCGAAGCCCACCTGTACCAAATTCGAGATCTTTGTAAAAGCGATCCTCAATTTCCTTCTCATCTTCCCGAATTGCTAGCAGTTCCTTTTTCGTTTCTGCATCCACTGCTGGATCGTTCAGCCATAATTGATACTCTGTTTGTACACGCGTCATAGTAGTCAGGTTCATCTCCTTTTTATCTATGGGGTTATTTATTAGCAAGGGCGAACATAAGTTCACCTTCGACTACCACTTTCTCGCCTACTTTCGCCACAGCTTGGCCTTTGACAATCGTACCTTTTACACGTGTGATTGTCATTTCCAGCGTCAGTGTATCGCCAGGCACTACCTGTTGGCGCCAGCGAATTCCGTCTGCACCAGCGAATAAACCAATTTTACCTTTATACTCAGGCATGGAAAGGACAGCTACAGCGCCTACTTGTGCCAAAGCTTCAATAATCAGCACACCCGGCATAACCGGATACCCTGGGAAATGTCCTGCAAAGAACGGTTCATTCATTGTTACATTCTTAATCCCTACCGCCTTCACGCCTTGCTCTACTTCTAAAATGCGATCAACGAGCAGAAAGGGTGGGCGGTGTGGAATTATTTCTTGAATCTGGTTGATATCTAACATAACGGGTAATACTCCTTTCAATTTTCTTGTATAAAATACAAGGTAATCACTTACAATACTGGTGTCCCTTCATTAACTGCAGAAGTGAAGGTTCATATAGGGGGAGCTTATGTAAAGAGGTGTGTGCACAACCCTCACATAGGCTCTTTTTACGTTATAGGTTTATTTCGCTTTAGCCCTCCGATTTAAAAGCAGGAATTGAAAAATATAAATGAAGGAAGTTAAGAAGGAAACACCGATCACGAACCATAAGTACGTAATGGCGAAATCTAAATGATAAACAATGAAGAGAATGGCGAGATAGTAAAGTACTGTCGTTAATTTCCCCATCACATTGGCGGGAACGGTTAATTTACCCCTGAAGTGAACGAAAGCAGAGCCCATAATCATACCCAGATCGCGAATAAAAATCGCTGCCGCCGCCTGCCATGGTATCATCCCTGTAATGAGCAGAGATAGAATGACCGCAATCATCATGCACTTATCCGCAAGGGGGTCTAGCATAACACCAACAGGTGTAACCAAACCTCGAGTTCTGGCAATATAACCGTCTAAGATATCTGTAAGCCCTGCTGCCAGCAAGATCAGGAAGGCTATCTGGATATGGCCGCCGAAAAAAATGATAAGGTACACAGGGATAAGAACAAACCTGCTTATGGTGAGCATGTTCGGAATATTCAAAGTACCCCTCCTGCGCCTTTTATCTGGTATCTGACGATTAGCCTTCATTCATTATACATTTGCTAACACAAAAATAAAACTCCCAATAAGGGAGTTCGAATTAATTCGCAAATACCAGATCGTATAAATGCCGCCAAGTGCTCATATGGAAGATTTCTGCTGATGGCTGATGGCCCAGCTTGGAGTATCCGACCCACAGTCCGATATAAACGGCTAGCACGCAAAGAACGGGAATACGTATGATTTTGAAAATAAGCCATATCATATTCAGCCATTTCGGCCGTGGTGCTTTTTTCTTTGGAGTAGGCTTGTTAGGCTTGTCAGACATCGAGCCCTATCCCTCCCTTTCTACGATCAGACGCGCAAATTATTCGCGATATTCATCATTTGATCGGAAGATGTAATCGCCCGGGAATTGAGTTGAAGCGCTCTTTGCACCATCACAAGATCCGTCATTTCGTCGGAAAGCGTCACGTTGGATTGCTCTAGGAACCCCTGCATCAAAGTCACCCGATTATTGGTTGTATCCAAGCCTGGATTCACATTTTGCAAAATGTTCGCCTTCTCGGCTTCCGTAATTCCCGCAGGAAGTGCATACAGGTTGTCCCCCATATCTTGGAGCAATTGCGGGCGCACAACGCGAACCAGCTTGATCCGACCAAGATTTAGTGGCTCCGCATTCGGATCTTGCTCACTGTATCCATTAATGATGCCGTCTGGTTGAACAACAGGTCTGAAGCCAGCAGGTACTCGAATTGGATTGCCGTCTGCACCTGTAACAAAATGGCCCTCTTTGGTAGTAAGCACCGTATCGCCATTAGCATCAGGTGTTAAATTGAAGGCACCGTTACGCGTCCATGCAGGTTGGAACACCTGGTTTCCGTTCCCATCAACTTTGCTGACGGACACTTCAAACAACCCGTCGCCCTGAATCGCAAAATCCGAGGCATTGCCCGTAGACTGAATAGGTCCTTGCTTCAGGTTCGTTTGGATTTGCACCAACTTTGAACCCCACCCTTGGTTGAAACCAAGAGGAGAGAACCTGCCTTGCTGGCGGAATCCTTCCGGCTGTGATTTCACATTGGTCAGAACATCCTCAAAAGAGGCATCCTTTTTCTTAAAACCGTTTGTATTGATGTTTGCTATGTTATTAGACAAGATATCCAGCTTTTGCTGTAAGCTGTGCATGGATACCGATGAGTTAATCATGGAATTGTTCATGTGTAGCTCCTTCGCAAGCTAGATTAGACGCGTCCTACTTCGTTCGCTGCCTTGTCCATACTTTTATCATAAGATTGAATGACTTTCTGGTTTGCTTCATAAGCACGGAGTGCTGACATCATATCGACCATAGACTGCGCAGAATCCACGTTGGAGCGCTCGATAAAGCCTTGGCGAACCTCGACTTGATCACCAGCGGCAACCTGTGTAACCGTCGCTTCGTCGCCTGGATTAATCCGCAATAAACCATTACCTTCACGCAGCAGCAGATTCGGATTCTCTGCACGCGAAAGCATTAATCCTACAGGTTGTCCAGCTTGATTCAATAGCGGTTGACCGTTCCCGTCAAGGAACTCCCCTTTGTCCGTCACCTTAAAGGATCGAATGGGTTGGCCCGCTCCATCAACAAGCAGCAAAGGTTGTCCATCACGGCCCAGCACCTGGTTACCATTGGCGTTCACGAGTTGACCTGTCGGATCTACGGTGAATTTACCATTCAAGGAATACCTAGGCTCTCCATCCGCGTTAATCACGGTGAATAGTGCTTGCGGCTGGAACGTGCGCTCACCGTCCGCATTCACGAATTTCCCTGAAGCGTCAAAAGCCATGCCTGGCAATTGAATGTTCGACACGAGGGCAAAATCAAAAGGATTTTGCGTTTCCTGCAGGTCACCCTGTGCGTGAATGGAAATATTCTCCTCCGAAAACACACCAAGACTCATCTTCCCAAGCGGTGCCGTTGAGGCGCCTTGTCCACCGCGAATTGTAGAAATAAGCATCTCCGGGAACGAGCGTGACAAGGCATTACCTTGTTTAAAACCCGGGGAATTAATATTAGCAATATTGTTCGTAATGGTATCGTGTCTGCGTTGCTCGGAGATCATTCCTGCCGCCGCGGTATACAGTCCTCTTAGCATCTCTTCACCTCTTGGATAAACTGTTTAGTTAAATTTACGCTTGGAAACTTTATCTAAGTTATCGAGCATAATTCCTGTTCCTTTAACTACGCAAGACATTGGATCTTCCGCAATTAATACTGGAACCTTCAGCTCGTCTGCTAACAACTGATCCAGGCCATGCAGCAAAGCCCCGCCGCCTGTCAGAATAACGCCACGATCAATGATGTCTGCGGAAAGTTCAGGTGGCGTACGCTCCAGAACGCTCTTCGCAGCTGTTACGATCGATGAAACCGGATCCCATAGGGCTTCCTGGACCTCACTCGAATGAATCGTAATCGTAAGCGGCAATCCGGATACCATATCTCTACCGCGAATATCCATCTCTTGATCTCTGCCGTGTGGATATACCGTTCCGATTTTCAACTTAATATCTTCGCTTGTCCGTTCACCGATCAGCAGCTTGTACTTATTTTTGATATACTTTGTGATCGCAATGTCGAACTTGTCGCCAGCTATTTTGATGGAAGAGGAGGTGACGATGTCGCCCATGGATAACACGGCCACATCTGTCGTCCCTCCGCCAATATCTACAACCATGTTACCGCTAGGCTGGAAAATGTCCATACCGGCGCCAATTGCCGCAGCCTTCGGTTCTTCTTCCATGAATACCTCTCGAGCACCGCTGCGTTCAGCTGCTTCGCGGATCGCTTTCTGCTCAACCGAGGTGATGTTGGTAGGGGCGCAAATCAAGATGCGCGGATGCGAATACCAGTTCTTGCCCCCTACTTTTGCAATAAAATGCTTTAACATCATTTCTGTAATATCAAAGTCCGCGATAACACCATCTTTCAATGGACGAATCGCAATAATGTTGCCAGGAGTTCTACCTACCATGCGGAAAGCTTCTTCTCCTACAGCAAGTACGCGTTTCGTATCGCTTTCAATCGCTACTACAGAAGGCTCATCGAGCACAACGCCGCGTCCTTTCACATGAATGAGCACATTTGCCGTGCCAAGATCTATTCCAATATCCTTGCTTAACATTTCAAGTTAATCCTCCCTAAATCTACCGTCCATCCCGTGAAGAATCGGCGCTCTTATAGATAGTTCTAATTATAAGCTAAATTCGCTGCAAATGCATTAATTCCTCTTTTTCCGTGAAATTTCGACATGTCCAGTTCCAGGAAACCGTCGGGATGAAGGTATTTTTAGGATTTGACCGTGACTAAGTTCTCGGAGTGCTTCGGGTTTCGTGTCTTTCGATACTTGATTTTCGTCGCTTCTCCTCCCCTTAGATGTCTTATGGACTTGTGATACTCCAAAATGTGCTTCACCTGGTTGGCCAGGTCCGGGTTGATTTCCGGTAGTCTTTCCGTCAAATCCTTATGCACCGTGCTCTTGGAAACACCGAATTCCTTCGCAATGGTGCGAACCGTATTCTTGGTCTCGACGATACAGGTACCAATCTTAATGGTTCGCTCTTTGATGTAATCGTGCACTCCCCTCGCCTCCCTACTCGAGATAGTTTGGTAAAGTATATGAGGGGCATGACTAGATATTCTACGTAACCAAGCCTGACAAGCCCATTTCCCATATTTATTTTCATAAAAATCAGGAAATAAGGGCTTATGCGGTCTTTTTTGGCAAGGACAAGTCTGTTCTGTATGTGATGGAGGGCAAGCCATGGGGTAATTCCCCTAGGCTTCAAAGCAAAAAAGCAGCAGGATATACCCGCTGCCCTCATTCTATGTAGGCTGATTGGTGACGAAGCCACCTGATTGCCTTTTCATTTGAACCGATTACTGTTTAGCGTTAAGAATCGTTTCTGGATTCAGAGCGGCATTATCGCTCACTTGACGCACTTCAAAGTGCAAGTGCACGCCGTCTTCCTTCTCGAACTCATTACGTCCCGCTTTGGCGATGACGTCGCCTTTTTTCACTTCAGCGCCTTTGGTTACTTTGACTTCAGCCAAGCTTTGGTACACGCTGATCAAGCCATTGCTGTGCGTAATTTCGACAAGACTGCCGACTACCGGATTTTGCTCAACTGCTGTAACTTTACCACTCAGAGCGGCCAATACATCAAATGCTGCGCCATCTTTGGCTTTCAAATCGATTGCGGTATGCGGCGTCAACTGATCATTGTATTGAATCATTGCCGCCTGTTTAACTTCATTGGTTGCATTGGTGTCATAGAACGGAATGGATACGTCGAGAGCCGCTCTGTCTTTCACAGGCCATTGCATAGCTTCTGCTGGTGCGTTAACGGCAACCGCCCCATCTTTGGAATTGTCAGGTGCTTGATCGTCACTGCTTACCTTAATGCCCATATCTTCTTGGCTGACTGTTTTCGTACCTGTGTCCTGGTACACCCACATTAAGGTTAAGATAATTGCCGCTGCTGCTACATATGTTGCTGGGAATACCCATTTCTTAGCAAGCAACCTCTTCCATGCGGATGGACTTCCTTGTGCCCCTTGAACAGTTTTAGGAGCTTCTTCTTTTTGAAAACCTTTGTTTTGATCACTCATGGTTAATCACCTCATCAACCATTCTTGACACATTTAAAGGTTTTATACTTGAAGAAAGATATTTTTATAGAAACGTTATTAACTAAGATTTTTGGATAAAAGGGGTCGCTTTTTCAATAGAGATGCCTGTGTAATAGTAGGTTACGATTTGCGCCGCAGTCTTGCCCTCCTTGGCCATTCCATTAGCGCCCCATTGGCTTAAGCCAACGCCATGACCGTATCCGTAAGTCGTAAACGTAATTTTGGAGCCGGACCATTTCCAAGCGAATTGAGAGGATGCTAGTCCTAGCTTCTCTCTTACTTCGCGTCCAGAGAATGTTTTTCCTCCGATTGTCATCTTCTTGATCCGGTGTCCCGTTGACCACTCTAGTACTTTCATACTCTTCGTCCCGCTGCCTGTAGTTGCTATACTCGTAACGCCCAGCTTCTGCAGCATACTCTTGTAAGTGATATCTACGGTTTCTTGGTAGCGAGAAGACAGTTTCACATCCCAAGGGCTAGGCACACTGCGTAAATAAGGACTCATGAATGGCCAGTAATCTTCTGAATTTTCCGTATACCCGTTGCTTGTTGAGAAAAAAGTAGCATTGATAGGCTTATGTTCGTAAGTCAGAATCATATCTTTCGTTTCATTCACAGCTCTATCGATTTTCGCCATATTCGTTTCGTACGTGCCTTTCGTCCACTTCTCTCTTAGCTGTTGATCGGTCATATAGGCTTGGTGTGCGGTCGTATCTGTTACAAGTGCATCTTCTACAGGCACATTACTATAATCCTTCTCTAGCACCCTGCGTACGACGTATGTTCTAGCTGCCATTGCTTGCGCTTTGAGCGCTTCTAACTCGAACTCTACTGGCATTTCTGCAGCGAGAACACCTTTCACATACTGCTCCAACGGCACCGTCTCGATCTCATCTTTTTTGGTTAAATAGACAGGAATCATCAACCCTTGTGCGGTCACCGTCTCCTGATGAGAGCCATCAATCGCTAGCTGTACAGGAGGTGGATCATCGCCGCCCGGAATCTTCTTGACTAGCAATCCAGGAACAAGAAGAATGACACAGAGCATAGAAGACAAACAAACAGCCATCCATAGGATGGCCCCGCGGCCAGGAACACGTTTTTTCTTCAACATCGTCTCAGCAGCCTCCATAAGCGCGTTTACTAGCAGGTATTTTGGTATGACTTAGCTTATGAGAGGTATTGCTAGAATAGAACAAAGGGAGACAGCCTCTGTTCTATTCAACTTCAGATTTACAGACCTGTGACTTGAGCAGGCGTAAAATGGTTCGTCGTTGTGCCGTCTCCCAGTTGACCAAACCGGTTCTTACCCCATGCCCATACGGTCCCGTCTGATTTGTGTGCCACAGTGAAGGTTGCACTTGTTGATAAGGTTGTTACCCCGTTAATACCTGCTACCTGATTAGGGCTTAGATAGGTCGAGCCACTCGTTCCGTCCCCCAGTTGGCCGCTGTGGTTGTTACCCCACGCCCAAACGGTCCCGTCATTTTTCAACGCTACGCTATGAAGCCAACTCGCATCTACTTCTTTTACATTACCGAAGCTTGGTATCTGAACTGGCGTTGTCTGACTTGTAGTAGTACCGTCTCCGAACTGGCCGCTTGTATTACTGCCCCAAGCCCATACCGTTCCGTCCGTCTTTACCGCAAGACTGTGAGAGGAGCCAGCCGACACGTCGGAAACATTACTGAGACCAGACACCTGCACCGGAGTTAACGGAGTCGTCGTTGTGCCGTTACCCAACTGAGCATCCGCGTTATAACCCCAGGCCCATACTGTTCCATCTGATTTTATGGCAAGGTTATGATAGTTTGTAGAGTCGATGTCCACAATATTGGTTAATCCTGATACTTGCACGGGCGTTAACCGATCTGTTGTTGTTCCATCTCCCAACTGACTAAAAACATTGCTCCCCCATGCCCATACTGTTCCATCAGACTTTAACGCTACACTATGGTAGTTACCAACTGCGACGTCAATGACATTTGTTAAGTTATTCACTTGAACCGGGCTGTTGCGATTTATTACTGTCGTGCCATCTCCCAGTTGACCAGAAGAGTTAGTTCCCCACGCGAATACGATCCCGTCGCTGCGTAATGCCAAACTATGGTTTTCATCTCCTGCTGCAACATCGACGATGTCCTGAACAAGTGTATTTTGAACTGGAACAGCGCTGCTCGCACCTAACCCGTTACCTAATTGCCCCAGGTTCCCATCGCCCCAAGCCCATAAAGTAGCATCTGTCTTCAAAAACAACGAATGACCCCACCCTGTTGTAAGGATGCTCTTAAATTGAGGTTGATTAATTGGATTACCATGCGCTGATGCAGGTACGATCATCATTGCGAATAACATGAAAGTTAGCATTGAAATAAATCCTTTTTTTCTCATCATCATTAATTATCTCTCCCTCGCTAAATTAAATTATTTACTCGATCGGTTCGAGTAATTGATTCCAACATTCTAGTTAAAGTCATCCTCCTTTTCTATTAGTGTAAAATAATGGTATTATATACATAATTAATAATACTATTTTATGAGATTTAAGCAATAGCAAACTTTACAATAAGGATAAGTCGAGAGAACTGGAGTCCTCTATTTCGAGAAATTCGAGCTGTTTTCTCTCTGAGCGGAACTACAGGCTCTTAATTATCCTTCATACGGCGTTTTTCAGGTGAAATTGGTAAAATAGCGGATCATAGTTCCTCTTCCACTTGGAAATCGTGCTTTTTCACAGAAATAACGGCTTATAGTTCCCACCCTCTATACGCCCTAAACCATTAAAAAACAAAAAACCGCCGGAGCTCCCTCCGACGGTCCTTGCTATCTTACGCTAATGTTGGCTGGATATTGAAAAACCCCAGCTCTGCCGTTTCCTGTTCCACTTGTTGCGGCACCGACCGATAAATATCGGCACCAAGCCCGCGCAGTACGTCTGTAATATCGACATATCCGCGATCAATATGGTGAACACCTGATATCTCGGTTTCACCTTCCGCTGCCAACGCCGCCAGAATCAGCGCCGCTCCAGCACGCAAGTCGGTTGCGCACACTTTCGCACCGCGCAGCTTAGCATTGCCGCTGACGATCGCCGTGCGGCCATCGACTTTAATATGCGCATTCATGTTCGCGAATTCTTCCACGTGCATGAAGCGATTCTCAAACACTGTCTCGGTCACGAGACTTGTGCCGTCCGCCACCATCAGCAGCGCCATCATTTGCGACTGCATATCGGTTGGGAAGCCCGGATAAGGCAGCGTCTTCACGTCAACCGCACGCAGCGGCCCCGAAGCGCGCACGCGAATGCCGTTCTCGTCTTCTTCGATGATAACGCCCATTTCCTGCATTTTGGATATAACAGGACGGAGGTGATCCCCGATCGCATTTTCCATGTATAGTTCACTGCCGGTAATAGCAGCAGCGATCATATATGTTCCCGCTTCTACGCGATCTGGTATAACCGTATGTACGGCCCCACGAAGTTTCTCTACGCCTTCAATGCGAATAACGCCTGTACCTGCGCCGCGAATGATCGCACCCATCGCATTCAAATAGTTAGCCAAATCAACAATTTCCGGCTCTTTGGCTGCATTCTCAATGGTGGTTGTGCCTTCAGCAAGCGTAGCAGCCATCATAATATTTTCGGTTGCGCCAACACTGGCAACATCCAAATAAATTTTGGCACCCTTCAGGCGCCCTTTCACTTTGGCTTCAATATACCCTTGACCCAATTCAATATCGGCACCCATCGCTTCAAAGCCCTTGAGATGCTGATCAATCGGCCTCGTGCCAATCGCACAACCGCCCGGAAGTGAAATTCTCGCTTGCCCACGTCTTGCTAGCAATGGCCCCATAACAAGGAAAGAGGCTCTCATTTTACGAACTAAATCGTAGGATGCTTCGCATGTGTCAATGCGTTCCGCACGAACACGAATCACCTGTCGGTCATAGGCGACTTCAATACCTAAGCTTTGCAATACTTTATTAATGACTAGTACATCGTCAAGGGGAGGCGCATCATGGATGACGCTTTCACCTTCCGACCCCAGAATGGAAGCTGCAATAATCGGCAGTACCGCATTTTTCGCTCCGTTGATTTTCACATTGCCAGCTAACTTTCGGCCACCGCGGACGATAATTTTGCTCATCATGGTCCCTCCGCGCACTTATTTTAATTACAAGGTTTTGCACATTTCCTAAGTTTATCATCACAAGCCACATAGTTACAACTGTGTTCTTTTGGTATTCTGAAACACCTACATAGAGTTCGAATAGGATCTCCATTTTCGATCCGTTCTACTATCCATTGTTGACAACAATTTAAATCATTATTCGAAAAAAGGAATTAAAACATCTTTCCGAAGCCCATGGAGAGACCTAAATATTGGATGAAAAAACTGGCAACTAAGTGTCCGAGCCCAATAGAAAGTAGAATTTGCAGCATAATGGCTTGAGCGCCTTTTGGATTCTTGAGCAGCACATCAAAGCGGAACGCTTGCAACGCCCACCACGCGAGGCCGATACATAGAATGTAAACTACAATATCGACCATGTTCATTACGGAAGCATACTTCGCGGCTTCATTCCATTTATCTGTTTCTCCCATAGGTCACTCCTTTTCGGTTCTACCGATTCATTACTTTCACCAGCATAGAGACGAATTCAGCACGTGTGGCTTGCTCATCGGGATGGAAGGAGCCATCTGAATAGCCAGTGATCCAGCCGTCAGCCCACATTTGTTTCAAAATACCCAACCCCCAATAAGACTCATCTACATCGTTAAAAGGTGAGTTCCCCCGCTTCTTCCCTGTCATATTCATGCTGCGGGCAAGCATCTGTGTCATTTCCATACGCGTAAGCGTACGATCGGGTCCGAATGTGCCGTTAGGGTATCCAGCAACGATATCTGCTTGCAAAGCTTTGGCTACGAAATCATAAGCCCAGTGTGAAGTGTCCATATCGGAGAATTTCAGGTCCCTGCGCTTAGTCAGCTTTAATGCTCGAGTTAATACAGTCGCCGCTTCTGCGCGTGTAATCGACTGATTCGGAGCAAAACGATAATTGCCATAACCGCTGATTACGCCCTGCTCCGTAAGCTTAGTTATCGCATCTTGTGCCCAGTGCCCTTCAATATCGGCAAAACCGCTTACCAGCGTGTAGCTGCCAATTTTCAACCTGTACATTTGACTCATGAACCATTGATTTGCTTGCAGCTTAATATAATAGGTGCCTGCATTCAACGTTTTCTCAACGAAAAGCTGATCAGTACCGTATTCATTTCTATAAAAGCCTTGTTCCTTCAAAGTACTGTCATACAGCGTTGCGTACATCGTCCTTGAAGTCGGGATATTGGTCAACCGCACTTGCGCCAGACCGTCTTTGGCCATTCGGAATTCGAACCAATCAACGTCTTCCGTGTTATTAAATAAACCTTCGTACACCGAATTCATTGCTGCAAAAGTCGCCTGATAAGACTTATCATTAGGTTCATTCGGATCAATCAGCTTAGGTGTATATTCGATTTCCAGTGTATATTCACCTGTTATCGGCTCCGTATAATCCTTCGTATTGCTAACACGAATATAGTATTGCCCCGGAAATACATCCATTAGCGAGCTGATCTCAATCCCGCCATCGCCTCCTTGATCAATGGAAATCGACTTTTCTCCTTCCTTCTGAAAAAGAATCATCGGATCTATACGACCTGTATCGACGGAGAGCTTTAATCTCATTGAGCCCGAATGTTCTAGCGATAAGACGAACCAATCGACATCCCCTTTTTGGTGAAAGGTTCCGCGAATCGTTTGGCTGCGCTCTGGCAGAGCAAATGCTTTGTACTGCTTATCATTATCTTCAAAAGGGTCCGTGTAGATGGCAAAATCCGTCCGCAAACTATAACTGATTCCCGTTTTCCGTTCGCGATCTACCGACTGAAGTTGCACATACGTACGCCCTTTTGTCACTTTTACCTTAAAAGGCTGAGTTCCATCCGAGGAATTATTGGCAATAAAGGTTTCCCCCGAGTCAAAGCGCACACGAATACCCGTATTATCGGTGTTCTGCAACCACAACTCAATATATCCGTCATAGGACGAATCAATGGCGTACCAATCCTCATCCAACGCGGAGGATAGCGTTGCTTTCACAGAGGTATGTATAGGCAGCTTGGCTGCTTGACTCTGACGATCATTTGGCTCAAATCGATCCTCTTTATAAGGCTTAGTCAGCGCCATATCCACACGCAGCAGCCCATATCCTGTTTTGGCGTCCCATCCGGTTTCTGCCAAATCGTCCGCCGTCTGCTCCAGCTGAGATCTCACTTCATACGCGCTCATCGTTGGAAATTTACTCCACACTAGTGCCGCTGCTCCAGCAACCTGCGGAGCGGACATCGAGCTTCCATCTTGATATTGATAGCCGCCGCCTAGAGCTGTGGTATACACATCCCATGGAGCAACCAGATCCAGCTCAGGCCCGAAATTCGAACGAGGGTCTGCCTGCTTATCAGCACTAACGCCACCTACAGCTAAAACCGTTGGATACGCCGCTGGGTATTTCACACTCATGCTTTCATTGCCAACAGCAGCCACCAGCAGTACATTGTGATCCTCAGCATACTTCACAACGCCTGCCATATAATCGGAGTATTTATTCAGTCCCAGGGAAAGCACGACGATCTTCGCGCCATGATCCACGGCATATTTGATGCCTTCGCCAAGCTTCGCTTCGCCGCCTGTTCCGTCAGACTCCAACGCTTTAATCGGCATGATTTTGGCAATTGGAGCTATACCTGCAATACCTTTATCGTTATTGATCGAAGCCGCAATGATGCCAGCTACGTTCGTTCCATGTCCGTTATCGTCAATTGGCTTCTTGGAAGGCTGAAGCAAGTTCACGCCATCTACCAAATTACCTACTAAATCAGGATGTGTAAGATCAACACCCGTGTCAACCACAGCTACTACAATAGGCGCACGGGAATCTCCAGCCGCAGCCCACGCTTGATCGATGTGGATCATATCCAGATAGGTTTGTTTCACCCTCATGGGATCCGTCGAAACGGGAAAGGCTGCTTCTGTTTTTGTAACCATCACTGTAAGTTCCACAACGAGCATCATCAGGACGACGAGCCATAAGTGTCGAATGAATTTCATGAAATCACAGTTCCTTTATCTCTTAATGGTCTTTTGCCTTATCTATCTATACCACATTACCCGTCTTCTCGATACATATAACGGTTTTTCTTCGCAAAAAGTTCAGAACTTTTGAAAAAATTTGAGAAGAGCGTCACAGAGTGGCTCCTAGCGTCCAATCTTTAAGAAAAATACTGTGAATATAGAAACAAAAAAACAATCCTCACCCATAAATTATACCATGGGGTGCAAGGATTGTTACTTGTGGATTTTGTCAAAAACAAAGTTAAAATATGGTATTAATGCGCTTTTTAGTTTACTAAATTAATCTCACTGGCTACCAACATAACTCCACCATTATAACTATGAATATAAATCCAGAAGTCAATCATATCGTCTTTTTTAAGTGTTAGAGGGTCAATTTCTGATTTAGTATCGGCTTCAACTTTAAAGATCTTTGTTTTGTTATCAATAACAATGAATCCATTCGTGCCTGGGCTGGAGTTATTGGCGTTGAACCTCTCGAATTCTTCTCCTGCAGGATGGAGTTCAGTCAAAGAGACGGTATACATCATTTTTATTCCTTCTTACCCTTCTGATTGACCGTACTAAAAATCTTAGCTTGAAAATGATGATATTTAGTCGAAGTTTCTACTGATTTTTTTGTGCATCCTGATATCGCAATACAGATAAAGAATGAAAGTATTACTATTATTTTTTTAACAGTCACTAAATTCATCTCCTTTTATAATTTTTAATATGTAATATTTGTTTTATGACAATTAAATAAATTTATGGTTAATTATTACATACTTTGACTCAAACCATCAGAAAACTATTCTCACAAAATAAATTAAAAAGCCTTTCCCCACTTACACAGGGAAAGGCTTTTCAAACTCTACTGTATTTACATCAAGATAAAATCCTTCGTTAGCATGAAGATAGTTTCTATCCATCTGAGCACAAGATGCGGCACAAAGCCTAGCGCTACGCTGATAATAGCACATAACCAGACCGTTATGCCCAAGGTTATAGGCACCTTCACCTCAGCCGGTTCGTAATCGCTGCGCATGAACATTTGGCGTACGACGCCAAAGTAGTAGTAAAACGATACAACACTCGTCGCGATCATCAGGGAGCCGAGCCAGTATTGATGGGTTTGCATCGTACCGAGTATGATGTACAGCTTTCCGAAGAATCCGCCGGAAATCGGGATTCCCGTTAAGGACAACACAATCAGTACCATCGCAGCAGCTGTAAAAGGCGCTCGATAATACAGACCTCCGAAGCCTTTGGCCTCGGTATGCCCCTCCGCTTGCTCGATAATCATCAGTACCGCAAAAGCGCCGATATTCATGAACAAGTACGCGATCAGATAGAAAATGAATTCAGAGAAATTCGCGTAGTGAACACCAGAGAAGTACGTTGCAATTGGAACAAGCAAATATCCCGCATTGGCAATTCCCGAGTATGCCAATAGCCTTTTCATGTTCGTTTGCTTCAAGGCAATGAAATTACCAGCAACCATAGCGATCGCAGCCATTACAGAAATGGCCAGGAACACATCGGATTGGAATTTCGATTCCTCGAAAGAAGTAAATCCGAACAAGACGTAAAAGACTCGGAAAAGGATGGCAAAACCGGCACCTTTGGACACGACTGCCAAGAAAGCCGTCACAGGCGTCGGAGCGCCTTGGTAGACATCCGGCGCCCAGCTGTGGAAAGGAGCGGCGGCGATTTTGAAGCCGAATCCGGCGAGCAGCATAAAGAACGAAACATAGAGCAGTGGCTCGTATGAACCAATGATCGATGGGAGCGCAGCACCAATCTGTGAGAGATTGCTCGATCCCACCATGCCGTATAAGAAGGACATGCCGTACAAGATGATGGCAGAGGATACCCCGCCCATCACTAGGTATTTAAAGGCGCCTTCATTGGACTTACTATCCTTCTTCTTCATCGCTACAAGTAAGTAGGACGTAATACTAAGCAATTCTAATCCTACATACAGCGTAATTAAATCGCCGGAAGATGACATAATCATTGCGCCTAGCGCAGCAGGCAGATAGAAGTAATAGTACTCGCCTACATGAGGGATCGTATCTTCCTTCACGAAACTTAGGCTCATCAGAACGACGAAGCCAGTTCCTACTAAGGTGAACAATTTCAGCAGATTGGAGAAATCATCCACTCTATAGCTCTGATTGAGCAGTTGAATGGCCTCATCCGGATTTAACTGAAGCAAGACAAATACACCGGAAATCACAAGGCCGACCAAGGTCAACCATCCAATAACGGAACGACTCAACCTGTTTGGCAGGATCAAATCCAAGAGAGATAGGATGATCGCGGTGGCAACCAGCGAAAGCTCAGGGAGCAGATGCACTAAATCGGAGACTTGGAGTCGAAGCTGTTCCACCGGACTAACCTCCTATCTTCCCGGCTACGCTTTGGATCAATTGATCCAAGCTGCCTATCGTTTGCTGAAGCGGCTGGCTCAGCACGCTTGGGTACACCCCAAGCAAGAGGATGAACGCCACCAAGGTAATCATCGGCACCGCCTCGATTAATCGTGCGTCGCGTATCCCTTGCAGAGCCAAGGTTGGCTGCTTAGGGCCAAACGTGATGTTCAGCACCCCACGCAGCACATAAACCGCTGCGAGAATGATCCCAAGTGTACCGACAATCGCGTACACCCGGTGTGTCTCGAAGAGTCCGAGGAACGCGAGGAACTCACTGATGAAGCCGGATAAGCCCGGCAATCCGAGCGATGCCATCCCCGCAATCAGCAGAATCCCGCTGATGAAGGGAATCGACGAGGCGAGACCGCCTAAGCGATCGAGCTCGGTCGTGTTCGTCCGCTCGTAGATGCTGCCGACGAGCAGGAACATCAGGGCTGAGATCAGGCCGTGTGAGATCAGTTGGAACACGGCTCCCTGCAGGCCTGACACGTTAAATGCAGCGAGACCGAGCAGGACGATGCCCATATGGCTGATACTCGAGTAAGCCAGCACGAGTTTGAAGTCTTTTTGCACCATCGCGAGAATGGCGCCGTACACGATGTTGATCACGCCTAGAAGCGCTAGCATCCAGGCCCACTGCTTCGCTTCCGCTGGAAAGAACAGAATGCCGAAGCGAATTAGGCCGTAAGCTCCCATTTTCAGCAAAATGCCGGAGTGAATCATAACGACAGCAGGCGGAGCCTCTGTATGTACTTTTAGCATCCACGTATGGAACGGGAAGATCGGCAGCTTAATCCCGAAGGCGATCAACAGCATAATGAACACGGTCCATTTCATGGCTGGGCTTAGGAAGAATGGCGCCCCCTCTTGATTCACATAAGCGGCCGGATCTTGCAGCAAATTATGCGCAATCGTATGAATATCTCCGCTGTAGTAAATGATAGCCTCTGTCTGCGAAGGGTCTTGGTTGAAGCCAGCCGTGCTGACAAGAATAAGAAACGCGATCAGCATAATCGCTGAACCAAGTCCATTGTAGAGAAGGAAACGGTTGGCCGCCTGCTCTCTGTTCATGTACCCCCATATTCCGATTAGGAAGAACATCGGCACGAGTGTAATCTCGAAGAACAAGAAGAATAAGAACAGGTCCTGAGCCATAAAGACGCCGAACATACCGGTTTCCAGCAGCAGGAATAAAATAAAGTACGTTTTCCAACGTTTCTTGATATACACCGAGGCTAGAGCGGCCATGGACGACACAAGAGCGGTTAAAAATACAAGCGGCAATGAAATTCCATCTACGGCTACGCTGTATTTGAATTCAAAGAAATACGATGTGATTTGTTGAATTCCCTCATGGTTCAATGGGACTTTAATCCAGTTAAGTTGTTCTTTGTATTGAATCGGATCCCCTTGAAAGTTGTAATCAACATACAACCATGCCGCCAGAATAAGCGGAATCAAGGTCGTGACGATACCGATCGTTTTAATTAAGCGGCCGCGATCACTTCGAATGAAGAGCAGGACCAGCACGCCGAGCAGTGGTGAGAAAGCGATCAGACTGAGTATGGGTAGATTAGCCGGCATGGATGAACCTCCTTCCTGCGATGGCGAGTGCTAAGATCAGCATCCCTAGAATCATGATGACACCGTAGGTCTGCATCTGCCCATTTTGAAGACGGGAGCCCAAACGACCCAGACTGACGACTGTGAAGGCGACCAAGCGCACGATACCATCAATGATGTACACATCAATCAGATCAAGAATCCATCCCAATCCGCGAAGTGGCTTGACGATAAGTCCGTCATAGATTTCATCCACGAAATATTTACGGTTGAGCAGCGTATACAGCCACGGCAGTTTACCCGATACGACATCTCTCGGAATTGAGCGTTTCAGGTAGATCAAGTATCCCAGACCTATACCAAGCAGCCCAGCCAGTGTGGATAAAATAATAACAGTCCAGTTGGCTTTCTCGTCATGTTCTTGACCCGTTAACCAGTGGCCGAGCCACTCGTTGAACGGCGTATTCACAAATCCCGCAACCACAGCGAGTACAGCCAGAATAATAAGCGGTATCGTCATAGTTGGCGGCGACTCATGCGGCTCATGGGCGTGATCGTCGTGCCCTTGCTCTTTCCCTCTAGAGGAACCTAGGAAAACCAGGAAGAAGAGTCGGGACATATAGAAGGCTGTGAAGAAAGCCGCAATCACACCAACCCAGAACAACAGCTGGTTATGCTCGTATGCTTCTGTCAAAATCATATCCTTTGACCAGAACCCTGCGAATGGGAAAATCCCTGAGAGTGCCAACGTTCCGATAGCAAACGTCCAGGTCGTTATTTTCATTTTGCGGGATAAGCCGCCCATTTCATTGATATCCTGCGTATGCACCGCGTGAATCACACTGCCTGCGCCTAAGAAGAGCAATGCTTTGAAGAAGGCATGTGTAAACAAATGGAACATCCCAGACGTATACGAAACGCCTATGCCAAGCGCCATCATCATATAGCCGAGTTGACTTACCGTCGAGTAGGCGAGAATGCGCTTGATATCATTCTGCGCGATCCCTATCGTTGCCGCAAAGATAGCCGTAAAGCCCCCTACATAAGCAACAACCATTAAGGCATCTGGCGAAGCATGGAAAATATCAAACGTTCGCGCTACTAAGTACACCCCTGCGGCAACCATCGTTGCTGCGTGGATCAGCGCACTGATTGGTGTCGGACCTTCCATGGCGTCAGGCAACCAGGTATGCAGCGGGAACTGGCCTGATTTCCCCATCGCCCCGATGAAGATCAGAACGGCAATCCAAGTGACGATTGTCGGGTCGATTTTGCCCGTAGTAAAGGCATTATGTATAGATGTAAAATCAAGCGCATGCCCCGGCATGTACCAAAATAGCAGCAGGATGCCGAGGAATAGGCCTACGTCCCCAATACGGGTAACGATGAACGCCTTTTTCGCAGCAGCCTTTGCCTCTGGTTTGAAGTACCAGAAACCTACGAGCAGGAAGGAACATACCCCAACAAGTTCCCAGAAGATGTAGAGTTCCAACATATTTTCTGAGATAACAAGGCCAAGCATGGAGAAAGAGAACAAAGCGATATAACCAAAGAACACGTGGATTCGCTCGTCGCCCTTCATATAACCTCTTGAGTAAATATTAACGAGGAGAGAGACCAACGTGACGATGACCAGCATTAAGGCATTCAAATTGTTGACCTCAAACCCCATATTTAGGGTGAAATCGCCAACCTGCAGCCAATTCAGCTTATCCCACGTATAATCCTCAACCTTGCCGCCGATGCGTTCAACAAATATCAGCAGAGCGACGATAAACGAGGCGAACATCGCAAAAATACTGATATAAATGCCCAAGTCCTTTAATTGACGTCCCATAGCCGTAAGCGCTAGAAAAGCAATCAACGGAAATAACGGAATGAGCCAGGCGTACTGTGAATAGTCCGATACCATATCCTTGTTAGCCTCCTAGCGCTTCATAGAATCCAAGTCCGTTACATCTACTGTCCCTTTATTTCGGTAAATCGTTATAAGAATCGCTATCCCGACAGCGGCTTCTGCAGCTGCAATCGTGATGTTGAAGAGTGAGAAAATTTGACCTGTTAACACTGGATGATCCCCAAGTTTGGAGAAAGCGATCAAATTCAAGTTAACCGCATTGAGCATCAACTCAATTGACAATAGCACGATGACCCCGTTTTTTTTCGTTAAAGCGCCGTACAGACCGATACAGAACAGGATTGCAGCCAGCGTGAGATAGGGAGTAATGATGTTACCCATAGCTAATCCTCCTCTCTCTTCGCAACGACAATAGCGCCGATGAAGGCGACCGTCAGCAGCACAGACATGATTTCGAATGGAATTACATGCTGGTTATACAGCAGTTTGCCGATTTCCAGCGTATTATCTTTGCCGGCATCTAGAGTACCTTGTGAGACGAAAGTCGTTTTTTGAATCGCATAAAACAACACCCCGAACAAGCCCAAAGCGCCAACAATCGCCAAACCCTCGTGCCAAGGACGCCTTGGCTCCTCGTCTTCCCCTTGTCTGTGCTTCGTCATCATAATGCCGAAAATCATGAGGATCGAGATGGCTCCCGCATAGATCAACACCTGTACGAAAGCAACAAACTCAGCTTCAAGGATGATATATAGTCCTGCCAAGCTAATGAACGTAAGCGCAACGGCAATGACCATGTGAACAACTTTGGTAAAAGAAATCATAAAAATCGCTCCGCCGATGGCAAGAAGGGCAAAAATGAAGAATGCCCAACTTGAACCACTCGAGAGGAAATCACCAATTCCGTTAAACATCTTTCTTGGCCCCCCCTTTTGGCATGGCCGAGTTATTCTCCTGGCGAATGTTTTGGTTATTCTCATTTAACCATTGCAAATTTTTGAACAGATCATCGCGACTATAGGAACTTAGCTCGAAATTATTCGTCATCACGATCGCTTCCGTCGGACACACCTCTGTGCAAAGATCGCACAAAATACAAATTTCGAAATTAATATCGTACGTATCAATGACCTTACCCTTCTTCTCAGGGTCCGGGTTCGCTTTACCCGTCAGTGTAATGCACTCGGTTGGGCAAATACGCGCACATTGATTGCACACGATGCATTTCTCTGGGTCAAAATGTTGAATACCGCGAAAACGATCCGGCATTTTTATCGGGACCTCAGGGTATGCGTACGTGATTTTCTTCTGTGTCATACTTTTCAACGTTACGCCTAAGCCTTTCATTATGCCCTTCATTCGTTTCACTCCTTAGAGTTTTGCTTAAACAAAACTGACATCGTAAGCGTAGGCTTAGAGTTTCCGAAGGAAACTTGCATCGTAAGCATTCGCTGAGTTTTGCTTAAACAAAACTGACATCGTATGTTTAGGCTTTGTTAAAAGATCGTCATAATGATCGCCGTCACCAGCATATTGACTAGCGCCAATGGCAGCAGCACTTTCCAGCCGAATCCCATGAGCTGATCAATCCGAACGCGAGGCAATGTCGCCCGCAGCCAGAACAAGACGAACACAACGAGGGAGAATTTCAGCAAGAACCAAAGGATCCCTGGAATAAAATCAAGGAATGGGAATGGTGAATGCCAACCGCCTAAGAAAATCAGGCTCGTTAATGAAGCAATAATAAACACATATACATACTCCGATAGCATGAAAAAAGCAAAGCGGAAGCCGCTATATTCCACGTGGTAGCCTGCAACAAGCTCAGATTCTGCTTCCGGCAAGTCAAAAGGCGTCCGGTTAAGCTCTGATACACCGGCAATGGCAAAGATGATAAAGCCTAGAATCTGAGGAATGAAATTCCAATGCCAGAAACCCCCAGCTTGGTGGTCAACGATGGTATGCAGATTTAAACTGCCTGTCATCATGATGACCCCGATAACGGAGATGACGAGCGGCACCTCATAACTGATCATTTGCGCTGCTGAACGCATACCGCCTAACAGTGCATATTTGTTGTTTGACGCCCAGCCACCAAGAATAATCCCAATCGTAGAAATCCCCGTAAGGGCAACGTAATAAAGCAAACCGGCATTCAAATTCGCATTAAACATACGATCCGAAAAAGGAATCGCTGCAATAATCGTAAACGAAGGAATGAACGTAATGACAGGCGCCAAAATGAACAGCTCGCGCTCCGCCTTTTTGGGAATGGTATCCTCTTTAATGAGTAGTTTAAACACGTCCGCGACGCTCTGCAAAAGCCCGAACGGCCCCGTCCGGTTCGGCCCGATCCGCAGCTGCATCCAGCCAATGACCTTCCGCTCAAAGTAGATCGCATAGGTAACGAAGCCAAGGACCAACAGCAGCATAACGATGCCCCAGAAAAGGAAAACGAAGAAGTTCGTCCATGTAAGACTCTCTTCCAACAAATTTACCATTAGGCATCCACCTCCCCAACGACAATATCGATGCCGCCCAGTATCGTAATCAGGTTGGTCATCGATTCACCGACCAGGAGTTTGGGCAGTATTTGTAGATTTACGAAGGACGGTCTGCGGAATTTCAAACGGAATGGTTCTTGCTTGCCTCGGGAAATAATATAGCAGCCGATCTCTCCACGAGGAGACTCGATAGCCGCATACACTTCTCCTTCTGGAGGACGAATAACCCTTGGTACTTTGCCCATGGTTTCGCCTTGTTCCGGGAACTGTGCCACAGCTTGCTCTAGAATGCGCAGGGACTGCTTTACTTCCTCCATGCGGACTAGATAGCGATCGTAACAATCGCCGCCGCTTCGTACAGGCACATCGAACTGAAAGCGATTGTATAGGCTGTATGGCTGCGTTTTGCGGATATCCCAGTCAACCCCTGTACATCTCAAGTTAGCGCCGCTAAGCCCGTATGCAATGGCTGTATCGGCATCATATTTACCTACGCCCTTAATCCTGGAGAGGAAAATCTCATTTCCGGATACAAGGGTATGATATTCTTCCAATTTGCCGTACATATACGGGATAAATTGCTTAACTTTATCGATCCAACCCTCTGGAGCGTCCCATTTTACCCCGCCTACACGCATGTAGTTGTAAGTCAAACGGGCTCCGCAAAGCTCATTGAACAGGTCAATGATAATTTCCCGATCACGGAAAGCGAATAAGAACGGACTCATGGCTCCGATATCCAGCAAATACGTTCCCCACCACACCATATGGGAAGCAATCCGCTGAAGTTCCATCACGATCAAACGAAGAAATTCCGCACGTTCCGGGACTTCCAGACCCATCATTTTCTCTACGGCATGAACAAGAACATAGTTCGTCGTCATAGCAGAGACATAATCCATACGGTCTGTATATGGAATAATTTGCGTGTAGCTCAGATTCTCAGCCAGTTTCTCTGTTCCTCTATGTAGATAGCCCATAACGGGTATAGCTTCTTTGATGATCTCTCCATCCAGCTTCACGATCACGCGGAAAACGCCATGCGTACTTGGATGCTGAGGACCAACGTTTAGCAGGAGCTCTTCTGTCCGTAACAAATGCTACACCTCCGGGTCAAGCGGTTCGTAATCTTTGCGCAGTGGATGGCCGACCCAATCGTCAGGCATCATGATTCTTACTAGGTTGGGGTGCCCTGGGAAATCAATCCCCAGTAAGTCATACACTTCCCGCTCATTCCAATTCGCGGTTGGCCACACAGGAGCGACAGAAGGGATGCTTGGCTGATCCCGATCTGTTTTCACCTTCACACAATACTCGCGCTTGTGAGTGAGGGAAAGCAGATGATACGCCACCTCCAGATGCGTCTCTTGGTCCACACCGGAGAGATTGCGCAAGTAGTCGCAGCGCAGCTCTTCGTGATCCCGCAGCGTCACCGCAGCCTCCGGCCAGCGGGAGCTGTGAATGACAACGTAAGGACGGTGCCCGTCCCTTTCGTTAATGAAGTTATCGACGACGGCGTCTTCGCCTACGCCCTCTTTCAAGATTGCGACCAACCGGTCCAGCAGCGGATGGTTCGGTGAAGGCTCCTTCGGCGCGGCAGGCTCCGCCGCATCGGTCTTCGCTCCGCGCGCGCTAGCTCGCGCTGCGCGTGCTTCTGCGGCGGCCTGCGCTTTGGCCGCCTTCTCGTCATCCCCTGCAGCTTCCGGAGATGGTGTTGCTGCCGACGTGGGTTCGCCCGTCGGCTCAGCGGCAGCCGCCTTCGCCGCGAGGCGGGCGGCTCTCGCCGCGGCGCGCTCCGCGGCCTTCTCTTCGGCGGTCAGCTCCCGCACGGGAGCGCCTTCCGCCGACTTCTCCGCCGCTTCAGCCGCCGGCGTTTCGCTGGCCGGCTTTTCCCCGGAAGCAGGCGTCGTCTGCTCTGAATTCCCCTCAGTCTTGGACTCTTCCGCAGAGGCCGTCTGCTCGACCTCAACCTTCTCCTCCGGCTTCTTATCCTCACTCATCGATTGATCACCTGCTTACCAGTCTTCGCTTCATAGCGAATCTTCTCCTGAAGCTTGTTGATTCCGTAGATGAGCGCCGCCGGATTAGGCGGACAACCCGGTATGTAGACATCAACCGGAACGATTTGATCGACACCTTTGACAACGGAGTACGATTTCACGTACGGGCCGCCCGCAGTCGCGCAGGAGCCCATAGCGATAACCCATTTCGGCTCAGGCATTTGCTCATAAAGACGGCGCAGCAAAGGAGCCATTTTCTTCGTAACTGTCCCTGCTACAATCATCACATCGGATTGCCTAGGGGACGTACGGAAGATGACTCCAAAACGGTCCAAATCATAATGCGACCCGCCTGTACCCATCATTTCAATGGCGCAGCAAGCAAGACCAAACGTTAAAGGCCAAAGTGAATTACTGCGAGCCCAAGCTTTCACCTGCTCCAGTGTCGTCATAAATACGTTACGGTTCAACTCTTCGCGTTCTTCTGGGGAGATCGACTCTAGACTGAAGTCCATTGCAGCACCTTCTTCTTCCAAGCGTATATTAATCCTATGGCTAGCAAGGCTACAAAAATACACATTTCCACTAAAGCAAAAAGTCCAAGCTGATTAAAAGCAACAGCCCAGGGATACAGGAACACGGTCTCTACATCAAAGATGACAAACATCAAAGCAAACAAATAGTATCGAATGTTAAACCGGATTTGCCCTTCACCAACAGGCTCGTTCCCACTCTCATACGTCGTATACTTCTCCACAACGGGTTTGCTCGGTCTTAACCATTTGCCTATCGTAAGCGCTACCACCGGGAGGAGAATACCTAACCCAAGAAAAATCGCTACGATTACATAGTTATTTGTATACATCATCTGAATGTAACCGCCTCCATTCTTATTTACTTACTCAAATCATTGATTCAAATTGGTAATAATCACCTTCAATATTATACCAAAAGAGCTCAGGGGAGTCGATGACTAATTCCAAGCCCTATCTTTTACATACTTTGTGAGTAGAATTTCCATATTTATCAAAATTAAACCGTGGCAACGAAAAAAAGCGACGGAACCTAAGTTCCACCGCTTTTTCGTCAAACATCTATGATTTGCCGGACACGCTGATCCGGTTCAATGCTCTTTGCAAAGAGGCTTCCGCACGTTTGAAATCAACGTTATCTTGCTTAATTTCCGCAAGACGTTTCTCCGCACGTTCTTTCGCTGCTCTCGCACGATCCACATCGATTTGTTCTGGCAGCTCGGCGCTTTCCGCCAGTATGACCACTTTGTCCTTACGCACTTCCATGAATCCGCCGTTCACTGCGATGATCTCGTCTTTGGAGCCCTGCTTCTTCACAGTAATCGAGCTGATTTTCAATGGAGTCACGAGTGGAATGTGGTTCGGCAGAATTCCAAGCTCCCCTTCGACACCCTTTGCGACTACCATGTTCACTTGTTCAGCGTACACTTTGCGCTCAGGAGTAACAATTTCAAGTAGGAATGTACTCACTTGGATTCTCCTTCCTCAGCTAACGCGCAGTTTACCAAAGGTAACCTTACAGCGTTTTCGCTTTCTCGATTGCGTCCTCAATCGTACCTACGTTGTGGAACGCTACTTCAGGAAGGTTGTCGTGCTTACCTTCAAGAACTTCTTTGAAGCTGCGCACAGTTTCTTTCAATGGCACATACAAGCCCGGGAAACCGTTGAACGGCTCAGCAACGTGAAGCGGCTGAGACAAGAACAGACGGAGACGGCGCGCACGAGTAACAACTAGTTTATCCTCATCGGACAACTCATCCATACCCAAGATCGCGATAATATCCAGAAGCTCTTTGTAACGTTGAAGAACTTGTTTAACACCTTGTGCTACTTTATAGTGCTCTTCGCCCAGAATTTCTGGCGTCAAGATACGGGAAGAGGAAGCAAGTGGATCTACCGCTGGGAAGATACCCGCAGCTGCGATACTACGCTCCAAGTTCGTTGTCGCGTCTAAGTGAGCGAACGCTGTAGCTGGAGCTGGATCTGTATAGTCATCCGCAGGAACGTAAATCGCTTGAATCGAAGTTACGGAACCTTTTTTCGTGGATGTAATACGCTCTTGCAATTGACCCATTTCTGTAGCCAATGTCGGTTGGTAACCTACCGCAGATGGCATACGTCCAAGCAAAGCCGAAACCTCGGAACCTGCTTGTGTGAAACGGAAGATGTTGTCTACGAACAGAAGAACGTCTCTGCCTTCAACATCACGGAAATACTCAGCCATTGTCAAACCAGTCAAAGCTACGCGAAGACGCGCGCCTGGAGGCTCGTTCATTTGACCGAATACCATCGCTGTTTTCTCGATAACGCCGGAGTCTTTCATCTCGTGGTAAAGGTCATTACCTTCACGAGTACGCTCACCAACGCCTGCGAAAACGGAGATACCGCCGTGCTCTTGCGCAATGTTGTGAATCAACTCTTGCATGGTTACGGTTTTACCTACACCCGCACCACCGAAGAGACCGATTTTACCACCTTTTGCGTAAGGAGCCATAAGGTCAATAACTTTAATTCCTGTTTCAAGAACTTCTGATTTCGTGGATAAGCTCTCGAAAGGAGGAGCTTCTTTGTGAATTGGACTAGTCAACGTACGGTCAACCGTTTCGATCCCATCAATAGGATCTCCAACAACGTTGAACACGCGTCCCAAAGTTGCTGCACCTACAGGTACAGTAATTGGAACTCCTGTGTCAGTAGCTTCAGCGCCACGCACAAGTCCGTCAGTGGAAGACATCGCTACGCAACGAACGAGGTTGTCACCAAGGTGAACCGCCGCTTCAACCGTAATCGTAACCGATTTTCCGCCTTCATTTTTTTCAATCTTGATTGCATTCAGAATTTCAGGGAGTTGTCCGCGTCCGAACTCAATGTCGACGACAGGCCCTGTAATATTCACAACGCGCCCTTTGCTCATGGTTTCCCTCCTAAGAAAAGCTTCGCCTCTAAGCGAGGCGTTTTATCAATTAAGCGTTCGCGTTCGCGCCGCTGACGATTTCCGCAATTTCTTGCGTAATGGCAGCTTGACGTGCACGGTTGTATGCTAATGTGTAGCTGCTGATCATCTTCGTTGCATTTTTCGTTGCGGAGTTCATCGCTGTCATTCTCGCACCGAACTCACTTGCTTTACCTTCCAATACTGCGCTGTAAATAATTGTTTCCGCATATTTAGGCAGCAACACTTCTAGAACGCCTTCTGCTGACGGCTCGTACTCGTAACTAGCCGTTGAAGCACCTTTTACATCTTCCATAGGAAGCAAGCGAACCATGGTTGGTATCTGACTAATTGCATTTTGGAATTTGTTGTACACCAAGAACAATTGGTCGTACGCGCCCTTCTCAAAATTAGCAACAGCAGAAGCAGCAATTGATTTAATATCCGAGAACTTCGGAGAATCCGGAAGTCCTGTAACTTCTTGAACGATCTCAACATTACGTTTCTTGAAGAAATTGCTACCTTTACGTCCGATTACGAAAACAGCATATTCCGACGGGGATTGATGTCTTTCGCGAATCTCCGTCATAGCTTTCCGCAATACGTTTGCGTTGTAGCCTCCAGCCAAACCACGATCCGAAGTGATTACCAAGTAAGCGGTTTTCTTCACTTCGCGTGTTTGCAGCATTGGGTGTTTCACACCCTTGGAGCCTGCAGCAATGCTAGCCACTACTTCTTTCAGCTTATCCGAGTAAGGACGAGCCGCTTCCGCAGCTTGCTGAGCTCGACGCAAGTTCGCAGCTGCAACCATCTCCATCGCGCGCGTAATTTGCTTCGTGTTTTGTGTCGATTTGATTTGGCGCTTAATCTCGCGCATTCCTTTTGCCATACCTGTCACCTCTCTTTTGAGGCTTTGGAAAGCCTTCATTCGAAGGCCTGATCTCAGGCAGCTTGCACCCAATCTCAGGCATAAACGGAGTACCTGGCTTTTCACGAAGAAAAGCGCAGGTATTCAAATTTTATTCAGAAACTGCGAAGCTCTTTTTGAATGTGTTGATAGCATCAACCAGCGCTTTGTCGTTATCCGCAGTAATATCTTTGGTATCACGAATGCTGTTCAAAATTTCCGTACGGTTGGATTCCAAGTAAGCCAAGAATTGCGCTTCAAAACGAGTTACGTCTTGTACTGGAATGTCATCCAAGTGGCCTTTAACAACCGTGTACAGGGAGCAAACTTGTTTCTCTAGGGAAAGCGGCTGATGCACGCCTTGCTTCAAGATTTCGAGTGTGCGAACCCCACGATCAAGGCGGGCTTTTGTTGCTCTATCAAGATCAGAACCGAACGCTGCGAAGGCAGCAAGCTCACGGTATTGAGCCAAGTCTACACGCAGTGTACCGGCAACTTTTTTCATTGCTTTCGTTTGAGCGGAGCCCCCTACACGGGATACAGAGTTACCAACGTTAACCGCTGGACGCTGACCGGAGTAGAACAGGTCGGACTCAAGGAAGATTTGACCGTCCGTAATGGAAATTACGTTCGTCGGAATGTAAGCGGAGATGTCGCCTGCTTGTGTCTCGATGAATGGAAGTGCCGTAATCGAACCGCCACCAAGCTCATCGTTCAATTTCGCAGCGCGCTCCAGCAAACGGGAGTGCAAGTAGAATACGTCACCTGGGTATGCTTCGCGACCTGGTGGACGACGTAGCAAGAGGGACAACTCACGGTATGCAGCCGCTTGTTTGGACAAATCATCGTATACGATCAATACGTGCTCGCCTTTGTACATGAAGTACTCGCCCATTGCGCAGCCTGAATATGGAGCCAACCAAAGCATTGGTGAAGGCTCGGAAGCAGATGCTGTTACAACGATTGTGTAGTCCAAAGCGCCAGCAGCACGAAGTTTTTCAACAACGCCTACGACTGTGGATTGTTTTTGACCGATTGCAACGTAGATACATTTAACGCCGTTGCCTTTTTGGTTCAGGATCGCATCGATCGCAATCGCTGTTTTACCTGTTTGACGGTCACCGATGATCAACTCACGCTGACCACGGCCAACTGGAACCATCGCGTCAATCGCTTTGATACCTGTTTGCATTGGCTCATGAACGGATTTACGAGCCATAACGCCTGGAGCCATGTTCTCTACAGGGCGGAATTCTGTTGTAGCAATAGGTCCTTGACCATCAACGGGTTGACCCAAGGAGTTAACAACACGGCCGAGCAAAGCTTCCCCTACAGGAACCTCCATGATACGACCTGTGCGTTTTACTGGATCGCCTTCACGGATATCTTTGTAAGGTCCGAGAATAACGATACCTACGTTGCTTTCTTCAAGGTTAAACGCGTAGCCCAAAACGCCATTTGAAAACTCAAGCAATTCGCCTGCCATTACGTTTTCCAAACCATGAGCACGAGCGATACCGTCCCCAACTTGAATGACTGTACCTACATCAACCACTTGCATATCGGATTTATAGTTTTCAATCTGTTGCTTAATCAATGAGCTGATTTCTTCAGGTTTGATACTCAACGAACGTCACCCCTATTCTTACAGTGCTTGTTATTAAACCAGTGCTTTGGATAGGCGATCTAGCTTGCCTGCCAAACTTCCATCATATAAACGGTCTCCAATACGCACTTGAATGCCGCCGAGCAGCTTAGGCTCAACAACAGTCTCAACACGAATTGTTTTTCCCGTAATTTTGCTGAAATGTGATGCAATTTCCGCTTGTTGAGCTTCTGTCAGCGTAAAAGCGGCATAAATCGTTGCACTCGCTTGTCCAAGCGCTTCATTCGCAATCTTCACATAATCGCCCACAAGAGCGGACAAAATGGCTTGTCTTCCTTTATCAATCAAGACCAGCAGCGTGTTCCACACCGGCTCGGAAACTTTGCCTTCAAAAATCTGCTTCAGCAGGTCCGTTTTGACGGTGTTCCCGATGTTCGGATGGTTCAGGAACTTCTGCAAGTCTGCATTGTCCCTAATCGCACTAGCTACAGATTTCAGCTCTTCTTCGACTTGGGAAATAATTCCTTTATCTTTGGCTACCTCAAAAAGAGCTCTGGCATAACGCTTCGCTACGACGATGTCACTCATACGTTGCCTCCTACCTCTTTGAGGTAATGCTCAACCAATTGCTCTTGTGACTTTTCGTCGATTTGCTTTTCAATAATTTTGGAGGCAATCAGAACGGACATCGCGCCAACTTGGCTGCGAAGAGCGGCAACCGCTTTGTTCTTCTCGTTCTCGATATCTTTTAAAGCTTCATCTTTCAGACGAGCTGCTTCTGCTCCAGCTGCACGAACAATATCATCAGCTTGTTTAGAGCCTGTTTGTTTCGCTTGCTCGATGATATCGTATGCTTCCTTACGCATTTGTTGCAGAGCTTGTTTTTGTTCCTCTAACAGTTGATCAGCTTGCTTGCGGCTCGCTTCAGCTGTTTGAATTTGATCTTTAACTAATTGTCTGCGTTTCTCCATCATGCCGAACAAAGGGCCGAACGCAAACTTGGAAAGTAGCACGTATAAAATTAAGAACGCGATAAGTTGAATCCAAAATGTGGACCATTCAATATGCAAGTAACGTCACTCCCTTCTGATAACGTGGGCAAAACGAAGGCGTGGTGGCGACTACGGCCATCCCCGCCAAACGGTTTCTTAAGCTTTCCCCATAAAGATGAACGCAAGTACCAATGCAACGACCGGCATTGCCTCTACTAGACCTACCCCGATAAACATAGTTGTTTGAAGCGTACCACGTAGTTCTGGTTGACGGGAAATACCTTCCAAAGCGCGACCTACGATCAAACCGTTACCAATACCTGCACCTAGTGCTCCTAAACCGAATACGATACCTGCTGCTACTAATGCTATTGCTCCCATTGATAAAATCCTCCCTTAAACTCTTAGGTTTGTTTTGTGTATAAGTGACTCGAGACTACCCGAGGTAAGTCTTACTCTTAATGTTCTTCATGGATCAACGTTTGTGAGATGTAAACCATTGTTAGCATTGTAAATACGAACGCTTGAATCGCACCTACGAACACACTGAAGCCCTGCCATACAAAGAGTGGTGCAATTCCAAACCAACCAGCTCCGATGATGACAGATATCATAATTTCACCTGCATAAATGTTACCGTAAAGACGGAAAGCGAGCGTAAGCGGCTTTGATACGACTTCAATCAAATGAAGGATCAACATTGCCCCTTTGTACTCAAAGTAATGCGCGAAGTAATGCTTCGTGTTACGCGTTATGCCTAAGTAGTGACTTAGTACGATAACGATAACCGTTAGTGCTCCTGTTACAGCGATATCAGCGGTCGGTGATTTCCACCATGACACATGATCTTCCGTTACGATTGAGAAAGGAAGGCCGAGCATGTTGCCGATAAAGATGTACATAATGAGCGTAAGACCAAGCGCGATAAAGCCTTTGCCATGCTTAGAACCGATCGTACTTCCAATGATGCCTTCTACAAATTCAATCGTCCATTCCATGAAGTTTTGAATTTTCGAAGGATTCGTTACGGATGCACGGCTAGCCCCTGCGATTGCAAGGATAAGCACGATAATAGTGGTAATTCCGATCATCATAAGTGCTGATGCGTCGAAGTGAATACCTAACCACTCAAATTCTGGTACGTGATGTTCCATGTTTTCCATTTTCACCCCTTTCATCGAATGGAATTACTTCTTAGACTTCCTAATAGAAAGAATACCCAGTACGAGTGTTGCCAATTGAGCAAAAAAGTATCCAATAATCGTCGTGGTTAAAGCGACATGTTCCGGATACCGAACGGCAACCAAACCTGCGAAGCCAGCAATTGCTGCTCTTGTCAGAAAACCTAGGGTCACCTTGCGCCCTTTCTGCTCTATCGCAGCTGCTGCCAACTTGTTAATCTTCCAGGCCAAGAACCTTGCATTGATCATACTCACGATAGATCCAAGCATAATGCCGGCAAAGTAAACCCGGTAATCGACAAGAAGCGCCCATGCAGCCAAACAAAAGGATAAAAAGAAAAGAAACACATTTTGAACCGTTTTCAGAGTGGCTGAAAATTCATCCATCATAGCCCTCCGTACCGCTTTATCATGAAGTAAATGCTAATGATTCCGGTTACAAGCCCTAGCAGAAATCCGCCTAACAACCAGAATTGCCCACCTAGTACGCGTGTCAGCCAATCACCGAACAAGTATCCGGCTCCTAAACAAACTGCCAGGTCAATGCCGATCGCACTAGTTAACGCTACTGCTCGCCACGGATTATCATTGGGGTTTTGCCGTTTCATAGCATCCCTCCTGAAGGCTTTCCGCTGAGGAAAACCTGTTTCGTAGACATAGTGCTACGAATCCTCATTTATTGTATCGAAGCAATGCGAGGTTTGTCAATTGACGAAACTTAACAGTCCCCGCAGCCCGAAACTCCTCAGAGCCTTGCGGCTCTAAGGTTTGCGAGTTTCCAAACCAAACAGTCGAACTGTACGCTGTAGCGTTTGTCATGATTTTGTCACGGTTAGAATGTTTCAGGACGCTCCGAGACCTTGCCAAAGTGATGCAGAATCGCTTGAACGATTCTTTGCGATGCTTTACCATCGCCGTAAGGGTTAGCAGATTGGCTCATTTTGTTGTATAAATCTGGATCTGTCAACAGTGCGCGAGCACGCTCGTAGACTTTCTCCTCGTCTGTTCCAACTAACTCCAAAGTGCCCGCTTGAATGCCTTCCGGACGCTCAGTTGTATCACGGAGCACAAGCACCGGCACACCAAAGGACGGCGCTTCCTCTTGAAGACCGCCTGAGTCTGTTAGAATCATATGTGTCTTCGGATAGAAGTTATGGAACTCACTAGCATCGAATGGCTCTACCAGCTTAATGCGTGGGTGGTTGCCTAGAATTTCGTGCGCAGGCTCTTTGACCGCTGGACTCGGGTGCACGGGATAAACGATGGCGATATCTTCAAACTCATCAGCGATACGCTTCACAGCACGGAAAATTTGGCGGTGCGGCTCCCCTTGAGCTTCACGGCGATGCGCTGTCATCAAGATCAGCCTACGGCCTTCAGCCCACTCTAAAACAGGGTGTTCGAAGGATTCCTGCACCGTATATTGAAAAACATCCGTAACTGTATTCCCTGTTACATAGATTTGAGATTCCGATTTATTTTCTTTGCGCAAATTGTCAGCTGATTGCTGTGTTGGTGCAAAATGCAGATCCGCCAAAACGCCCGTCAATTGACGGTTCATTTCTTCCGGATATGGCGACATTTTGTTCCACGTACGAAGACCCGCTTCGACATGTCCAACTTGGATTTGCTGCATAAATGCCGCATAGCTGGCAAGGAATGTTGTCAGCGTATCGCCGTGCACGAGAATCAGATCCGGCTTCGCCTCTTGGAAGACAGGCTCCAAGCCTTGCAGTACACGCATCGTAATTTCATTCAGCGTCTGACGGTCTTTCATGACGTTAAGGTCATAATCCGGTGTAATTTTGAAAATGTCGAGCACTTGATCTAACATCTGGCGATGCTGAGCCGTCACGCAAACGAGAGACTCGATATGTTCAGGATGCTTCTCCAGCTCCTTAATTAGCGGAGCCATTTTAATCGCTTCAGGTCTAGTTCCGAAGATCGTAATGACTTTCAAACGTTTCATTGGTTCTTCTCCCCCATCGTAAGCTTATTTTGTGCCGAATAGACGATCTCCCGCATCTCCCAATCCAGGTACGATATAGCCATGATCATTCAAGTAGTCATCCACGGCCGCCACATAAATATCCACATCGGGATGCTCTTGTTGAACCGCTTTGATTCCTTCTGGCGCAGCGATTAAACACATCAGCTTCATTTGTGTGCAGCCTCTGCGTTTCAACACTTCAATCGCTGCATTCGCTGAACCGCCTGTTGCGAGCATAGGGTCGATCACAATGAGCTCCCGCTCCAGGACATCCGTCGGCAGCTTCACATAATATTCGACAGGCTGCAGCGTGTCCGGATCACGGTATAGACCAACATGTCCTACTTTTGCAGCTGGAATCAGTTTAAGCACACCGTCAACCATTCCTAATCCTGCGCGCAAAATAGGAATAAGCCCCAGCATTCTTCCGGAAATAATCCGGCAATTCGCCGTTGTTACTGGTGTTTTCACCTGAACATGCTCAAGCGGAATATCTCTCGTAATCTCATAAGCCATTAAAGTCGCCACTTCATCTACGAGCTCCCGAAAATCTTTCGTTTTGGTATTCTCATCCCGAATAAAGGTTAGCTTATGTTGGATAAGCGGATGATCACAAATAAATAACTTCCCCATAATTTCCTCCTAAAAAACAACAATGTTATATGTATTTTACCCATTTTAGCGTCAAGGTACGACAAACCTCGTTCATTATATCATATGTTATCCAACTTATCCTCCGAAAAACCAAACCTACCATGAATATCCTTATTTACATAAAAAACCGCCTGAGAGCATCTCCCAAGCGGCTTAGCGTCTGATCTATTCTTCCACGGGCTCCGGACGGTACCAGATGTTTTTGAAATCGAACCATCCCAGCGTATTGAACGCTATGCCTTGTAAATGAGGGCTGTACACCAATTGCTGCGTTGTATGCAAAAGGAATAGGACGGCGCAGTTATTTGATACTAAATCTTGCATGCTGCGAATTCGTTGCAGACGCGCCTGGCTGTCAGGCTCATTTTCAATAGCAGCAACGGTATCATCAAAAACTTGCCGCTGCTCATCCGTTGCACAGGCACGAACCGCTAGGTTGCCTACTTTATACATCTCTACTAAACAGCGAGCCTCGTCATCATCCGCAACAACTCCGCCTATGATGACATCGGCCTCTATCAGCAGCGGCACCTTTGTCATTTGCTCAAAGGTATACATTTTCAGTATAACGGGAATACCCACTTCCTGACAGCGAGCATGAATCCATTCGGCTTGAGGCTGGTTCTTCAGTGTAAATATCATGGTAATGGGTTCACCTTGATATCCGCATTCTCTGAGCAGCTCCCTCGCCCGCTCTGGCTGATGATCGTCAGGCTCATCTGCCGGCGAATCCGACGGCAAGAAATCGGCAGCAGGCCTCGCGTGATAAAGGCCTAGTTCCTTTATCAATCCGCAGCGGTTCAGGATAAGCTGAATAGCCTGACGGAATTGCAACGCTTGCTGGGGACCATTTTTGCGAAAGTTGAACACAACCGTGCTGGAGCCCAGCATCATCACTTCTTTTTTAAACCAGTGCGCGGGGGCAGGCTGTTTATAATGGTTAAGCTTCCCCATCTGGAAATTCAACTGCTGCCATCTTCGTTCACTGACGTTATCCGGAACATAGAGCAGCTCGATGCGATCCAAATGAGCGCACTCCTTGTAGTAATCCTCGAAAGCCTCTAACGTTACGCCTCCCGCATCGTGTCTCGTAATCCGGAAAGGACCTGTGCCAACCGGCAGCATGCTGGTATCTGCAACCTTACTCGCACTGTAAACATCAGCAGGAACAATCGCTGCCTGGTAGGAACCAACATAGTGTGGGAGCATATAATTCGGCGCATCAAACTCCATGCGAACTGTCAACCGGTCGACTGCGCGAATTTCTTTTACGGATTTCAACAACCAACGATTCGGTGAATCCTCTGTGCCGAGCGAACGCAGCCGATTCAATGAAAACACAACATCGTCTGCCGTCAGCTCCCGGCCGTGATGGAATCGCACCCTTTTTCGCAAATAAAAGGTCCATATCGTCGCATTGGCATTGCATGCCCACTCATGAGCCAAGCCCGGCTCTAGACTGCCGCATAGCGGATTGAAATAGAGCAGCGTGTCAAAGGCTTGCTTCACAAAATGGAGATCTCGCGAGAATAGGACATCGACAGGATCTAGCGTCAACACACGAATCTGCATCGGCAGGCGCAGGGTTTCAGGATTTCCCGACTCACAGTTGCCTTTATATCCGAAATAACTGCCGAGCCAGGCCAGGAATCGATCCATTACACTCCCGTCTAAGCCTTCCATTTGAAACAAACTCATCGCATGGTTCAAGTTTCCCTGTTCAACATGGATCTTGGCTTCCGCCATCAGAACATCCTCTGCTGGAACCAGAAACCGAATCGTCGAGCGGTGTCCGCGGCCCCGCCCCGGCGTCCATACAATCCAACCCATTTCGGTCATTTTGCGAATCAAAATTTTCACATTGCGTTCCGTACAATACAGGTATCCGGAAATTTCTTCAACGGAGACAGGCACGTCCATATACGTGTGGGGGATCTGTGAAACACGCGTTATTGATGTTTTCAACTGCGCATATTGCAAGGCAAGCTGCATGAAAGTCCCCTCCTTTTACACGAATTACCAAAGAGTATAGTTCTGCCTTGCCATTTCGTCAACCGTCTGCAGATGGGATAAAAGGTGAAAGTTTTCCATTGCTCTGTACACTTTTTAACTCATGGTCATTTGTTATGATGGGTGAACACAGACGTTGACGATACGATGAAATAGGTGATTGCGCATGACATTCTTTCAATTCCATCCTAATGTGCGACTGCGCATTGCTCTAAGCTTTCTGACCAACATACTCAGCAATATGGTCATTCCATTCATGTCAATTTATTTTGCGCGTAAACTTGGCACGACCATCGCCGGCACAGCGACAACCATCTCGATTACTGTGGCTCTAATCAGCGCCACGATTGGCGGTCATTACGCCGACCGGGTCGGACGCAAAAAAATGATGCTAATCGGGGAAGGCGTTGCCCTGCTGGCTTATGTCATCATGACCTTCGCCAATTCGCCGATCTGGCATTCCGCAGGACTCACGCTCCTCATGACAGTGATCAGCACAGCATCTTGGGGGCTAAGCAAGCCCGCTGTGGAAGCCATGTTGATTGATGTATCAGGACCCGATACTCGCAAAGCCATCTATCGGATCAATTATTGGTCCAACAATCTGGCCATTTCCGTTGCGGGGATGATTGGTGGTTTCTTCTTTAGCGACTACCTCTTTGAGCTTTTATTTGTTGCTAGCGGAATGTCACTCGTTGCGCTTCTGGTAACAACCTTTTTCATGACAGAAACGATGCCAGCCGAAGTAATTAAGATTAATGATGACGGAGTTCAACCTTCAAGTCCTAAACGTATATCTATGTATACTCGGTATAAAGAGGTACTGCGCGACCGCAGATTCCTCATCTATCTAATCTCCAGTGTACTCATCGTCTCGGTCGAAATGAATTTAAACGGCTATATCGGTATCCGGCTCGCTCAAGATATCCATCACACGCCTTGGTTTCCAGGCATGTCAGCCACCATAGACGGTCTGCCGCTAGTCGGCGTCCTACGAACGGAGAATACGCTTGCCGTTGTCCTGCTCTCCCTCTTTGTTGGCCGCCTGCTCAAAGGAAATTCTGACACCAGAATGATGCTATTCGCCATGTTTCTTAACGTGGCCGGCTATACCTACCTTGTATTCGGCAGCCAACCGATGATGCTTATGCTGCTTATGCTCATTGCCACTATAGGAGAACTGACCTATGTACCTTTAAAACAATCGCTGCTTGTACAACTTGTCCCCGACCACGCCCGCAGCTCCTATATGGCACTCAGCAGCATGACGAATCGCGTTGCCATTATGCTTAGCGGACTGAACATGATCATCGGTGGTTTTCTGCCATCCGGTGCGATGGCGCTGTTCATTCTGCTGACCGGCGTAGCCGGAATTGGCTTGATGGCATCCATTCTGCCGAGCCTGAAGGAAGCGGAGCAAAAGGTGAGTCATGCCGCAGTGTAAAAAAATAAGGGCTGTATCCAAAGGTCGTTGATGACCTCTGATACAGCCCTTTTCTATTTTTTGATTAGTAAGTTAAACCTGGGTACAGCGGATATTGCGACGTCAGATCTTTCACCATGCCGCGAGCTTTCTCAAGCACAGCTTCGTCTTTCGGGCTTTTCAATGTAAGTGCGATTACTTTCGCGATTGTTTGCATAGCTTCTTCATTCATACCGCGGGACGTAACAGCCGGTGTACCTAAGCGGATACCGCTAGTGATGAACGGGCTAGTTGGGTCAAAAGGAATCGCATTTTTGTTCGCCGTAATACCGATTTCATCAAGCACGTGCTCAGCGTCTTTACCTGTAATGTTCAGGTTGCGCAGATCAACCAGCATCAAGTGGTTATCTGTACCGCCGGATACAAGGTTAATGCCTTCAGCTGTCAGTGCAGTCGCCAATGCTTGCGCGTTGTTGATGACGTTTTGACCGTAAGTTTTGAAATCTGGTTGCAGAGCTTCACCGAAGGAAACGGCTTTTGCAGCAATGGTGTGCATCAAAGGACCGCCTTGGGAACCAGGGAATACGGCTTTATCAATCGCTGCTGCCCAAGCTTTGCGCGTAAGAATCATACCGCCGCGAGGACCGCGAAGCGTTTTGTGCGTTGTAGTTGTAACAAAATGTGCATGTGGCACTGGGTTCGGGTGCAAGCCAGCAGCAACTAGACCAGCGATATGCGCCATATCAACGAAGAACAATGCGCCTACATCGTTAGCGATAGAAGCCAGAGCTTCGAAATCAATTGTGCGCGGGTATGCACTTGCACCAGCAACAAGCATGCGAGGCTTATGTTTGAAAGCTGCTTTACGAACATCATCATAGTCGATGCGGAAATCTTTTTCACTTACACCGTAAGCAACGAAGTTGTAAAGAATACCGGAAGCATTAACAGGGCTGCCGTGTGTTAAGTGACCACCATGTGCCAGGTTCATACCTAGAACTGTGTCACCAGGGTTTAGAGCTGCTAGGTAAACAGCCATATTTGCTTGCGCACCAGAGTGCGGTTGAACGTTCGCGTGCTCAGCTCCGAAAAGCTCTTTCGCGCGATCGCGGGCGATATCTTCTACGATGTCTACGTATTCGCAGCCGCCGTAGTATCTTTTGCCTGGGTAACCTTCTGCATATTTGTTTGTCAGCACTGTACCCATTGCTTCAAGGACGGCTTGGCTTACGATGTTTTCAGAAGCGATAAGCTCAATTTTGTCGCGTTGACGACCCAGTTCTAGATTCATTGCTTCTACGATTTTTGGATCTTGTTTGTTTAGAAAGTTTGTCATATGGAATTCCTCCTAAAGGATAGTTGATATCTATAAGTTAGCCTAGCAATCCGCATCTGGCGCGGCTTGCTGATAGAGCTGTTCGGCAGTCTCCGGTGTATAGACAGCTCTTGTGCCACCAATCAGTTTAGGCCGTGTAAACGCCATGGTCACATAAGCATGACCAATATTCCGCACGGGCGGCCGTGCAGGCACAGCAACGCGGCGCAAATGCATCCCGATCAGCGTGCTGCCAATATCAATCCCGGCGTGTGCCTGAATCGTCTCAACGACAACAGGCTTCGCGAAGTGGCGATACGCGTATGAGGCCATTGAACCGCCGGCTTTTGGCACAGGAATGACCGACACAGGCTCAAGCTGAGGGGAGATCGCGAATAGATCTTCCTCGACGATAAGCGCGCGGTTCAAATGTTCGCAGCACTGAAATGCCAAGTGCAAACCGAACTCGCGGCTGATGCGCTGCGCCGTTTCAAAAATCGGCCGAGCTGCATCCAGCGTCCCGGATGTTCCAATCCGATGTCCGAGTATTTCACTCGTGCTTGTACCAATGACCAGAATTTGGCCTGGCCGTAGATTGCCCACCTTAACCAACTCACGAAGATTTGTTTCCAAATCCTCTGCGATCGTGTGAAGTATGGAATTTGTCATTGTGGTCACCCTTATGGATGAATCGCGAAGCGATCTTCAATGCTTTGCAACTTGTTGATGCGGTTCTGGTGACGGACACCTTGTGAAAACTCTGTTTCCAGCCAAATTTTCACGATTTCCTCGGCAACACCCGGTCCGATGACACGCTCGCCTATGGCTAGTACATTCGTATCATTGTGCTCCCGCGTCGCTTTTGCTGAGAATAGATCATGGACCAATGCACAACGGATGCCTGGCACCTTATTCGCGGCGATCGACATCCCGATGCCTGTTCCGCAGATCAGAATCCCCTTGTCAGCTTGGCCTGAGACTACATCGTCGCAAACCTTCATCGCATAATCCGGGTAATCAACGGAATCTGCTGAGCTGCACCCATAATCTATGACCTGATGGCCTAATGATTCAATAAAAGGAATGATAACATCTTTCAAACGGTAGCCTGCATGATCCGCACCTAAGGCAATTTTCATGGATAGAACGCTCCTTTGCTTGTTCGAATTCGACCATTCTATTATATCCCAAAGTCCACCAGAAAACGAAAAAAAGAGCGGACACGCTAGAAATAGCGCGTTGCTCTTTTGCCCAGGCGACCGGCCGTATAGCTCAATGCTCCATTGTGGTTACTCCCACTCGTCGCCAGTTACATTGAGTCTTGCTTGATACATCCATCTTATCGCATTATACGCGAGGTGTAAAGATGTCTCCGCAAATCATTTCCCAGTCTGCGGGTCAACTTTTCGCTCGCGAAGCTTTTTAACCAATTTATCTAAACTTCCGCTAATTTCAACCGCCGTTTGCCGGTAAACCTCCAATGGGCCTCCGAACGGGTCAGAAATATCGTAATCTGGAATTGAATCTTCAAGCAAATAAATCCGATTTCTCTCTTGGGCGGTTACCGTTTGTGAAAGAGCCTGCTTAAGCTGAACTTCCGTCACCAGCTTTTCCCTTTCCTCTATCGCCTGAAGGATCCGATGATCGTCCTCTACATATTCTTTGAGTGTAAAAATCTTATCAATCGAACCTGGGAACCGCTGGATAACCGTACGTTTATGCCCCATCGTCATCGTCAAAATGATATCTGCCCACTTCACTTCAGACTCCTGAATCGCTAATGAACGAATGGACTCTTTGAATCCTGCTTCTTGCAGCAGTGCTGCGCTATTTCGGGAGATCGGAGCGCCCGTCATCGCGGATACTCCTGCTGAACGAACTTCCGCCGCAAGTCCTTCTTGGTGCACCCTGATACGCAGCAAACCTTCGGCTAATGGACTGCGGCACGTATTTCCTGTACAGACAAATAGAATTCGCAACATGTGATCCTCCTAAAGAAACTTTCTAATTAACATAGGCAGAGCCTGCTCCGCCTCTATTGTATCATAGCAAAAACTTGATCCCAAACGCGAGCAAAATAAGCCCGCCAAACGCTTCGCCATACTCCCCAACCCAGCCATTCACCCGTCTGCCGACCAATAATCCGGCTACAGAGAGCAACGCGCCGAACAAACCAAATACAAGCACAGTTAACAGGATATCCGTCGCGAACATCCCCAAGGATACACCTACTGAGAACGAATCTATACTCACACTAAGCGCGAAAATCGTAAGCCCCCATAAAGATCTATAATCAAAAGAAGTTGCTTCCTCTCCGCGGATCGAACTATATATCATATGAGAGCCCAAAAGAATGAGCAAACATCCGCCAGCTGCAGTGGCCACATTACCAAGCAGGAGCGAGACATATTGTCCCATAAACATGCCCATTAATGGCATTATGATGTGAAAAATACCAATCACAATGCTTATTTTTAAAATATCCACCAAGCGAATCCCTTTCATGCCGATACCAATTCCCAAGGAAAAAGCATCCAAACCCAAGGCTATCGCCATGATGAATATGGTGATTGTCTGTCCAAATTCAACGCCAGTTACGAGCATAAGTGCTGTCCCCCTTGTCCGCTTTCTTAACCAAGATATGCGGACAAACTGGGAATCATGCTAGCTAAACACGTACAAGCCGATGACCGGCTGCCTTGCGCAGACGATTCATAATCGCCTGACCAATACCCGTTTCCGGACAACCTTCTGCGGCAATATACTGAATCTCTTGCTGATCAAATTGCCTTAATGCAGCATACAACTCCTGGGCAATTGTTTCTGGCTCAGCTAACGAGCCGCAGGCAATGACCAAATCAGCTTCAAATTGAGAGGCTCTTTCATCAAAAGTAAGGATACCCGTCGATTCCCCTCGCTCCATAGCGGCATGAATGTCGCGCTGAATCCAAGCAGCCACTGCAGCTGCGTCGTCTCCATATACAATATGCATGTATCCTTTTGGCGCGTAATGCGTATACTTCATCCCCGGAGCCCTGGGTGTTTCCGAAACCTGCACATCTCCCTGTTCAGCCTCATGAATTCGAATAGCTGGCAACGTGGCCTGCAGCTGCTCTGCCGTAACGCCGCCTGGGCGCAAAATATATAGCTGGCCGTCTAAAAGCTGAATTACCGTCGATTCAACACCGACACCCGTCCCGCCACCATCCACAATACCTCCGATTCGACCGTCAAGATCTTCTCGAACATGTGATGCCTGTGTTGGACTCGGTCGGCCAGAACTGTTGGCGCTTGGTGCTGCAATAGGAAGTTCTGTTTTGCGAAGCAGCTCCAGGGCCACAGGATGATCAGGTATACGTACGCCTACCGTCATAAGACCGGCCGTCACCAACGGTGAAATGCTGCCTGTTTTCACAGGCAGCACGATAGTAAGAGGGCCAGGCCAGAAAGCCTCCATGAGCCTATGATGATCAGGTGTGACACTGCCCGGCTCGATGAGATCTGAGAGCTGCCCGGCATCCGCGATGTGGACGATCAGTGGATTATCCGACGGCCGTCCTTTGGCTGAGAAAATACGTTCTACCGCAGAAGTATTCGTAGCATCAGCACCGAGGCCGTATACCGTTTCCGTAGGGAAAGCTACAGTGTTTCCGTCCCGCAGAAGCGCTGCGGCATCTGATAATTCTCCACCCCTGCTACTAACCCTATCCGGGTCCACTTTCCAGTACTTTGTCACGATCTATCATCCTTACTTCCAAAATGAAATTGTAGTTACTAATTAAATTCACTAAACCACATACTAACTAAACCATGAAACGATCTTTTTAGTCATTTCCCAGATGAAAAATTTCACTTTGGGCTGTGAGTCTGCTGCAGTAGCAACTGTAACAGGCTGCACTTGCTCTTCCGTGCTTGCTTTCATCTCTTTAATTTGTTCGACCGTTGGTTGAGCTACTTTACTGTCTTTTGCTTTTGCTGTTGGTGCAGGTGAAGTTTTATTCTTGTCTTGGCCCTCTGTTTTGGCTACAACAGCGGTGGCTGCCACCGCTTCTCCTGAAACAGAATCTACAAAGCAAAGCGGCGGAAACAACACACACCACCAATTCTGACCTTCCCCACTGCCAATCATGACGCGAAGCGCCTCATAATCACCAGCAGGGTAAACTTCGTTACCGTACATTTTCGTTGGAAAAGGGACTTTGCCAAGTTCGACCGTATGTGTATAACGATAACCACGGGATTCAATCATTTGTCCGACAAGCGCATCGAACTCCGGCAAATGAGCCAAAACTACCGCTCTAGCTTCATCCAGAGAGTGCGGACCAACAACCCAGTCCTGCATACGCACAATAATCGCATCTCGAATTTCGCGTTTCAGTGCTTGATCTTGCGCAGAATCAGAGTTTGCTAGAATGCGTAAACGAATCGATTCTTCCGGTATTGTAGGCGAAATAACCGCCGCATTCGTACGATTGGATTCCCAACTAGTTATCATAACAATAAGTGCAAAAGCCACGAATAATAAGTGCTTGAATGAATGACGATCCGTTCTTTTTACCATGAGGAAAAGCCCCTTTCCCTTCGCTTCTACTAGCCAGTATAGGCAAAAAGAGGAGAGGCTAAACCTAGCAATCTATTTAAATTTGGTAGAATTGATAGAGTTGTAAGAGTGAAACCAGAATTCCGCTCATCTTAAGGGAACTGGAGTCCTCTATTGCGAGGAGAACGGGCTGTTTCCTCTTTCTGGGGAACTACAGGGTCTTATTTAAGCCCTATGGCACGTTTTTCAAGCCAAAGCCGCAATATAGCGGACCATAGTTCCCTTACAGGTGGAAGACGTGCCTTTGCAAGCGAATAGCGGACTATAGTTCCCTAATAGCCGAGTGAGTACAGATCAAGTGAGTACAGATCAAGTGAGTACAGAGCAAGAGCCCTAAAGCTCCCGCGCCCGGATCGCGATCACGTGGCGATCAATCCCCTGGAGATCCGGCACGAACCGGATCTCCTCCCAATCCGCGGCGGCGCGAAGCATCGCCGCCACAGCCTCCGCCTGCCCGATGCCGACCTCGAACCCGACCACAGTCGGGATTCGCGGCAAGAGCGGCAGCTGCCCAATCATCCGGCGGTACAGGTCGAGACCCTCGACACCGCCGAACAAAGCCGTGTGCGGCTCGAACAGCCGCACCTCCGGCATCAGCGCCGGGAGCTCGCCATCAGGAATATACGGTGGGTTAGACACCAGTATATCCGGAGCGATCCGGCGCTCCATATAAGGCTCGAGGAGGTCGCCTTCGAGCCACTCCACCCGCGCAGCCACGCCGTGGCGCTGCGCGTTCGAGCGGGCCATCTCCAGCGCTGCCGCGGAGATGTCGCTGGCGGCCACGCGCCAGTCCGGGCGCGCGTGAGCAACGGTCACCGGGATAATGCCGCTCCCGGTGCCAACATCCGCAAGCAGCGGAGCGCCTTGCGGGAACAGACGCGAGCCCTCGCGGAGCAAAGCCTCCACGAGCAGCTCTGTCTCCGGCCGCGGAATCAGCACCGCCGGGCTAACCGCGAACGTAAGGCCGTAGAAATCTTGCTCGCCGATTACATACTGTACCGGCTCACCCGCGGCCTTCCTCTCCACCAGCTGGCGCCAAGCGCCCTCCAGCTCAGCTGGGAACTGTTCCTGGAAGCGGAACAGCAACTCAGTCCGACTGCAGCCCAGGAGGTGCTGCAGCAGAAGCTCCACACAGGAAGCCGCCTCGGCTACGCCCAGCTTCCCTAAAAAAGAAGAAGCCTCTACATAGGCTTCTCTAATCGTCCTCGAGGCAGTCGGTCTCACATTGCCTGCTCCCCTTTATCTAAAGCATCGGACTGTGCAGCAATGGTTAATGCAGAAACAATCTCCGCCATATCGCCGTTTAGGACAGTTTCCAAACGATGCAAAGTCAAACCAATCCGGTGATCCGTGATACGGCTTTGTGGGAAGTTATACGTGCGAATTCGCTCCGAACGGTCACCTGTACCGACTTTGCTTTTACGTTCGCCTGAGTATTTCGCTTCCTCTTCTTCACGTATCTTATCCGAAATCCGTGCGCGCAGTACGCGAAGCGCTTGCTCCTTATTGGAGTTTTGCGATTTGCCGTCCTGACAAGTTGCAACAATGCCCGTAGGCACGTGCGTCACGCGAACTGCTGATTTCGTCGTATTAACGGACTGACCGCCCGCTCCGCTCGAACAGAAGGTATCTACGCGAATATCCGCGTCATTAATAATGATCTCAACTTCTTCCGCCTCAGGCATCACGACCACTGTCGAAGTGGAAGTATGAATACGTCCGCCTGATTCTGTTACTGGAATACGTTGTACACGGTGCGCTCCGCTCTCAAACTTCAGCTTACTAAAAGCGCCTTTCCCTGTGATCATGAAAATAATCTCTTTAAATCCGCCCAAATCGTTGACGGAAGCATCAAGAATTTCCGTTCTCCAGCCTTGCCCGTCCGCATAGCGGGTATACATACGGTAAAGATCGCCTGCGAACAAAGCCGCTTCATCGCCGCCTGCCGCTCCGCGAATTTCAACGATGACGTTCTTGTCGTCATTCGGATCTTTTGGCATCATGAGCACTCTGAGTTGTTCTTCCAGATTAGCCGATTGCTCGCTAAGCTCGTCGATCTCCATTTTAACCATTTCGCGCATTTCATCATCCAGCTTCTCGTTCTGCATCGCTTTCGCGTCTGCCAGCTGCTCGCTCACGCTCTTATATTCATTATAAGCATCGTAGGCTTCCTGAAGATCAGATTGTTCCTTCGAATACTCTCTAAGTTTCTTTGTGTCACTTGTCACATCCGGGTCACACAGCAGCTCGCTTAATTTCTCATAGCGGTCCACAATGGACTGAAGTCGATCCAACATAACGGATCACTCCTTTCTTTATTTTTCATTTATTAAACATTAAATCGGAAATGCATAACGTCGCCGTCATTCACCACGTACTCTTTACCTTCCAGACGCACTTGCCCTTTTTCCTTCGCGCCATTCATGGAGCCAGCCGTTACCAAATCCGTATAAGACACAACCTCGGCACGAATAAATCCACGCTCGAAATCGGTATGAATCACACCAGCCGCTTGAGGAGCTTTCGTTCCTTTGCGGATTGTCCAAGCTCTTACTTCCTGCACCCCAGCTGTAAAATACGTATACAAGCCAAGCTTGCGATAAGCGGCTTTAATCAATCTATTCAAGCCGGACTCTTGAAGTCCCAACTCTTCGAGGAACATCGCTTTTTCTTCATCTTCGAGCTCAGCAATCTCAGACTCCACCTTCGCGCTGATCGAAACAACTTCGTTGTTTTCTTTCTCCGCGTACTCCTTAACGATTTTGACGAATGGATTCTCATCTGCTGTGGATACTTCGTCTTCGCTCACATTGGCCGCATAAAGGACCGGCTTCATTGTCAGCAAGTGTAGATCGCGGACGAGCAGCTTCTCATCATCGCTCAAATCGATGCTGCGCGCTGGCAGATCGTTATAAAGAGCTTCCTTGATGCGTTCCAGACACTCAACCTCGGCTACAACTTTCTTGTCGCCGCCCTTCAGGTTTTTGCGGGAGCGCTCGATCTTTTTCTCAACGGACTCAATATCAGCCAAAATCAATTCGAGATTAATCGTCTCGATATCGCCAATCGGATCTACTTTACCGGAGACGTGAGTAATATTATCATCCTCAAAACAACGGACAACATGCACAATGGCATCCACTTCGCGAATATGTGCCAAAAATTTATTTCCAAGCCCTTCGCCTTTGCTCGCGCCCTTCACCAAACCCGCAATATCCACGAATTCAAAGGCTGTCGGAACAATGCTCTTAGGGACAATCATCTCTACCAGCTTGTGCAATCTCTCGTCCGGTACTTCAACTACCCCAACATTCGGATCTATCGTACAGAACGGATAGTTTGCAGATTCTGCCCCCGCCTGTGTAATTGCATTAAACAATGTCGATTTTCCTACGTTCGGTAGACCGACGATACCTGCTTTCAAAGCCATCGTAGTTACAACTCCTTAATTTTCGAAAATCATCCTTCTTATTATATAGTACTTGGAACGCAAAAAAAAGCCTGTAGGCTACTGATTAGCCGCAGACTTTTTTTCCAGTGCCTTTTTTGTTTCATTTTCCCGCTTCTGGACGAAGTAGGTTTCTATCTGATTTTTTAAAATAAATCCGCGCAGCGCGTTCGTTTTCTCTTCTGGGATGCTGATAAAACTTGCCCCGTAGTAATAGCTGTCATTCGTTTTCTCTTGCCGAACAATTTCCATTGTACATGGCACCAAAAAGCCCAAAATCAACTCTACTTCAAGTTGAGAATTCTTTTGAATGACTTTCTCAAGCATCACATTTTCATTAATCGTGAATCCCAGGCCATTAACGGATAGATTTTTGATAGAGAACCGAATCGGTGTTTCAAACTGATGTTTAAGTCTCTTGTTTCTGTCTTGAATTCCGAAAAGAAGCCCTTCATTCTTCACATCTACGCGAGGGAACTCCCGCTTCTCCGTAAACTTCCTGCGATTTTCAGGGGGATTCAGGACAATTAATGAGCCCCGATCTTTGGCCACAACTGCCGTATCCATAACAAACAGCCCGGATTTCGTGTATACCGTCATTTTACACTTATCTCCCAGCGCAAAAACATCATATTCCGGCAGCTCCACTTCAATGATGTCACCGAGTGCGTAAGTCAACACGCCAGTGGCTACGAAATCTTCCTTGCTCAGCATCGCTTTGCTGTCAATCATCACTTCAGCGTCGTATCCTTCCTTGCTGCCGTAAAACTTCGCTGATTTTTGTCTGCTAACCATTTCGTTAATTACCCCTCCCCCGCATGCCATGCCATATAAAAAAATAGACTGCCCCATTGCCGGGAACAGCCTATTACCTCAACCTAAAAAAGCATCGATTTTCGGTAACCAGGCTGTCGTAGTTCCATTGGAACCGTAGACCCTCGGCTTTGCGTCCTTGCCTTTCGGCAAGTTTGCCATTATCGAACCCTGCTAATGAATGTCATGCTTTGTCGTGCAATATCGTACTTTATGGTCTAAAAGACCTACTTATCTCTCATTATACGGATGGATTTCCTTATTATCAACTAATTCACTTGCATACATCTAGTATTTGTTGTATGAATGAAAAAAGAAATAAATATCCACAACTTTTTAAGTTATACACATTGTTATCCACAGGTTGTTAACAACGAATATCTGTTCGATCCTTTGTTCACATGTGGATAAGATTATTTTTAGTGAGGTGTCCCCCTGTGGATGAATATAATGAGCATATCCCTTGGATGAAAGCGGCTATAGAGGAAGCACAAAAAGCCGAAGCTATTCGAGAGGTGCCGATTGGAGCCGTTGTTGTCCATCAAGGGCAAATTATTGGCCGCGGCTACAATCTTCGAGAAACTACGCTGGATCCGCTTGCCCATGCTGAAATGATTGCTATTAAGCAGGCCAGCGAGCATTTGCAAGCATGGCGCTTGCTTGACTGTAAGCTCTACGTCACGTTAGAGCCTTGCCCGATGTGTGCGGGCGCGATCGTACAGGCGCGCGTTCCGCAGGTGATCTATGGCACGACCGATCCCAAAGCCGGCTGCGCGGGAACGTTGATGAACTTGCTGCAGGAGGATAGGTTCAACCACCGGGTCGATGTGGTCAGCGGTGTGCTGCAAGAGGAGTGCGCGACGATGCTTACGCAGTTTTTTCGGAAGCTGCGCGGCAAGGAATAGACGGTTGGGCGAGCAAGATTCGTAAGCGGTGGCCTGGCAATATTGTGCGAACGGACGGGAACTATGATCCGCTATTCGCCGGATATTGCGCATTTCAGCGAGGAAGAGCAACTGTGGTGGTCCGCTATATCTTCAATTTTAGCCGTAATGTTAGCTATCTTGGCTGAATAGGACCCTGTAGTTCCGTCTGAGCTTGGAAATCTGTGATTTGGCAAAATAGCAGCCTGTAGTTCCTCAGCGCACGATGCAATCAGCGTGGACATGCATAAATAAGCTCCGGAACTTACTTCTTAACCTTGCACCACATAAGGCTTCGTGCTATCATAATCTTTGCCATGCGCCCGTAGCTCAGCAGGATAGAGCAACAGTTTCCTAAACTGTAGGCCGGATGTTCGAATCATCTCGGGCGCGTATACAACAAAACGCCAGTTAACGGTATTAGCCGCTAACTGGCGTTTATTTTTTAATTCTCAGGACAATTATTATCTTTTAAAGCTGTTTTCATACTTTCTTTTAATTTATCTACATAGCCAACAATACCGCCAGAATACTGGCTAAGATTTGCATTGTATTGATCTACAGCACTCTGTATCTTCCCTGTGTAAAGAGCCGCGATCTCCCGACATACAGGACCTGAAACTGGCGAAGTGGACACAGGCAGCGGTGTAGAGGTTGGTTGAGGCTTATTGGGAACAGACAAATCGGTTGTATTGTCTACGTGCTGATGGCTCCAATTCTTAATAAAATCGTATTCTGCAATTTTGTCCTTACTACTCTTACTGAATTCCTCAGCATTTGATCGCTTGACCGTAATAAAGTCTGTGACCGAACCATTATGAAATAGGCTAACAATCATTGAATCTACTGGTGAATTGACCAAAAAACCAGACAGTGCAATGATATGATCGTTATTTTTATTAGAATCACCTGACAATTCTAAATCCACTTTTAAGTAGACGCCATATTCGTTATAGATAAGCTGGACATTTTTAGCCTGATTTTCTTTGGCTTTCTCATTTAAGGACGGAATGGCAGCTGCAAAATCTTTCATTGCGTTATCTTCCCTTACTCGAGGGAATGCAAGATCAACCGTGTACTTCTCAGCATCCCATGTCACCGATGCCCCGGTTTGTTTCAGTAGGTACAACGGCACAACCGTTCTGCCATCTTGTATGGTAGCAGGCACATCCTCGGCTTGAAGTTCTTTCCCCCCGAATAAAACCTTCACGATCGGAGTCCCCTTGTAGTCACCATGAAGGCTTGCTGCATGGACGACACCAGCCAAACAGAAAAAAGCTAACATAGACACAATTACTTTCTTTTTTTCCATCAAAATTTTCTCCCCAGCCTAATTTATCTTGTTGATTGTCACTTGTAACAATTCAAATATTTCTTGAAAATCCCTGCTAAAATTTGATCTTTTTTACCTATCCACATGTTAATAATATGTAAAGACACCAAGCCAATCAACGATACTAACATGAGCACAAGTACGGACTTTTTCAAGCGATATTAACAACGAAAAAGAGAGAGGGTTATCCCCATCCCTCCCTATCTCATCCGGTCCCGGTACTGCCCCGGCGTCATATTCTCATATTTACGAAAAAGGCGTATAAAATAAGAGGGTTGATACCCAATCTGCTCCGCAATCTCATTGACCTTGAGGTCTGTGTTAACGAGCAGCTTCTTGGCCTTATCCATACGAAGGGTGATCAAGTAGTCGATGAAATTCACGCCATTGATCTGCTTGAATGCTTTACTTAACGCATAGGTGGTTGTATTAAAAGCGTCCGCGCATTCCTCCAACGATATATCGCTGCTCATGAAACGCTCCTGAATCCGCTCCGTGACACGCTCCACCAACCGCTTCATATGGATGTCCTGGTATTCATTCAGCCCCTCAATATAAGGTGTTATGACCTTGGTCTGGAAAAAGCGAACCATCTGCTCCGGTTCCCGAAGCTGATTCAGCTGCTCGTACAAGTTGTAACCCTCAAAGAAATGATGCGGATTAAAGCCTGACTCCAGCATGGTATGCAGCATACTACCCAGTACCTGCATGGCTCCTTCCTGGAGGATCTTTTCTTTGCTGGATTGGCGCACAAGCTCATGAATGAAACTCTCGATCAGGCTGAGCGACTGCTCGCTTTGTCCCATACGAATGGCTTGCATCAGTTCTTTCTCCAAAGCAAACGGATAATGCACATCGTCATTCGTGCTTGGCAGCATCTCTTCCAAGTCAAGTACTTGATGATCTGCTTTCAAATCCCGATAGCGGATGGAGCTTCGTAAGAATACTAATAGCTGCGGCAGATCCTGCACGTTAGCTGTTAAACGCCCCATGCAAACGGTGGTCTGCATTTTAAGAAGGGAGCTAATGGTTTGCCCCAAATCATCTGCTAGCAGATACAGCTCATCTTTGGCCTGCTGTTTCGTCCGATCCATGGGATAAGAGAGCAGAATACCTACGGTCATATCCTGAAAGTTCATAATCTCCGCGTTTTGGCTTTGCGTTTTCACAATTTCTTGCGCGATATTCGCTGCCGCGAAGGTCGCCAGTTGTTCCTCGCTTTCTAGGAACCGGCCACCTTCTTTGGCAAATCCGCTAATCTGCACCAACAGCAGAACGAACCACTGGGACTCCGTCTGCCAATCGAAGCTCTCCATCCGCCCTCTTAGCTCCGCCTCGCTTAGGGAGTAGAAGTGCCCTTGAACCAATTGCAAGAGGAACGCGGATCTTAAGGCAGGATAAGCCTTATCCAGTTTGGATTCCAGCACTCTGCTCTCCTGACTTAAGTGCCTCCACTCCTGTTCAATAAAGGCAAGGTCATCCCCTTGGCTCTCCTGCGTAGGTTTATAATCTTTAATTACATTCACCAACCGAACAATTGGTTGATAAATCCGCTTAGAAGCCACCCATGAAAGCAGCACAGCCAAGAGAAGCCCTATTCCCCCAATGCTGAGCATGCTTCTAGACATAAACTCCACGGGAGCCGTCAATCGCGTTAAGGAGGTTGCCGTTACGAATTTCCACAGTGTGCCTGAACGTGAAAACTGGCCGAATGCGACGGAGTAGGACTGGCCTTTCCTGTCCAGAATGTAAGAGCCAATTTCTTCCGATCGGCCCATGACGCTTTCCCTTACAGCAGCTTCTAATTGGGCATTTTCCTCATTTCGATTGCTTGGTGAGACGATAATATGTCCATCCTTACTCATAAGAAATGCGGCACCGTTGGGATCTGTGGCCATTTCTTCGACCATCTCTACCAATTTTTCACGATTTAAATATAAAATAAGGGCCCCATACGGCTCTCCTACGCTAGGCAGCTTCTCGATAAGAGCGATGGAAGTCGAGTCTGGCTTCCCATTGCCTTTAGGCAGAGACTCCCACCAGAAAACTCCTCGCGCTTGCTTCATTAACGTGTGGAAAATATCCCGCTCCTCCTGAGTAGCAATCGGAACAATACCTTCGGTATCCGAAATAATAACGGGATCTTGCCGGTCCAGATATAGCTGAGCCTGATCAATTAAAGGATATGCTCCCTTCATGAGACCCAGGAAACGATATAGATTTTGTGTTGTGTTGTATTCATCTTTTAGATTCATATCTGCAATTCTGGCATCCATCCTGCTATCCAGAGACCACTGTGTAGCAGCCAGCTCGAGCTGAGCCAGATTATCATTCATACGATCCATCGTTTTCTTCAGCAGGGTATCATGGTTGCGCATAATCTCTTTCTCGATATGAGCACGTCCTGTAATATACGAAGTGTACCCGATGATGGCTGTAGGCAAGCTGGTAATGCACAACACCAAGATCAAGCTTCTGCGATAAAAATTCCCCCTGCCGGAACGTTGTGTCCACCAATACCAACTCTGCCTCCATCGACTCCACATCATCTGTCCCTCTTTCATCAAATGCCGAAATCCCCCGCGACTGCCGCAATTTTTTTGGCGTCGGGGGGGCGGTATTTATTTATTTCGCGCTATTGCGTTTCTGATAAGCCGCATTCATTTCTTCCGTGATTTTCACCAAATCCGGATCTGTCTTCAACTTAGCTGCATAGCTGTCCCATGCGCTGAGCGATTCTTTCCCCATAATGACTTTGGTCTTCATGTCTTGAATTTTCTTTCTGAGCTCCGTACCTACCTTTTGGTTGGTATCGGAATTTAGACCTAGCGATGGGTCACCAGCGCTGATTTTTACTTTTTCATCAATGATTTTTCTGTTGCGTTCCAAGTAATCGTTCGGCATACCTGTACGGTAAGCACGCAGGTACTTATCATATTTCAAGAAAATTTGACCTAGTGCTTGTTGGGCTACAATATCTTTCTTGGCTTGCTCTGTCGGTGTCTTGATGCCGTCTTTCTCTGTGTAGTGGACATCCTTCTGACCAAAGCTTGCTAGATCATAGCCTTCTTGCGTAGCGCCGTAATCCATGAATTTCAACAATTGTTTCACTTTCGCTTCTGGCACGGATTTCGGTATAGCGTACATGCCGAAGAATCCGCTGTCTTTGTTCGAATAGCCGTTCAACGAAACTAGTGGGATGAAGTCTGCTTTCGGGTTCGTTTTACGCAGTTCTTCCGTTGGTTCCCACGCTGCTTCAGCTGTATCCTGGAAGCCGCCACCGCGATTTGCTTTCAGCAAGTCTTTGGCTTGTGTATTCTTGAGCACCGCGATGTCCTCAGGAATTAATTTCTCCTGGTAAGCACGGTTCATCCAAGTAAGCGCGTCCTTCATTTCAGGCAGCACGTTTACGTTAACCAATTTCCCGTCTACAAGCTTCCAATCACCATTAACTTTCGTGAAGCTGTTCTGCAGCTGACCCATGTAAGACATCCCATTTTGGTCGACGAAGCCGATGTAGCCGATGGTGTCATTTTTCCCGTTGCCATCTGGATCTTTCTCAACAAAAGCCTTCAGTACGGTGTATAGCTCGTCCGTTGTTTTCGGAATTTCTAAATGTAACGTATCGAGCCAATCCTTACGCAAGTAAGGGAAACCACCGCCATCCGTAGGACGAGCACGCGGGATACCGTACGTTTTACCGTCAGCCTGCTTGGTATTGTCCCATGATTCCTTCGGATATTCCATCAAGTTCGGATAGTCCTTCAGCATCGGAGTCAGTTCCCAGAATGCGCCTTGAGCGACCATGCCGCGTACTTGAGCACTGAATGGATCATCGAGCAAGATCAGATCAGGAATGTCGCCTGACGCTAGTGTTACGTTGATTTTATCGCCATAGTTGTTTGGTGAAACCCATGTGATTTTGAGCTTTGTATTCGTTTTCTTTTCGATTTCTTTGACGATAACGTTGTCGGGCCCCGGAGGCTCCGGCGTGTAATACATTGTCATGATGCTAATCTCGGTCGGCTTGGCGGATGCTGCTTCTCCCGCGCTGTTAGCCGGTGTGCTGTCTTTGCTTCCACATGCAGCGAGCACAGAGGAAACCAGAAGGGTGGATGCTACTACACTTATTGCTTTCTTTTTCATAACCATTATTGTACAACCTCCCCAAATTATCATCAATATTCTATTCTTTTACCGAACCTACCATTGCGCCTTTGGCAAAATGTTTTTGCAGGAACGGGTACACCAACAAAATTGGGATGGTCGCAATAACAACTGCCGCCATCTTGAGCGTTTCCGGAGGAATCCGCTGCTCAGACATCATTTCAGCCGCAGCACCGCCGCCTGCTGCCGTTGAAGCGTCAATCAACATGTTTTGCAGCAGCACCTGAAGCGGCTGCTTCGTGAAATCGTTGATATAGAGCAGAGCAGTGAAGAAGGTGTTCCAGTAAGCCACCGCGTAGAACAGCCCGAAAGCAGCAAGCGAAGGCAGTGACAGCGGCAAAATGATGCGATACCAGACGCTTATATCATTACAACCATCGATACGCGCCGATTCCTCCAGGCTTGCCGGAATGCTGTCGAAGAAACCTTTCATCAGCAGCACATACCAACCGCTTGTAAGAACCGGCAGGATGAGCGACCACGTGCTATTAATCATGTGCAAGTCTCTCACCAACAGATAAGGAGGAATAATCCCCGGATTAAACAGGGTCGTTAGTAGGATGAGCAGCATGATAAACTTGCGTCCCTGAAGCCTTTTACGAGAAATCGCATAAGAAAGGCAGGATGTCACCAGCAAACTGAGCACTGTCCCGACTACAGCTAGGAAAACACTGTTTCCAATAGCATGCAGGAAGGCATCGGTAGACATCAGATATTTGTAAGAGGCCAAGCTCCATTTGGCAGGAAGCAGCTTAAACTCACTGGAGATATAGCTCGACGGATCGCTGAACGAAACGACAAACACGTAATAGAGTGGAAAAAATGTAATAATTCCCATTATTCCTAGCAGGATGGCGTTCACCGCGTTAAATACGCGATCGCCTTTGGAAGCAATAGTTGTAGATACATGTTCAGATGACATCTAGGATTCCTCCTTCCCTTTCTAGTAAACGCCGTCTTCGCCAAATTTCTTGGCCAGCTTATTCGCACCAATGACCAGCAGTAAGCCGACAACTGATTTGAACAATCCGACTGCGGTACTATAGCTAAATTGACCTTGTTTCACGCCAAGCCTGTACACATACGTATCGAACACGTCCGCTACCTCGGATACAGCCCCGTTCATCATCAAGAAGACCTGCTCGAAGCCGACATCCATGATATGACCGATCCGTAGAATGAGAAGAATGATAATGACAGAGCGAATACCTGGCAGGGTAATGTGCCACATTTGGCGGAACCGGCCTGCGCCGTCCATTTTACCCGCTTCATATAGTTGAGGATCAATGCTCGCCATCGACGCAAGGAAGATAATCGTGCCCCAGCCAGCATCCTTCCAGATGGACTGAGCCGTCAGCATGCCCCAGAAATAGTTTTTATTCGTTAAGAAATCAACTTTGTCGAAGCCCATGGCGACTAGCATTTGGTTGATAGCCCCATCGCCTGTCGAAAACAACAGGAAGGTGATCCCTACGATAATGACCCACGATAAAAAGTGAGGTAAATAAACAATGGATTGAATGATTTTCTTATAAACCATATGGCGTACTTCATTCAGCATTAGGGATAGTAGAATCGGCAGCGGAAAGAAGAGCACTAAGGATAAGACGTTAATTGCTAACGTATTTCGGAAGAGTGTGAAGAAATCCGGATTGGAGAAGAACCGTGCAAAATGCTCCAGCCCCACCCACGGGCTCCCCGACATGCCTTGATAGGGTGAATAGTTTTGAAAGGCTATGACGATTCCCCACATAGGCACATATTTGAAAATAAGGAAGTAGAGCAGCCCCGGAAGCGCTAACACATATAAAAATTTGTCCCGAGCGATGCCTGACCAGACTTGTTTCAATCGACTCGCGCCCACTTGTATGCCTCCATTCTCGTTGTGATAATGTCAGCTGGCAGCTACTTGCCTGGCGACAAGATTCAATGTACATGTTGCTCCTGTTTCCTACAATCATCCATTTTTGTGACCTAGATCTAACGGGAAAACAAGGGTTTTCTAAGCAATTTCCACCCGTTGCCTTATTTTGCAACCAACCCGCCATAGCCTTGCTACAGTCGTTGTTCTATAATAAAACGGTAATAGATTAGGTCTGAAAGGAGCTCCCCGTGACAATTAACAAAATCCCAAGCTCTTATCGCATTCCTTTGTTTTGCGCAGTCACTTTGTTGTTCTGGATGTCCATGTATACGAGCGTTCCCATCATGGCCCCTTATGTGGAATTCCTAGGCGGGAATCATCAACTGGCGGGATGGATCGTTGGCATGTATGGGATTTCCCAAATGCTGCTGCGCATACCGGTAGGTATTATGTCGGATCGCTTTCATAAGCGAAAACTCTTTATTACGTTTGGATTGTTTTTTACAGCCATCGGCGGGCTAGGTCTATGGTTCACCCACGATTTCACGTGGATTCTGATTCTCCGAGCACTGGCAGGTGCAGCCGCAGCAACATGGGTCGACTTCACCGTTCTATTTACGAGCTACTATAAGCACGAAGAATCGACGAAAGCGATCGGAACGATCTCCTTTTTCAACTCCTTAGGGCAAGTGCTCGGCATTCTCTCTGCGGGATGGGCGGCAGATTCGCTCGGCTGGGAGGCTGCCTTTATTCTAGGAGCGCTGCTGGGTGTGCTCGGGTTCATTGGTTCTTTCTTTTTGATTGAAAAAATAGAGCCTGATGCGCCAAAAATTACAATGCGTGCCATCAGGGATGTGGCTGCGGACCGTACGCTGCTCTTCGTGTCCTTACTGGCTATTTTGTCACAGGTGCTTATCTTCGCTACGGTTTTCGGGTTTACCCCCGTATATGCCACAGCCCTTGGCGCTGATAAATTCTCCTTATCCATGCTTTCTTTATTCGCCAATGTACCTGTTGCGCTAGCCTCCTTATTCGGTGGACGGAAATGGGCCGCCAAATATGGCGAGAAGCGAATGGTTGTTTGGGGCTTCATCCTCATGGGGATTTTTACATTCACCATACCTTTTACGCATCATTTATGGGTGCTTATGATGACCCAGGCCTTTGCCGGCTTTGGCCGGGGACTTTCCTTTACACTGCTGATGGGAATGAGTATTAAACATATGCCTGCGGAAAAGCGGGCAACTGCGATGGGCTTTTTCCAAGCTATCTATGGACTGGGGATGTTCATTGGCCCTGTGCTCATGGGCGTCATTGGGGATTGGTTCTCATTGAATCAGGGCTTTATCGTGCTTGGTATCCTTGGAGTGTTCAGTGCCCTTTTATCTCAATGGTTCGTACAGAACACGCCTAAGATGCCTGCAGTCCCGTCTAGCGGATCTACCGCTGCGCTTTAACCGATAATAAGCGAATCTACTTGATTCGCTCTTTTTTTTGAGTGAAGTGCAGGGATAACCATCGTTGCCTTCGTCTATTCATGCGGAGAGGAGGAGAAGCACATTCAGGAACAGGAGCTTGTAACACGCATATTGAATGGTGATGAGGCGGCGTTCCGAGAACTTGTTAAGACTTATCGTCAATACTTGTTCCAGACGATCTACGCCATTGTACGCCATCCGAAAGATGCCGAGGATTTATCGCAGGACGTCTGGTCCCGAATCTATTTCTCCCTCCCTCAGTACCAGATGAAAGGACTCAAAACATGGATGACCCGCATTGCGGTGAATCGAGCTATAGATTTTAAACGTTCGGCTAGCAGGCGAAGGGAAGAAATGACGGCAGAGATGGAAATCCCGATTCAAGCCGTCCAAGCTGCGGGAACCTCCTCTTTTTCCTCTAATGGTGTGGAACAAGAAGTGTTGATGAAGGAGACCACCGAGCTCGTCCGCCAGAAACTTCACCAAATCCCTGCCAATTACCATGAGGTATTAACGGCCTATTATATTCAACATCAGTCTTATCAAGATATAGCAAGCGCCCACGGGGTAACGGTGAAAACGATCGAATCGAAGCTATATAGGGCCAAGCAATGGCTCCGCAACAACTGGAAGGAGGAGGATTTCATGTGAAACACTACGAAGAACAAACTTGGCGTCTATATATCAATGAGCAGCTGCTGCCAGAAGAAACCAGTGAAATGGAGCAACATTTATATCGGTGTGATGATTGTTTGGCTCGGTATATGATCTGTATGGAGCAAATGACCTTGACGCTGCCCACATTGGAAGCGGATGATCGAGCGTTTGTAGATGCCGTTGTCGCACGAACGTTGGGAACCAAGCGCTCCTGGTACCACTCCACGATGCTGCATTACGGGATTGCCGCGGCTGCTACACTGATCTTAGTAGCCACAGGCTTTTTCCACGGATTATCACAGGAATTGGGGCCTCGAGGCGCGTTGCAGCCCGCTCCTCCTTCACCAATTAAAACCGATCAACCGATATCTGACCAATTGCTAAATAAAACATTAACCTGGCTGGATACCTTGCAAAATAAATAAGCCACAAGGAGGTTTATACACTTAATGCCTAATAAAAGCAGCATCGTCGCTTTCCTATTGTCATTCATCCCCGGAGCGGGTCATCTCTATATGAATCGGCCCTTACGTGCCATTTTATACGGGGTAGGATTCTTTGGTCCCTCATTTCTCATGTTCGTCAGTGTAGCGGCCAGTCACACTGATGATGATATACTAATTCCGCTTTTCCTATTTGCAGCTTTCGTTGCTGTCGTCAATATGATTGATATGATCGTCTACTTGCTGCGCTCCCGACCCTATAATTACGGGCCGCAAGGGGTGCCATACGGTGCTGAACCGCCGTACGACCATCACACGCCTGCATGGGAACCTAATCCTTATGCTGTTCACACTGCCTCTCAGCAAGAAAGAACGAGAGTGATGCTGCTTTCCTTCATCCCCGGCCTGGGTCATTTCCAACTAGGTCTTATGCAGCGCGGTTTAACTGCTATGGTTTCGTTCTTCGGCGTTGCTGTTCTTGTTTTTTTCATCACCATGATGACCCATAACGAAAGTTTCGTAGCTTTTCTCTTGGCTATGCCCGTATTGTGGTTTTACACCATGTTCGATGCACTGAAGCAGCAAGAGCGTAAGCAAGCAGGTCTAGCGCTTGTAGATCGCAGCCTCTTCGATGACTTCCATTTAGGTGATGATTCTGGCCGCAAGAACCGAACATTGGCAACGATTATCGCCATTTTCCCAGGTGCCGCCCACTTATATCTGTCGATGAATAAACGGGGCATACAATTGATGGCGATCTTCTTATTCTCCATTTATGTGCTGGATGTGCTGCGGCTGTCCTTTTTCTTCTTCTTGATTCCGATTCTGTGGTTCTTCAGCTTTTTCGATGGCTTACAGAGTATCTCCAGATACGAAAACGGCACACTGGTAGATAAACCTATCGTTGAAAACTGGTCAGCGTATCATCGCTCCATCGGCTTCGTTCTTATCCTCCTTGGAGGCTACTATATATTCAAAGAAGTCATTGTCCAGTTCCTATATCAGCTGTTCCCTAATATGAATTACATGTATTGGCTGAACAACTTCGGTCAAACGTTAATTGTAGCCGTGATTCTTATCGGTGGGGGCATCAAATTGTTGCTTTATCGAAAAACGCGGCCTGTTCATGCTGAACCGTTTGCCACTTCTTATTCCTCCTCCTATTATCCAGAAGATAAAGAAAGAGACACAGAGAGAGATCATACAGAATCAGACTCCGATTTATCTAAGGTTTACCTAGAAATAAACGAAAAAAAGAACCCTTTTTAAGGGGTTCTTTTTTTGTCGGTGTTTTTTGATTTCTTTTAAACATGTTACACGTAAACCTTTAGGAAAATCTGCTTATAAAACACGGTAAGTGTCTTTGGCACATCCCCTCCAGCCTGATTATAACAGGTATGAAAGTCCTCTATGCAACGGTTTTTGTTTCGCGGAATGCTCCAACGGAACCACACCTCTCTGCTCACCGACAAATATAGTATGTCCGGTTGATCGAACTTTAAACATCCTAAGGGGAAATTATTAATGCCCGTGGCCGGCACCTTCACCATGGCCATTATTTCTAGAATGGTTGCGGTTTTTTACTTTTTTCGACCCTGAGAGGGGCTCTTGCTGCTTGTGTCGCTGGCTATTCCCACTGGACTGATTCTGAGAGGTATCCGTTACTCCATAGGCATCTGATTTCATTGAGATCATTCCTCCTAGTTAATCTTCTAGTTATTCTTCATGATTCAAAGCATCTTGATGTCTGCGATCATTCACTTGCTGCTGCTGTTGCTGCCTATTGTGGCTGTTTACAGCATTCGTTCGGAAGTCTTTGTCTACATTCTGCAAATTTTTATCCGGCGCTTTTTGCTTCGTCATGTGAGTGAACTCCCCTCGCGTTCTAAACGTGTGTGACTCTGTGGAGCGTTTGTGCGCATTCATGAATGTGACGAACGTAGTCATCCACTAGGTTTTGCACAACATCGCCTGTTTCATCAATGTGCATGGTCCCCTGTTGGACATCCATTAGCTCCACTTTAACCTCTCTAGCATCCACATAGTTGACTTTAAAATCGAAATTGTAGCCCGTATGTCCACCCGCCTCAATATGAACCCTAACGGTCTGAGGATCGGCCTCATCGGCCCATACACGCGCCTGGTCTGTAGGCTGCAGTGTCGTAGGGAGAACATTACTCCACTCTTGTACCAATTCCGTTTGATCAATTGTCAGCTTATCATAGCTCATAGGTAACACCTCCACATGTTTAAAATGCGGAAGGCGCCCGGCTTTTATCCATGTAAAAAAACAACAACTCCCCAAAGGACTTGCCTTGGGGGAGTTGTGTGAAGTTGCTGCTTATTTCACCATCAATTGTAAAAGAATCGCCAGCATCTTGGCTGCCTCTTGACGTGTTGCCGTGTCTTGCGGAGCGAAGAGATTGCCAGACTTACCGGAAATAATTCCAGCTTGTTGCAGAGATTTAGCTGACTCTGCGGCATAAGCAGGGATGCCCGATTGATCTGCGAAATCTGTTGCTTGCATGGCCTTAGGCAACGTATAGCCCACGGTAGAAGCGAAGCGGGTAATCATAGCTGCCATCTGACCGCGAGTAATGTTCGACTGAGGATCGAATTCCCCAGCGCGTACGCCGCTCGTAATCCCTTTCTCAGCTGCCCATTGTACGGCTTTAGCATAGTAGCTATCTGCTTTGACATCTGTAAAGCCAGTGCCTTTAAAGGAGCTTAAATCAGCATTAGCCATACGAGCGAGGATTAGAGTGAAATCGGCTCTAGTAATATCCGCTTCCGGAGCGAAGGCATCCTCACTGACACCATTCAGAATGTCTCTTGCTGACAGGTACGTAATGTAATCTTTTGCGAAGCTCGAAGCTGTATCTTTATAAATTGCTTTCTCATAACCAACAGCATACTTGGAGAAATGCTTAACATTAAAACTTAATGTTCCTGTAACAGCATCAAAGTGGCTATTCGTTACCTTAGTAATCTCACCGTTATCTGCGATGTAGTAAGCCACAATAGCGTTAATATCCTCGTTAGCGCTTGGTTTGTAAGGAATCTCTACCTGAGCCGATCCTCCATTGAAGCTGGAAACTGTTTTACCGCCGGCTGTTACCGTAAAATCAAAGATCGGGCGATCTTTCACAGCCTCTTTGATCGCTTCTCTGGCCGCGGCATCCATATTCTGCGTAATGACATTCACATCTGCTTTACGTATGGAGAACGAGACATCGCCCGTTGACGCGGCAGAGGAGATTGTGGAGACGGCTTGCTTGTCAAAAGAAATTTGTCCGATGCCTGCTGCAATCTTAACTTCCGAAGTTGCACTGCTTGCAATCTTACTCATTGCTTCTGCAGGCAGCTTGACGTCCACTTGATTCGAAGTCGCATCTGCAGCTGCTTTGATCTCAAGAACAGTCGCTTTACTTGTCGATTCTGTCATATCTTTTAGAGCTTGTGTTACTTGATCAACAGAAACGTTAGCAACGGAAGCTCCTGTGCTATCTTTTTCTACAGAAGGAGTAATCGTTGCTTTATCACCGCTAGTACTTGGTGGAGTTGGTACAGTTGATGGAGCTGTTGGTCCAGTCTGCGCTGGCGGATTATCATTTCCATCGTCAGAATCAATAGAATATACGGTTACACTAGCATCTGCTGCACCATACCCGTCTGGGCTAACAGCAGTAATCACTGCGTTGCCGGTGGCTACAAAAGATACAATCCCTTCTGCACTAACAGTTGCAACGGAAGGGTTAGAGGATGTCCATTGTACTGTACCTGATGTGACACCATTTCCTTGTGAGTCCATTACCGTTGCTGTCAGTTTTGTTGAAGCAGTACCTTCCGAGACAGTAATTGCGGATCTATCCAAAGTAACTTTTTGAACGTTTAGCTGATATACAGCTACAGTTCCGCCCACCTCATTAGCAACAAGCAGGAGCGGGTTACCATTCGGACTAATCGACGCAGGAATAAATTCGATACCCTCTGGGCCTGCATCCGTATTCAAGTTATCTTTAGGGGTAAATGCACGCGAGTTTGTGTAGTTAATAAATTTCGCATTGGCTGGATCCGTAACATCGTAAGTCATAATACCACCTACGCGCTCTAATCCTACAAAAGCCAGAACCTTGCTGCCAACTTTGCTAACTTTAATATCTTCAGGTTCAGGACCTTTTTTCGAGCTGCGGTCATCCATAGCCGTTTTACTATTGCTGGCATTGAAATTGTTAGGTAAACGCTGTGCTGTCACTTTCTCAAATTCATTGCCGCTGTCATAGACTGGATCCATCGTATTAGCTTGCCAAATCGAGAAGGAACGTCCGCCATAGAGATAAATGCTGTCATGGCCCATATCACCAGCAACCTCAACACCGTCATAGGTGGTTTTACCAGCTAGGAAATTTGCTGCCGCTGAGCCTGGTACTAAGCTCCCCTTCATAGCGCCAATAGTGCTTCCATTGGTTCTGACGCCTGGCCATTCTGTAACGTCTCCTTCATTAGCTGTGAAGAGATATTGAACGCCGTTGATCGTTTGCGTTGAGATACCATCTGGCATATACATGCCGTAGAAAGGAACATTCTCAAACTTAATGGCATTGTCTTTGACGAGATCTAGCGAGTTGCCTGGAAGATTCAAATCCTTAAAACCTAACCCTTTTACGGACAAAAGGGTCTTTGAAGCAATGTCCACAGTTCCGATTGCATTATTTTCTTGGAACGAAACATAGGCTTTGCTGTTATCTTCAGAGATTGCTATATATTCCGGCTCCAAATCAAACACCGCATCCGCTTTCTGTCCTTCTCCCGTAACAGCGCCGGTAGCTCCATCAGATGCACCGCGAATATGTACCTTAGCATCAATCACGGAGACGTTGTTGAATCTAACATTGGAAACCGTATCATTTAATGTATCAACAATGGTGATGCTTCCTTCAGGATCAGCTCCGCTTGTGCGCGGCTCACCTTCATTGGCGGTCAAAATATATCGGCCATCCGATGTAGATTTGATCATGTCTGGCTGTACACCTGCTACATAAGATTTCAAAACGTTGCCATCATAATCCATGACAAGGATTTTCCCTGGCTTCTTGGAGTCCAGCTCTTGAACAGAAAGCGCAACGCGTTTCGTCTTTGTATTGACATCCACACTTGTCAGGTCTCCATATAAGAAACCTTCCTTTTCAACCAGATCTTTCATCTTGATGGTTTTCTCCTTGACCGGGCCTTGCTCTAGGTCTAAACGAACAATTTCCAAACTAGGCGGATTTCCTGAACCATTTACTAAATAAAACTTGTTATTATCCTTGTTGTACTTAACAATTTCAGCGACGCCGCCGTCTTTATTGGTAACGCCTACAGCGAATTGTCCAATTTTGGTAATATTCAAAGCGTCATTAACCTTAGGTGCAGCCAGAACTGTTAAGGACAGATTCTGACCGTACTGGGCAAGCAAGCTGTCTGTTACTTTAACGTATACGTTAGTTGTGACAGACGTTCCTTGTGCAGGCGAACCATACACTTCCCCCGTAATTGAATTGATCGATAAGCCATTTGGAAGACCCGTGGCTGAGAAAGCGTACGGTGGTTTACCTCCATATACGTTCATCATTACGGAGTATGCCGTTTGTTCATATGCGTTAGGCAAACTTTTGTTCGTATAGCCTAAAAGGGAAAACCATGAACCATAATCTCCGTATTTTGGACCTTTTACTGCTCTATCTTGATCGGTTGTTGCGGCACCAGTGATATCAAACTGTCCGAAGTCAACTTTATTATTATCCGTATCCACTAACGCTTTCCGACGGATAGACTTCTGTTTGGAAGTACCCTCCGCGGATCCCTTCGGATAGTCAAACTCATAGCCATCTATATCCGTTTGAATATCCGTCGTGTCGCCACCATCATTACTTCCTGTACCGACCATATCCACATACCCAGCAGGCTTTGGATTATTGTTATAAGGATTTTTATTCGTAATGTCCAGCTTTGTCTGATTGCTCAAAAGTGCTACTTTCAAACCTTTATTATTAATCCAGCGTCCCGTCCATAATTGGTCATATGTAGCCGACAGATTAAATTTAGGAGAACCTGCCCCTGTAGCTTGTCCAAGAACAAGGAAAGAAGATTTAGCTTTAATCGTGCCCACTAGGTCCAGCTTCTGCCAGTCACCTGTTGGTCCTGTTTTTGCCGAATTTCCGCGGTCCGCGTATTGCAAGGACCATCCATTGAGTACGACATCTTGACTTGTAGGATTGTATAACTCAATAAAACCATGCGATGAGGCTGTATTGCTAGAATCTGCAACTAATCCCCCGCCATAAACTTGGTTGATAAACACGTGCGGCACATTTACATCATAAGTGCCGTTCGCTTGATACGGAGTCCCTGGTACAACGATAACTTCTGCAGCTGCGGTTGAAACGATGGAGCCAAACGAAGATACACTTACAGCCGCAGATAACATTACGGACATTAATCTCTTCCTAACAGTATTCAACTGTTGCTCACTCTCCTTAGCATGGAATATCTCGTCCATTATAAAAAAAATGAAAACCGCTAAATACACACTTTGTGTCAAATTATTATTAATTATTTGTAAATAAGTGTCATAGAAAAGAAACAACAAAGGAAGCCACACGATTCAATAGAATCGCATGACTTTTTGGTTGTGGCCTGCACAGCACCGGCAAATCATAGCAATAATGCAGCCATGCCGATCATCACTTGCTCATTAGGTATTCCTCCAGTTGGATTTTAGTCCAACGCTCACGAACGAAAAAAAAAACGCACCAGACCGTGTACTCAACAGTCCAGTGCGTTTCATTGTTTTATGCCCCATGTAGGTTAACTATTGGGGTATTACCATGGTTACGGAGAGGGTGGGATTCGAACCCACGGAGGCTTGCACCTCGGCGGTTTTCAAGACCGCTGCCTTAAACCACTCGACCACCTCTCCACGATAGCTGTCTCCTGTAGAGGAGACAACCTTGTGCAGTGACAAAAAGCATTGTATCACATACTCCCGCTAAGAAGCAAGTGCTATTTTTTTGTGATTACTTTTACGTTGTTCATGTACGGAACAAGAACCTCAGGCACAACAATCGAACCGTCTGCCTGCTGGTAATTTTCGAGGATCGCCGCAACCGTACGTCCAAGCGCTAATCCTGAACCGTTCAATGTATGTACGAACTCGGGTTTCGCCTTAGAGTCTCTACGGAAGCGAATGTTCGCTCTGCGCGCTTGGAAGTCTTCGAAGTTACTGCAAGAAGAGATCTCGCGGTACGCGCCGCTATTTGGAAGCCATACTTCCAAGTCATACGTCTTCGCTGATGTGAAGCCGATATCACCTGTGCATAGGGATAGCACACGGTACGGCAGCTTCAACAACTGTAGAACGCGCTCAGCGTGCCCTGTGAGCTTCTCTAGCTCATCATAGGAGTCTTCGGGCTTAACAAGCTTAACGAGCTCAATTTTGTTGAATTGGTGCTGTCTGATCAAGCCACGTGTATCTCTACCAGCCGAACCTGCTTCTGAACGGAAGCAAGCGCTGAACGCCACGAAGTTAACAGGCAACTGCTCTGTTGTCAAAATATCTTCCCGGTGATAGTTCGTAACCGGCACCTCTGCCGTAGGAATTAGGAAATACTCCGAATTCTCCACTTTAAAGACATCTTCCTCAAACTTCGGAAGTTGACCCGTACCTGTTAAGCTATCGCGGTTAACGATATAAGGCGGCAGCATTTCTTCATAACCATGCTCATCGCTGTGCAGGTCCATCATGAAGTTGATTAGTGCGCGCTCTAATCTGGCGCCAAGCCCTTTATAGAAAACGAAACGCGAACCCGTTACCTTCGCCGCCGCTTCGAAATCTAGAATGCCCAGTTCTTGCGCTACTTCCCAGTGCGGCTTCACTTCGAAGTCGAACTGAGGAATCTCGCCTATACGGCGCAGCTCCACATTCTCTTCTTCAGAGCGGCCTACAGGTACGCTAGGATGAGGTATATTCGGGATAGAGAGGAGAACTTGTTGTAAGGACTCGTCCAATATGCGAATCTCGTCATCCAGCTCTTTAATGCGGTCTCCGACAACTTTCATTTCCTGGATCAGCTCGTCGGCGTTCTCGCCGGATCTTTTACGTCCAGCCACCTCTTGGGAAACGGTGTTGCGGCGATTTTTGAGCTGCTCTGTTTCTTGAAGGAGCTCTCTACGCTTTAAATCTAATGCAGTAAAACCGTTCAGCTCTTCAATCTGCTTACCACGGTTTTGCATGGCTGCTTGCACGGCTGCCAAATCGTTTCGAAGTAACTTTACATCAAACAAGGAGATTCCTCCGTTAGCGCAAAATGGTTGTATATGGAAGCAAGCACCCTTACCGAAGTATCCGGTGATATCAAGGTGCTTGTACCATCAATTATGCTTTACTTTGTTGCACCATATCTAAGAAATAGCTGTGCATACGGAAATCGTCTGTCAGCTCAGGGTGGAACGATGCCGCAAGGAGATGTCCTTGCTGCGCCGCGACGATCTGGCCGTTATACGTAGCCAGAACCTCAACATCTGGACCCACTTTCTCAATCAGTGGGGCACGGATGAAGACCGCGCGAACGCTCTCGTCTATGCCTTTGATCGGCAAATCCGTCTCAAAGCTTTCGCGTTGACGCCCAAACGCGTTGCGAGCCACCGTAATATCCATCAGCTCAAGGTGAGCTTCCGGTTGTCCGGTGATCTCTTTCGCGATGACAATTAACCCTGCGCAGGTGCCGAAGATCGGCTTGCCTGCCGCGGAAAATTCTCTAAGCGCATCGATAAAACCAAACGTGCGCATAAGCTTACCAATTGTCGTACTTTCTCCGCCTGGCAGAATAATGCCATCAAGATCAGCAAGCTGCTCTGTACGCTTAACTACAACGCCTTCGGCGCCTGCCTTCTCGATGCCACGAATATGCTCTGCTACCGCGCCCTGAAGCGCGAGAACCCCAATTTTCGTCATTACCAGCCGCGCTCCTGCATACGCTCGGAAGCTTGCAGCTTGGAGATTTCGATTCCCTTCATAGGGCTGCCTAGGTTTTTGGAGATTTCTGCAATCAAGTTAAAGTCTGTGTAGTGTGTTACAGCTTGAACAATAGCTTTCGCGAACTTCTCAGGGCTATCCGATTTGAAGATACCGGAACCTACGAATACCCCATCGGAACCCAAATGCATCATTAGAGCCGCATCAGCTGGAGTCGCGACACCGCCAGCAGCGAAGTTAACAACTGGCAATTTGCCTGTTTCATGTACTTGCAGCATCAATTCATAAGGAGCTCCAATTGTTTTCGCTTCAAACATCAACTCATCCTTGGACATCCCTTGAACTTTGCGAATTTGGCCTTGAATCTGACGCATGTGACGGACAGCTTCAACGATGTTGCCTGTTCCTGGCTCACCTTTGGTACGAAGCATGGAAGCTCCTTCTCCAATACGGCGCAAAGCTTCGCCTAGATCACGGCAACCGCACACGAAAGGAACCGTGAAATCACGTTTATTAATGTGATACACTTCATCCGCAGGTGTCAAAACTTCACTCTCATCAATATAATCAACGCCTAGAGATTCCAGGACTTTTGCTTCTACAAAGTGCCCGATTCTTGCTTTCGCCATAACTGGAATGGATACGACTTTCATAACTTCTTCAACGATAGTTGGATCAGCCATACGGGATACCCCGCCAGCCGCACGAATGTCAGCAGGTACGCGCTCTAGCGCCATAACAGCGGAGGCACCAGCTGCTTCTGCGATCTTTGCTTGCTCGGCGTTCATAACGTCCATAATTACGCCGCCTTTTTGCATTTCGGCCATACCTGTTTTAACGCGGGATGTTCCTGTTTCCATTCTTAATTTCCTCCTATACCCTAGTGCGATTTTATACAGTTTCCTACACGATTCGATAGTAAACTTCTAAACAAACATTTTACATGAAGGAGGGGCATTATACAACCCATTATCTGGTCTAGGAACCACCCTTGATCCCTTTAAACATATCGCTAAAGAAGTTTTTGATGGAGCGGAACAGCAGTCGAATCCAACTTCCTTTTTCGACATCCTCATCAGCAATAAGATCTGCCGTTTTTTCTTGTCCATTGTAGGTAACTTTCACTTTACCCAGTGTATCGCCCTTCGCAATTGGAGCTACCAGTTTGCTTTCTTCCAATGGCTCTGCCGTGATTTTAAAATCCGTATCTTTCGCGCCTTTTTTTGTAACGAAGGTTAGACCTGTTTTAGTTACTAGAGGCACTTGCGTTTGAACGCCTTTCTTAATGTTTACGATTTTCAAAGAATCTATTGCTTGTTTCGCATTTAGGAAAGGTTTTATTTCGAAATTATTAAATCCATAATCCAGCAGCTTCCTAGTCTCGTTAAAACGCTCTGGCTCTGTCTTCGTTCCCATCACAACGGAAATAAGGCGCATCCCGTTTTTTTCAGCAGTTCCCGTAAAGCAGTAGCCAGCGTCATCCGTAGAACCCGTTTTTAAACCGTCCAGGCCTGGATAAGCATATTTTTTAAAATTAGCATTCGTTGAATTGCCTTCCAGCATCCAGTTCCAGTTGATCATAGGCGTTTTATCAGTTGGTCTCAGCTTTAACGTGGGAATTTTCGTGAAATCGAGAATTTCCTTGTGATCCTTGAGGATGTTGTAGGCAAGAATAGCTGCGTCCCGCGCTGTCATTTTCGTTTCGCCCTCAATGGATTGAGGCGGGTCCTTCAAGTCGGCACGAGAAAGTCCTGTAGCGCTGATAAAATGAGCCTTGTCGGACATGCCTAATTGCTTAGCCTTATCATTCATCATTTTCGCAAAATTTTCCTCTGATCCCCCGCCAAGGAGCTCAGCGAAAGCCACGGATGCATCATTGGCGGAATAAATGGACATCGCACTGAACATATCTTTAAAAGATAATGTTTCATTCTCGGCGATCAATTGTCCGGAACCAATAACATCAGCTGCGTTTTTAGAAGCTGTGACTTGGGATTCCCACGTGAACTTGCCCTCTTTGATGCTCTCCATTGCCAAGTACTCTGTCATCATCTTCGCCATACTTGCCGGCGGAAGCGCCTCATCCGCATTCATTTCATAGAGAACAGCGCCTGTGCTTGCCTCCATAATAATCGCGGATTTGGCATTGACCTTCAACTCACCCCCCGCAGGTGCTGTAGTCGTCGTAGGAGCTGTCGTTGCGGCTGGTGTTTTGGTATCTGCGGCAAACGCCGGTTGTATATGTAAAAGTACGGATTGAGCGATTAAACTAACACCTAACACCAAAGCAATTTTTTTCCTTGTAAAACGAAACAATCTCACAACTTCACTCTCCCTAGTAATTTTTATAACATTTTATATTGTAACACACCCTATTAGACAAAAAAAAGAAGACACAGGTTCAAATCCTGCGCCTCCAATTATAGCCATATTGTTACAATTATAATGAGTAGTTAGGAGCTTCTTTTGTAATTTGAATATCGTGTGGATGACTTTCCTTCAAGCCAGCACCTGTGATCCGAATAAACTGCGTATCGTGAATCAATTCTTGAATGTTGCGTGCACCGCAATAGCCCATCCCTGAACGAAGACCGCCAACAAGTTGATACACAGTGTCAGCCAATGGCCCTTTGTACGCTACGCGTCCCTCAATACCCTCAGGAACAAGTTTGCTCTCGTTCTCTTGGAAGTAACGGTCTTTACTGCCTTCCTTCATAGCACCTAGAGAACCCATACCGCGGTAAACTTTAAACTTACGTCCTTGGAAAATCTCCGACTCACCTGGGCTTTCATCCGTTCCAGCAAAAAGACTGCCAATCATAACGGCACTCGCCCCAGCCGCAATCGCTTTGACCACGTCACCGGAGTACTTGATACCACCGTCAGCGATAATGGGAACACCGAATTCAGCTGCTGCTTGCGCGCAATCATAGATGGCTGTAATTTGCGGAACACCGATCCCTGCAATAACTCGTGTCGTACAAATCGATCCTGGCCCTATACCAACCTTCACCATGGAGGCTCCAGCTTGGATCAGATCACGTGTGCCGTCACCTGTAGCTACATTTCCTGCAATGATAGGCAGATTAGGATATTGTGCTCTAAGCTTCTTCACAGTTTCAGCAATGTTAATATGATGACCATGTGCAGAGTCTACAACAATTACGTCAATTCCTGCTTTGACAAGCGCGGCAGCTCTCTCCGTAACATCCTTAGAAACACCTACTGCTGCCCCTACAAGTAAACGGCCTTGTGCGTCCTTCGCGGAGTTGGGGAACTGAATCGCTTTCTCAATATCTTTAATCGTGATTAATCCCTTAAGACCAAAATGATCATCGACCAAAGGAAGCTTCTCAATTTTATGCTTTTGAAGAATGCCTTCCGCTTGCTGAAGCGTAGTTCCCACTGGAGCTGTAACAAGACCTTCCTTCGTCATTACTTCTTTAATTTTAATTGAATAATCATGAACAAAACGCAAGTCACGATTCGTCAAAATCCCAACAAGCTTATTCGCCTCATTCACGATTGGTACACCTGATATCCGGTACTTCGCCATTAGCCCTTCTGCGTCATAAACATGGTGTTCTGGCGTTAAGGAGAAGGGGTTTGTGATAACCCCGCTCTCTGAGCGCTTAACACGGTCTACATGCTCAGCTTGAAGCTCAATAGGCATATTCTTATGGATAATTCCAATTCCGCCTTCTCTGGCCATTGCAATCGCTAGAGCAGATTCTGTAACAGTATCCATCGCAGAGCTGATGAACGGGATATTCAGCTTCACATGAGGAGCAAGAATCGTTGAAACGTCGATCTCCTTACCGAACACTTCAGACTTCCTTGGCACCAACAGCACATCGTCAAACGTTAAACCTTCCTTACCGAACTTGTCTTCCCTCACAACACATATTCCTCCTTAGATCTCTCTATTCAAAACCTCGACATAAGCATCCTGCTCACCGTATATGATTGCAATCTTAACAAAAGCCCATTTTTCGTGTCAAGGAAAAGGACCCCTCCAGAGATCGGCAGCCTTCCGAATAAGAACATTCGGTTAACGATAGGAATATGTGCTGTTTGAATTCCATAACAAAAATTGTTCCACGCCCTGCTCCCTAGCCGCTTTAATTTGCTCTTTCACATCCACATTCCCGTACTTCTTATGAGGTTTCACCCATGTTGCCGTAAAATCTTGATACCATGGCCTAATTTCCGCGGTTGGTGCGCTTGCTCGCATGAGCCTCGTGTTTTTCCCATTCGCGTCACTAATGGCTTTATGAATGACCGCATAGGGCTGCAAATCGGGATACTTAATACCGTACATCCCATTTGAATAATGAGAGGGATACAGCATTGGCGAGATATAGTGAACCTGCTTGCTAATCATTGACCAGTCTTGCCCTATGCCCATGTCATTGTCGGAGGAGGTCGTTAAACCAAATACATCAGCGGATAAATAAACCTCGTCACCAAGGCGCTCATTCGACTTACTGAGAAAAGATTCAATGACCTGCGCTTTTGTCCACTTCCTTGGATTATCGAATTTGACTTCTGCATCGACCCTTTTGCTGTTTTCAGGGAATCGCACATAGTCGAATTGAACTTCGTCAAACCCTAGCTGAGCTGCTTCCTTGGCAATTTGAAGATTATACTCCCAAACTTCTTCTTTGTAAGGATCTACCCAAGCTATTCCCTTATTATCCTGCCAAACGCTGCCTTGATAAGTCTTCATCGCATAATTACTTTTTTTCTTACTCAAATAGGGGTCTTTAAACACGACAACACGTGCTATCGTATAAATATGCTTGTCCTTTAACCTCTTCAGTGTCCCTTTCAGATCACGGATGATGACGTTGCTATTGGCTCCTATCTCATTCACCAAAGGCACTGCCGAGGCGTATGTAACTTGTCCGGAATCGTTCTTCACATCGATCACCATGGCATTTAAATCGGTTTGATCCACTAAATTAATCAATTGCTCCATTTTGTTGCCTACCGCAGACCATGCCGACACATAAATACCTTTGACGACCTGCTTGGCAGGCTTCTGGCGCTGGGCTGGCGCCGCTGCCGGAGGAGCCGCTTGTTTGCTTGCTGCTTCTAATTTAGGAGCCGGAATTGTATCCACCAAATGATTTAAGGATTGGAGCGGCGCCAGCTCCTTCACAGCATCCATCTTCACCGAACAACCTTGTAAGACCGAAAAACAAATTAAGAAAATACCTACCCGTTTCCATACAAAATGTGCTTTCATACTAATCCCTCCTTATAGGGCTAGTATGGTTTTTTACGCTATTTTGTACTGATGTAAAAAAAAGAGTCTTCTTGGAATTTCTTCCAAAAAGACTCGTTTGTAGTGCTTGGCAACGTTCTACTCTCCCAGAACCCTGCGGTTCAAGTACCATTGACGCTGGAGGGCTTAACGGTCGTGTTCGAGATGGGAACGCGTGGGTCCCCTCCGCCATCATCACCAAACAGTCAAAGCGTGGTTTGCGCCTTGAAAACTAGATACGAAAC
>NZ_JCAUAU010000011.1:0-186246 GCF_059692135.1 Paenibacillus sp. J22R160 | reverse complement strand
CGCGTGGGCTTCGCCCACACGAAGGTAAAAGACTGAAAATTCAATTAATATAATTTTGATTATGTCTTGATGGATACTTCTACAAGCTTACACAAACTTCTTGACGCTACCTCGGTGAATGAAATAGCGCCAGAAACTCCATCTAAATCGGCCTCAGCGTGCGAGATTTCCGAGATTTGACCGGATTAGCGGTAGGAATTCCAGTTAACTGAGCAAAAGTGGATCAGCAGCGGAAAATAGCTGGAGAATTCGGCGTTATTTACTAGTAGTCGGAGCCGCCCACCAGTTATCGACCAGCCGTCCAGCAGTTGTCTGCTCGATCTGTCCACCAGTTATCGACCAGCCGTCCAGCAGTTGCCCGCTCGATCTGTCCTCAAGTTCTCCGCCAGCTACCCTCCAGTTCCACCAGCTCTCCATCAGCCGCCCACTCAGTTCCCCAGCGGCAGTCATCCTTGCGCTGGACAAAAGATCCGCTTTTTCTCATCCGAAGCATCATAAGCAGAAAGAATAGAGGTAAGCAACCCAGGGAATCGCGTTTCTAAATCCTCTGTTCTCAGTGAAACAAGCCGCTGAGTGCCATGTACGCGAATATTCACAAGGCCAGCCTCTCTTAAAGTCCGAGCATGATGAGACATAGTTGATTTTACAACAGGTACTTGGAAATCACCGCAAGCTTGCTCTTTCAATGTGTTAAGTTCGGAGACGACATATAAGCGTATAGGATCACTTAAGGCATATAAGACGGTGGACAAATGAATGTCAGCTATATCTGGATGATGTAAATGTTTCATTCTAGAGCCCCCTCAATTATTGCGGGATTATGATTGTATTATATCATATCTCATGTTATTATTCTTCTATTGTTCGATAAGTATCGAATTATTATTGAATGGGGAGGCGCGAAGAAACGCCATGCATAAGATACAGGATACAAACAAAGCTCAAGAGAGTGGTATCAAGAAAGAAGGAGTCGTTATCTTTCTGCTCGGGATAACGATTGTACTCGTCATCATGAACACGATGATGTTTAACTTAGCATTACCAGCTGTGGCCAAAGCGTTCCAACTCACAGCTGCATCCACGTCCTGGATCGTAACTGGTTACTCCATTGTATTCGCGATCTCATCCATTACGTATAGTAGGCTAGCCGATTTTGTTCCCATACGAAGACTATTCATTATCGGAATCTTGTCGCTAAGCCTTGGGGGCATAATGGGATTATTCAGCAACAGCTTTGCCGTTCTGCTCATTGTCCGCATTCTTCAAGCCTCCGGAGCAGGTGCAATTCCAGCACTGTCGCTTGTGCTTTTATCCCGTTACATTCCATTGGAACGTAGAGGGAAATCCATGGCGATGATCATGTCTTCGGTCGCATTTGGACTCGGCTTCGGCCCTGTTGTAGGCGGATTTATCGTTGAATATCTAGGCTGGCATCTTTTGTTTGTCATAACGGCTGTAACTTTGGTGCTCGTGCCTCTTTATATGAAGTTCATTCCCAAAGAAGAACCACGTAAGGGTTCATTCGATGCATTAGGCGCACTATTCATTGGTGTAGGTACTACAGGACTTCTTTTATTCTTAACGAACCATTCGATCATAGCACTCCTAGCCGGGCTGATCTCGATAGTACTCTTTATTGTGCGCATTCGATCTGCAAAAGATCCCTTCATCCTTCCGTCGTTATTTGCGAATCGTTCATTTCTTATTTTGGGCGCTGTGGGAGTGGCCGCGTATTTGTGCAGTTTCGCAACCTTGTTCCTTATGCCGCAAATTCTTGTTAAACAGTATCACTTAAGTGCGATTCAAGCAGGTTTGGTGATTTTCCCTGGTTCAGCGCTAGCGATGATCATTTCCCGTCAAGTTGGTCGTATCATTGATTCACGCGGCAATAGCTCACTCATTCGTTATATGCCACTACTCCTACTGGCATCCGTGATCCTTTTCGCCTTGTTCGAGGGCATCTCATTTTACTCGATCATGTTCATCTACATGTTAATGAGCATAAGCTATTCGATCTTAACCAGCAGTATTTCCAATGAAATGTCGAGATTGCTTCTTCCTTCACAGATCGCATCTGGACTTGGGTTATTCCAGCTTCTGCAATTTTTCAGCGGCGCATTCGGGGTTGCTGCAACGGCAAGTGCCCTTGTTTGGCAGAAGAATCTCACTTTAGCGCATGCTTACAGCAATATTTACTGGGGACTTACGCTAATTGTGATTCTAGCTATCGTGTGCGCGATTACGTACCTTCGGTCTACTTGGAGAAAAACACAGCCTGCTGCCTAACATAGTTGTAACCTTATCAAGGGTTGGTCCCAATTGTCTGCAAAGACAAAGGATCAACCTTTTTCTATCTATACTGTGTTTTCTAATCCCGCTATTTGTTATAATGGCGGAGTCGTATAGATCAGTCATACTTGGAGGTCTTCACATGCTGCATGAAAAGTTTAAAAAGTTTCTTTTAGGTACAATTGTATTAACTGTTTTTATTGTTTCAGGATGTTCGCAAGAAACAGCGATGCGTACCGCAACCTCGCCATCACCAAGTGCTGTACCAACGGTTACACCAGTAGCCTCAAACGGTAAGTTAATACCGGCGAAGATCGTGCGAGTGGTCGATGGAGACACCATGAAAGTATCATTCAATGAATCGGGAAAAGTAAAAGAAGAAACAATAAGATTATTACTGGTGGACACGCCTGAGAGTGTAGACCCTGAGAAGCCTGTTCAACCGTTTGCTCTGGAAGCTTCTAAGTTCGCAAAGGATACGTTGAATGATAAAGATGTGCGTCTGGAACTAGATGTATCCGAGCGGGATAAATACGGTAGGTTGCTTTGCTATTTATACATAGGGGATAAAATGTTCAATGAAATGCTGCTTGAAAATGGTTACGCCAGAGTGGCCTATATCTACCCGCCAAATGTCAAATATGTCGATAAGTTTCGTGACATACAAAAGACAGCGCAACTAAAAGGAGTTAACATTTGGAGTGTTGAGAACTACGCCCAAGAGGATGGGTATCACGAAAGTGTCGTGAAAGCCAAACAAACCCCATCAGCAGCCCCCACGGCTGCGCCTACACCTGTGCCGACAGCCATGCCGTCACCAACGGCGAAGCCAGCACCCGCAGCAGAATCGAACGTTTACTATAACAATTGCACGGAAGCCAAGGCTGCCGGTGCTTATAATATCAAAAGAGGTCAACCTGGATACAGTTCTAAACTTGATAGGGATAATGACGGCGTTGCCTGTGAGAAGTGATGCAGGCAAGTTCAGAGTGGAGCAGCATATTGCTGCTCTTTTTTTGTTTAAACAGAAAATAAAATGTTGTAAACGAACATTATGCGTTATAAAATAACATTCAAAAGGAGTGAATCATGAGGATGTCTTTTCTAAAACCAAGATTGAATCGTATGTTCAGCGAGCAGGGAAAATGTTTTGATGTCGCTATTGATCACGGATTTTTCAATGAAATTACGTTTTTATCCGGCATCGAGAATGTGAAGAAGGCGATCGAGACAATCGTAGACGCTGGCCCGAATTGTATTCAGCTCAGCATCGGTCAAGCGCGGCATCTCCAATCGATTCCAGGAAGCCAGAAACCGGGGCTAGTTCTGCGTGCCGATGCAGCTAATGTCTATGGAAACGTGCTGCCTCATTACTTATTCAGTGAACTCATACACAATGCGATTGAACAAGCTGTTCGGATGGATGCCGTATCCGTTTGTGCCAATTTACTGCTTTTACCGAATCAGCCAGAACTTCATCACCAATGTGTGAAAAACATCTCCCTCCTCAAAACGGCGTGTGAGAAGTACGCGATGCCTTTGATGGTAGAACCACTTGTCATGATGGCGAACGCGGACAAGGGCGGCTACATGGTCGATGGGGATATTGACAAAATTGTTCCCCTCGTCAGACAAGCGGTTGAGCTAGGCGCGGATGTCATCAAAGCAGATCCTTGCGACCATGTGGAGGAATATGCCCGGGTAATCGAAATTGCTTCCGGGATTCCTGTACTTGTACGCGGAGGCGGCCGGGCAAGCGATGAAGAGATTATGGCGCGGACGGTTGAGCTGATGAAACAAGGTGCTTCAGGCATCGTATACGGCCGCAACGTCGTCCAACATCCGAATCCTGCAGGCATGACCAAAGCCTTGATGTCCATTGTTCACCATGGAGCAACCGCCGAACAATCACTAGCACAGTTAACCCGCTAGATAATGTTATTAAAGGAGAATGTCTGCATGGCTCAAACAATCATTCGCTTCGGTGTGATCGGCTGCGGGCTCATGGGCAAAGAATTTGCGAGTGCCGCGGCTCGGTGGTGTCATTTGACTGAAGTTGATTTTGCCCCAAGCATCGTAGCCGTCTGTGACGCCAATCCTGCAGCAACGGCGTGGTTTCAAGAGCATGTACCCAGCGTGGAAACGGCTTGCACGGATTATAAAGAGCTGCTCGCGAATCCGAAGGTGGATGCCATCTATTGCGCGGTTCCGCATAACCTGCACGCTCAAATTTATATCGATATTATCAAGTCCGGCAAACATTTGTTAGGCGAAAAGCCGTTCGGCATCGACCAAGAAGCTAATGAGCGCATTCAGCAAGCCATTGCGGATCACCCGGATGTGATCGTGAGATGCTCATCGGAATTTCCGTTTTTCCCTGGAGCTCAGCAGCTTGTGGCCTGGGCGGAGAATGGTAAATTCGGTAAAATCATCGAAGTAGAGGCAGGCTTTTGGCACTCCAGCGATCTGGACCCAGCCAAGCCTATTAACTGGAAGCGAAGAATCGCTGCGAACGGTGAATATGGATGCATGGGCGATTTGGGCATGCATGTGCTGCATCTGCCGATGCGTTTCGGCTGGAAACCCCAAACTGTGAGGGCTCTATTATCGAACATAGTGCCGAATCGTCCCGACGGACAAGGGAACATGGTGCCGTGTGAGACATGGGACAACGCGATACTCGCCTGTGAAGTTCGAACAGAGAACCAGCAGTTTCCAATGGTGCTGTCGATGAAACGGATAGCGCCAGGCCACACCAACACCTGGTTCATCCGTATCACAGGGACCGAATTCTCGGCCGAATTTTCGACGAAAAATCCGAAGCAGGTAGCCTATTTGCCCTATACACCGGGCGGAGTTCAAGCATGGCATATCGTGGATTCGCCTTATAAGTCAGCGTATAGCACGATAACGGGAGGCATATTTGAATTCGGCTTCTCCGATTCAATTCTTCAGATGTGGGCTGCCTTTTGCGATGAGCTGGTTAATCATCCGTCTCCTCGTCAGCCTTTCCACTGCGTCACACCAGAGGAAGCGGGCAGCAGCCACGTTATTTTTACCGCTGCCTTGGAATCGAATCGAACAGGTCAAACGATGGTCATCGACTGGAGGAACTAATCTTGAGCGGGAGTCAAGCGGAAGTGATTGTAGCCGGACATATTTGTTTGGATATTATTCCCACGATTCACGGTAAACCTTCAAGAATGGATGAGTTGTTCGTTCCCGGAAAGCTTGTGGATGTCGGCAAAGCCGTTGTCTCGACAGGAGGCGCAGTATCCAATACAGGAATTGCCCTGCATCAGCTTGGCTGCAAAGTCAGTTTGATGGGGAAAGTGGGCAAAGACTTATTTGGCGAAACGATTCTTTCGATTCTGGCCACGTACAGTCCGACGTTAACTGAGGGCATGATCATAACTCCGGATGCAAGCAGCTCCTACTCCATTGTGATTAGTCCCCCACAGACGGATCGGATTTTTCTGCATGCGACAGGGGCAAACGATACCTACTCCGCCGATGATCTTAGGATTGAGCAGCTGCAGGGTGCTCGCTTATTTCATTTCGGGTACCCGCCTCTCATGCGCAGCATGTATAAGAACAACGGGGCAGAGCTGATCTTGTTATTAAAAAAGGTCAAGGAACAAGGATTGACGGTATCTCTTGATTTGGCGAAACCTGACCCGGAGACGGAGGCTGGCGGTGCGGATTGGCGCACTATTTTAACCGGAGCTCTGCCGTATGTGGATGTATGTCTGCCTAGTTTTGAGGAAATTGTTTATATGCTGCATCGGGATCGGTACGAAACATGGACGAAAGAGTCTGGCTCCGGGGATTTACTCACTTATGCTACAGGGGATTTTCTTTCTGAGCTTGCTGAAGAGCTGCTGGACATGGGAGCCGCCATTGTTGGCTTGAAGCTGGGAGAACACGGCCTATACGTGCGTACCACCAAGGATGTCACTCGCTTATCTGCGATCGGACATTGCTGGCTTTCGAAGGAGCTGCAAGCCAATTGGCTGGATAGCGAAATGATTGCTTCGTGTTTTCAAGTTGACGTTGTAGGTACTACAGGAGCTGGAGATTGTACAATTGCGGGTTTTATATACGGTTTATTGCAAGGGTTGGAGCTTGAAAAGGCACTTCAGACTGCCGTTGGTGTTGGCGCTTTTAATGTGGAGCAGGCGGATGCTGTCAGCGGCATTCCCCATGGTACTACAGTTTGGGAACGGATAAATAAGGGATGGAAACTGCGTGAAATGAAGCTGGATTTGCCGAATTGGGCAATGAATGAACAGCAGATTTGGATCGGACCGAATCACAAGATAGCCGAAGGGAGCAGGTAATTGATGAAAAGAAGTGAGATCAGCCAAGCGCAGGCGCGGGCTGCACAAATACTGAAAGAAAGCGGTATTGTTTTGACGGTGGAGGAAACTCGACATATTGAAGTGGCTGGTTTCGGACTCGATCAATTGGAAGTACAAGGGCTTGAGCTAGTCACTTATGTCAATACCGATCGTTATTGCGCCAAAGAACTGGTTCTTTTTCCACGGCAAACCTGTCCAGAGCATTTACATCCACCTGTAGGTGAGGATCCCGGCAAAATGGAGACGTTCCGCTGCCGATCCGGTAAGGTTTTTCTGTATGTGGAGGGAGAAGCGGCCATAAGCCTGAAAGCGATAATCCCTGTAGGAAGTGAAGCTTACTATTCGGTTTTTCACGAAATAGAATTGCATCCTGGTGAGCAGTATACGATATACCCTGGGATCAAGCACTGGTTTCAAGCTGGAGAGGATGGAGCGGTCATTTCGGAATTTTCTAGCACGAGCAGAGACGAGTATGACCTATTCACAGATCCCCGCATTGTACGGACGCCACGGATGGAAGAAGATGAGTAGAGGAAGAATACGGAGGCTTTGACATGCACAACCCATTTAATCATCGACAGCAGCTTATTTTGGATCACATGGCTGTTCAAGGTGAAGTGAAAATTGCCGAATTGAAAGAGATGTTCGACGTTACGGAGATGACCCTGCGCAGAGATATGGAGAAGCTGGAGCAGTGGGGCCACATCAAGCGTACGTTCGGCGGCGCGATATTCGTCGGTCATGATATTGCTTTGCATGAGCGAACCGGCGTTCATATGGAAGAGAAGAAGCGGATCGGCCAGCAAGCAGCGCAACTGATTCAGCCGGGCGATGCCATCTTCCTCGACGGAGGCTCGACAACCCTGCAGGTTGCGAGATTTATACAGCCGAACTTGCCTATTACGGTTGTTACCCATGCGCTGAATATAGCGTCAGAGCTTCAGGGCAAGCAGATTTCGACGATCGTTATCGGCGGCATGCTGCTGGACCAAACCTCGACATTAGTAGGACCCGTAGCCGTTGAAGCGTTGGCCAAAATGGCGTTCAACAAGGCTTTTATTGGTACGACCGGTGTAACAGCAAAGCATGGCTATAGCAATTCCAATATGTACGAGGCTGAGATTAAGCGTCTTGTCATAAATCAGGCAGCCGAAACCGTGATGGTGACGGATCATTCCAAGTTCGGTAAACAGGATTTGTTTTCATTCGCGAATCTGAATGCTGTTAACCGTATTGTCACGGATCAGACGCCTAATCAAGAATTAAGCGAGGCGCTCAAGGAAGCCGGAGTAGAACTTACAATTACTTAAAATTAATTAGTAACAGCATTTCTTGAAAACTACTGGGCGAATGTGTGACAATGATAGTGTTACATAAATGAATGAACAAGTTACAAGCCTTGAAGGAGGATGTTTAGCACAATGAGAACGATGAAACTTGGTACAAGCAACTTAGAAGTTCCGGTTATCGCCGTAGGCTGTATGAGGATTAATTCATTGGAAAAAAATGAGGCTGAGCGCTTCGTCCAGTCAGCGCTGGATGCAGGAGCCAATTTCTTTGACCATGCAGATATTTACGGTGGGGGCACTTGTGAAGAGATTTTCTCCGAGGCCATTCATATGAACGATGATATTCGTGAGAAAATCATTCTGCAATCCAAATGCGGCATTCGCAAAGGTATGTTCGATTTCTCGAAAGAACATATTTTGGAATCCGTAGACGCTATTCTGAAGCGCCTCAAAACCGATTATTTGGACATTCTGCTTCTGCATCGTCCAGATGCTTTAGTAGAACCGGAAGAGGTCGCCGAGGCTTTTGATCTTCTTGAGAGCTCAGGGAAAGTTAGACATTTCGGTGTTTCCAACCAGACTCCGATGCAAATTCAATTATTGAAGAAATCGGTCAAGCAGCCGCTTGTAGCCAATCAATTGCAATTAAGCATCACGAACTCCACGATGATTTCCAATGGCATGAATGTGAATATGCTGAATGATTCCGCAGTGAACCGTGACGGCAACGTGCTTGATTACTGCAGACTGAACGATATCACCATTCAGCCGTGGTCTCCTTTCCAATACGGATTCTTCGAAGGCGTATTCCTTGACAACGACAAGTTCCCCGAGCTGAATCTGAAAATCGATGAGATCGCGGAAAAATACGAAGTGAGCAATACCACGATCGCCATCGCATGGTTATTACGCCACCCAGCTCGGATGCAGCCGGTTACTGGCACGATGAATATTAATCGCTTACTGGATTGCTGTAAAGCGGCTGATGTTCATTTGACACGCCAAGAATGGTATGAGATTTTCCGTGCAGCAGGCAATGTGCTTCCATAAGGATTAAAGATAAGACTCCTAGCGCGCGCTGGGGGTCTTTTTTTGCTTGAAAATGAAGAGAAGAAGGTTTTTGGATCATAATGGTGAACTATAGATTACTTAAAAGAATGGAGCTGCCTACATGATAAGATTAGTGATAATAACGGTTGGCAAAACCCACAGCGGCAAAACGACATTTGCCAAAAGTTTAGAACAACAGCTGCCCAACTCCCTGGTGATAGACCAAGATAATCAGGCAGAGTTCATCAACACGCACTACAAAACTTTGCTTCCCAAGCAAGGACCAAATACAATTAAGTATGCCATCACTCAAACAATCGTCAATTATGCGGTTAATCAGACCGATGTGCATCTCATTCTGTGCAACTCCAATCGCTCTCGCAAAGGTCGATTAGACCTACTAGCACATTTCCGCAATCAAGGATTCGTGAGTGTCCTTGTTCATTTTGATATTCCAGATCCTATCCTTCAGGCCCGAGTCGTGGAAAGTAAGCGCAGTAAAGCTATATTCAGGAGTGCTTCAACGTTCGAGGAAGTACTGATTCGGCAACAGGCTGAATCTCATAAAGCGGGCATTGCTAACCCAACAGAAGATGAGGCAGATCATCTTTTTGTAATCAGAAATTCAGAAGATGTGCAGTCCGTCATTCAATCCATTCTCCAACTAGATTGATGCTTGAGAAATGGTACAATGGCATAATGGCTTACATGGTGAAAGGTTATAGAAATGCTCAATAGAAAAAATGCTTATCTACTAATGGTGCTCGTTACAATTGTTTTAATTGTGTATGTAATTTACGCCAATTTCGTTCTTGATACTCGGGCAACAGGATTCCTAAGCCGTAAAATAGAGCTTAAAAAAGCTTTAAATGTCGCTGTCTGGCTGAAGGTGATGCACGTGCATGTCGCATTTGCCTGCTTGGCGATGATCGCGGGTGCGATGAATTTCTCTTCCTGGATCTTTAAGAAATACCGCAGGTTCCACCGGTTGAATGGTTATTTGTATGTGGTATCCGTCATGATCGTTGACCTCACGTCTGGTTACATGGCACCCTATGCAACCGGCGGGAAGATCAGCAGTATGGCTTTTAATTTGTTGAATATTATATGGTTGCTCATGACCTTCATGGCAATTGTGAAAATTAGGAAAAAGCAAGTGGACCAACATCGGAAGTGGATGATCAGAAGTTACACATTTGTTTATACGAATTTCTCCATTCATCTGCTAACTTCGTTCTTCCATAAGGGGTTCGGGTTGTCCTATGCGGACAGCTATACGATTAGTGTATACAGTTCGATCATCGTGCTGCTCCTGGTGGGGGAAATTGTTATTCGTACACTGCCGAAGGTGAGAATATGACAATTGTCATCTCGAACCGGTGACTTGCTTCACTTTTGCAAGACTCCCTTAAAGGCGATAATGAAGATAATAAATCCTTTAAGGGAGTGTTCAAATTATGAATGCAACAGTATCGATGATGATTTCAGCTTTGATTTTCTTTTTCATCTTGCGTGGACAATTAAGTGGCATGAATAAACCGCTAAAAAAATCAGGAATAAGCCTGCTGCTGCCAATCTTATATATTTCAACTTCATTTATGCAGTTATTCGATCCATCCTTGCATATCCGTGAGGAGCAAGTCATTATTGCCCTATTGATCGGTATGGTTGTTTCGCTGCCCCTGATCCTAACGACTAACTTTGAAGTGCGAGACAGTGGCAACACTTTTATTAAGCGTAACAAAACGGTCTTCGTGCTGCTCATTGTGATCTTTGCACTGCGTTTCCTTGTCGTAGCGACTATAACATCAATCGATCCAAGCACACTTAGTTTTATGTGCAACCTCGTTACCTTCGGATATATCGCGACTTGGCGCATTACGAGTTATATTAAATTCAGAGGTGTGAGCTCTTCCAAACAACCGATGATGAATATTTAAGTCTTAAGCGGCGCATCCCTTGCGCTGCTTTTTGCTATTTACTTGAGGATCACAGATTTTATTTTCGACACGGCCTCTTCGATTTCAGATGGATCATAGCGAAGTGCGTGTAAGAGACCGCTTATTTCTCGCAGCCCTTGATGTCTTTTAACCCGACGTTCGATGGTTGTATCTTCTGGAAAAGCGCGTTCATACTCTCCAAACAGCAGATGATAAAAGTCCTCGCCCATATAACTTTGCGTTGCCAAATCTTTGGCAGGATCTCCAATGTGCATCGCACTAAAGTCAATAACCCCCGTTATTTGTGCACATAAGTCATCGGTTAAAATATTTGCATACCATAAATCTCCGTGGCACAAAACATTGGGGTGCGTATAAAACGTTTCATCTTCCAACGCTTCTTCCCACCAGGAAGTCAACTTTTGCTGCTCGCTCCCCGTTAAAGCTTGTTTTAATAGATCTTGTGTATTTGCACGCAATTCCCTCATGTGGTTCTTGTTGTTTACTTCTTGCGGACAATGTGAAAGCAACGTATGGACAGGTATTTGATGTAAATGGCTAATAAAATTCGCTAGCTGCTTGGCAATAACAGGCAGCTTGTCTGGCGAGAGTCGGTCAGGATGCAGCGGAGTTCCCTGCAATTTTTTGTAACTCATGATTCCCAAAGGGATGATGGACGGATCATATCTGTTCGAAATAGGCAGCGGAATGTCAACATCCAGTGAATCTTGAATTTGAGGCAACAGCTGAAACTCTTTCGTATATTGACGAGCGGTTTCAACTGTTTTGGCAATCCTAAAGATTGTTCCATCTTGCTGCTCAATCACAATGCTTTCGAATCCTTCGCCTAGAACGGAGATTTCTTTCTTATCTATTTTCAATAGCAGCAATGCAGCATCCAGTAAATCCGTCATAGATCTTCACCCCTTTGTTTAATAGTTTAACATTCTCCTTACATCGCATACTACTGCGTAACACACATCTCCACTTCATAAATCGCAAAGGTAACCTATGGTCCATTTATGCAGGAAATCAATTTGCCATAATCGAATTGTAAAGGATGTCCATGAACACTCGAGAAGGCGGCTGAAAGGAATGCAAATTAGCGGTCAAATGAAACGATTGCTGCTCATGAATGCAGCATCAACAGTCATATTTAACTACATTGGTATTTTCGTCAATTTATTTATTTGGGAGAAGAACAACAATATCTCTGAAGTGGTTTGGTTCAATCTCATCATGTTTATCACATGGACATTCGCGTTTGCGGTGGGTTCTAGATTGTTAACCAACTATACGACACGTGTGCTGATTCGTACGAATGCGGTCTGCGGCGGTGTCGTATTTCTTCTATTATCGGTGCTAGAGCTGGAAAATAGGTTACTCTGGATCACCATTATCGCCATTCCGATCGGCGTCATGTGGGGATTTTATGCCGCAACGCAGAACATTACCTTGAGTGTATATGGGAAAGGGAAGGATTTCGAGCAGTATTTTTCAATCGCCACGATCATCAATCAGCTCGTATCTATTATTAATCCGATTGCCTTTGCGCTCATTATCAAATGGATCGGATACTCGGGCTCCTTTTTACTAATGTTCGTGTTTGTAGCCTTGTTGCTGGTCGTTTCGTTCTATATTCCTTCCATTACCCTGTCGGGTGAGTCCGAGCGTTTATTTCGCGGTATACAATTTCGGCTCGTCTTTGCGACCAGTGCGCTGCGATGGATGGTTCCGTCTCTGCTGGCGGCAGGTATATTTTTGCAATTTCAAGTGCTGTTTGCGTTGGTGTTTACCTTTTCGGTATCGGAAGATAAATTGGTCATTGCTATGCTTAATGTACTTTATGCTTGTTTCGCCATCGGGGCTATGATGTTGTATAGAAGGCTGAAGACACGTGAAGGGGTTTGGCTCGCCATCGGGATGATTTTTCTATCAGTCGGCATTCTTCTGCCGCTCTTGCCTAAAGCGCCAATCCTCATCATTTCCAATATTTTAACGACAATCGGGATGTTTTATTTTGGGACGGTGTGGAACACGAGGCAGTTCCGAATTATTGCTAAGCAAACGGCTGTACAGCAAGCTCGAATTTTCTTGTGGCGGGAATGCTTTTTGAATGCTTCCAGAATACTTTTGCTAATCATGGCTTTATCGGTAAAAGAAATTCGCGGAGGAGCGTTCATTGTATTAATTATGCTGGCGCTTGTCTGCGCGCTGATGGTTCCATATTTCTCAGGGAAGAGTACAGAAGCTTTCGAGAGGCAGACAGGGGAAGTGGAGAAGTAGAACTGAAAACGAAGGGCTGCGAATAGCCGGATTATTCAGTTATAAATATTATTTATCGGGCTGCAATTGGGGAATCATTGGTACACTAAAGTTAACGAATGGTGTCATGATTATAGTCTAGGAGGACTTATCCCTAGCTGATTACAAGAACGATTTGTTATAAGGGTTTTGACGGATCATCTGGATGAGATTGTTTGTGGAAGCAGATAAGGATTCATTTTTGCGTGTACAAATAGCGATTGTATTCTTGAGATGGATCCCTTCCACATAAACTCTGGACAGCTCTCCACGATTTACATATTCGCGTACAACGAGAGAAGACACGAAGTTTGCGCCATATCCGGCAATAACGGCAGTAATAGCCTCATGCAGTCCATTAAATTGCAAAGAAATGGCGGGAACGGCAGAGTGATAGGTGCGGCACAATGACAGCAATCGCTCGCGAGTTGAACTGCCTTCTTCACGCATGACAAAAGGTTCTTTCATCATTTCGGACAGAGAAACCTGCTGATTGGCATATTTGTGATTAGGGGCGACTACAAACCATAACTCGTCCTGAAACAATTCTTCTGTCAGAATGGTGTCCGGATATGACTCGGCTATTCCCCCATAAATCGCGATATCAACCTCCACATTTAAAAGCTGTTGCAAGGCACCGTTGGAATTGGTCGTGTTAATGATCATTTCCACTTGTTCATATTGCTGCTTAAACTTTGCTATCCAAGTGGGTATGAGGAAGTGAGCGGGTAAATAGGTCGCGGCTAACCGAATACTTCCGTTCGTGCCGCTGCGGTAATTGTGAGCGAATTGTTCGATTTGCTGTTCAACCGCGAAAAGTCTTTTTGCAAGTAGAGCAAGTTCTTCGCCGGCATCCGTTAGGGCAATTCCTCTTCCCAGAGGTTTCAGCAGGGGAAGCTCCAATTCCTTTTCGAATTTTTTTATCTGAGCGGTAATGGCAGGTTGACTTATATTTAATAATTCGGAAGCGCGTGTCACACTTCCGGTTGTTGCGACAGTATGAAATAAGCGTAATGCATGTAGATTCATTTGTAAGGCTCCCTTTGCTTTTAATTCATATATTGTAATTATGATTCTAACATAAAGATATATTATTTATATAATTAGAATCGGTTTATAATGAAGTCAGAAGGTAGAAACAAAGAGGAGTGATACCTATGCATGCAATAAACACATGGGAGAAAGTAGATCAGTATATTACAGAACGCCTGATTCCACATGACTCTGTTTTGGAAAAAGCCTTGGCGGCGAACCAACATGCCGGGCTGCCCGCATATGATGTTTCACCTACTCAAGGAAAGCTTTTGAACTTGTTAGCTCAAATGAAAGGTGCCAAACGGATCTTGGAGATCGGTACTTTAGGCGGCTACAGTACCATTTGGTTGGCGAGGGCACTGCCTTCAGAAGGGAAACTAGTTACATTGGAACTAGATCCGGTTCATGCCCAAGTGGCGGAGGCGAACATATCCCATGCTCAGTTGAGTGAACTTGTCGAGCTTCGCGTAGGAGATGCTTTAGAACAATTAGCTCAATTGGACAATGAGGGCGTTGAACCTTTTGATCTCATATTCATTGATGCCGACAAACCCAATAATCCTAATTATTTAAAATGGGCGCTGCATTTTTCGCATCCTGGGACTGTCATTATTGGAGATAATGTGATCCGTGACGGCGAGGTCATTAATGAGGTCAGCGAAGATCCCCGTGTTCAGGGAGTGAGGCAGTTTTATGATCTGTTGGCAGATGAACCCAAGATCTCGGCAACGGCCATTCAGACGGTCGGCAGTAAAGGATACGATGGTTTTGTATTAGGCATTGTGAAGTGATGAAACGGGCATGGGATTTTCCATGTCCGGCTTTTATGTTTTGAGGAGGAATTGCAGAAATCCAAGCGAATATCTTTTTAATGATCTGTTTGCTATACGCAATAATCAAATATGATTTAGAGTTTAAGGAGATTCAAGAGAGATGCCAGAACGTAATGTTTTATGGAAGCTTTGGGGAGTGTCGTTGCTATGGGGCTTTAATTATGTTGCAAGCGCCTATTTGCTGCGAGACTTTTCACCCATTTTTTTATCATTCGCACGACTCGTTGTTATGTCACTGTTCTTAATTTCTGTAGCGGTCATTAACAAATCGATCAGACGTCCAACCTCGCGAGAGTGGGGACTTCTCCTGTTTGCCGGGATTTTTGGGACTTTATTCAACCAGTTGTTTTATTTTACTGGACTGCAGCATTCAACAGCGGGTAACGCCGCGCTCATTATTGCGCTTTCACCCATTGCTACGCTGCTGTTATCGCGCTTGTTTCTGAAAGAAGAAGTCACGTTGCTTAAGCTTACTGGATCTGTCGTCGCTCTAGTTGGCGTTGTGTGTATTGTTCTGTACGGAGGGAAGACACTTGGAATTTCTAAAGGCGATGTGTACTTGCTGCTGGCCATGCTGGGCATGTCGATCAGCCTATTGTTCATTCGCAAACTAACGAACGGTATGACCTCCTATGAGGTGACGATATATTCAACGGTTATTGGGACTATTCTAATGTCACCTGCCGTTGCGGTTGAAGCGCTTCAAGGTCATCTTCATGCGAGCCATCACATGTTGACCTGGCTATTGCTGATCAGCGTAGCCGTCATTGGCCAAGGCTTGGCTGGCTTTTGGTGGAACCAAGGCATCGCTGTCGTTGGGCCGTCCACTAGCGCGATGTTTATGAATATCCCGCCATTTATCGCGATCATCGTAAGTTTCTTCCTGCTGGGCGATCCGATTCGAGCCGCTCAAATAGGCGGGGGAATTCTGATCCTGGCTGGTGTCATGATCGCCAATATGAAGCGCCGTCAGCCTCGAGAGATAAGTGCGGGAATTTAATAGCTTTTGATTAATAGACAAGGAAGCATGCAGGTAAACAAACAAGCGGATGCCAACGAGGCATCTGCTTGTTTGTATTAGGGCCTTAATGGATCCTAACAGAGTAGATGGAATACTTGCAATTAACGCCGATTCCTCCAGCTATTCTTAGTGATTTACCTGATTTTTCCTATTTAACAGGAATTTCTGGCGCTAATTTGATTAAATTTAGCAGATTTCGTCCAGCTATCAACGATATAGTTGGAGTTTCTACCGCTATTTCATTTCCTGCGACTGAACAGTGCAGAATAACGGCAGTTTTTCCAGCTATTTCAGCAGATGCCAAATTAGGTGTGGTCGTGGCCACCGTGGCCTTGCCTTTGGCAGTGCCTGTGGCCGTGCCTGTGGCCTTGCCTTTGGCAGTGCCTGTGGCCGTGCTTTTGGCCTTGCCTTTGGCAGTGCCTTTGGCAGTGCCTGTGGCCGTGCCTGTGGCCGTGCCTGTGGCCGTGCCTTTGGCAGTGCCTGTGGCCGTGCCTTTGGCAGTGTCTTTGGCCTTGCTTTTGGCCTTGCCTTTTGCCATAGTCATGACCTGAGCCACCACCCAATCCCGAGCGCAATTGGCGTTCCCTCCTCCAAAAACGGCCACCCAACGAAACTATTTCTTGGGAAATAATTCATAAATTAGATCATGCGATGGTAAACACATTTCGACACTCCTATTTCGACTGTAAATGCAATTATATGAATCTAGAATACTAGTATTAGCCTTTTATTCCCTTAGTAATAGTGAGGAGATGACGATATGGCAAATTTAGATTTAGAGCTGGTATATAGTCCAAAACAGGTGCATGAGCATCTCCGGGTCAGTGATTCAAGCTTACGCAAGTATGCAATGGCGCTTGAAGCGAGAGGGTACAAATTTCGTAAAGAAGATAATGGCAATCGGATTTTCACGCAGCATGACATCGATATCTTTGAAATCTTGAAACAACGACTAGATGCTGGTCAAAGTATGAAGACTGCGGCAAGCTCAACGATGAACCATGTTCGCAAGAACGTCCCAAGAACGCTACCCGTTCCTGCGGCGCCAGCGGCTCCTCTAGCAGGTCCACCAGCGTTAACCGAGCGTTCTTCCGATGTTTTCAAGCAGAAGTTTGAGGAGGGTTTTGCGGTACTGCTGGAAGAACGTATCAATACCGCGATTAAACCGCTCATCGAAGGTGTTTCTCAACTAAACGGTCTTGTAGCGGATCTGACAAGTCAAAATAAACAGCTGCTAAGCCAAAATCAAGAGCTAAGAACCATGCTTCCAGCTCCACGGAACATCGAGGAAGAGAAGCGCCAGCAGCGAGAGATTGTCGATGAAGTGAAGGTGCTTCATGAAAAACAGAAGAAGCTCGAGCAGCAGCATTATGAGGAACTTAAGCGTCAGAACGAGGAGATTCAAAAACTCATTCCTCCTGCGCCAGATCTCGAGAAAGAGCGCAGCGAAAGAACCAATGAGTATCTCACAATTCGCAGAATTAACTTGGCACTCGAGAAGGAAGCCTACGAGCAGTGGAGTCGAAAGCCGGAACATGAACGGGTTCGAAAGATGGGCTTGTTCAAGAAAGAAGAAAATATTGAAGTGCGCAATCAGTTTATCAAATCCTACATGGATGAATATTTTGAAGAACGGTTACGCCTTGAATTTGCACAATAAGATGTGGAAGCAAGCTGATTCTGTGAGTGTGAGAGCTCATGGAATCGGCTTGTTTTTCTTTTCTTCATCCATTCATTTTGATTTAGCAATTGACCATCAAGGAAATTGGTGGTAACTTAAAACTATCGATTAATCAAGAAAAATTGATTTATAAGCTGTTAAGGTTAGCTATCATCTATAAAGTTTGTATAGGAGGAATCATGATTCGTGGAAGAGGATAATGTCGCAGTCCAACAGATGCCCATTAGCAAAGCACGGGCTTTACTAGAAATATTGGCTGTGTCTGCGAAACTAGGGGTAACTTCATTTGGAGGGCCGATCGCGCATCTCGGTTACTTTCATAATGAATACATACGTCGCCGCAAATGGATGGATGAGCAGAACTATGCGGATATAGTTGCCCTATGTCAGTTCTTGCCCGGTCCTGCCAGCAGTCAGGTCGGCATAGCGGTGGGGGTCATTCGCGCTGGATTGCTCGGCGGACTGACAGCTTGGTTGGGTTTTACACTGCCATCAGTCATTGCGTTGGTGCTGTTTGCCTTCTTACTGAAGGGATTTGATATTGGCAGCGCAGGTTGGATTCACGGCCTCAAGATCGTCGCAGTAGCTATCGTCGTTCAAGCGATACTGGGCATGGGTCAGAAGCTTGCTCCTGACCGCAATAGAGCAACAATTGCAGTTGTTGTAGCAGCCGTTACCCTCCTATGGCAGACTGCTATAAGCCAAGTTTTGCTTATAGGTATTGCGGGAATTGTAGGGATGTTAATGTATAAAAATACGTCGATTTCGAATACAACGAATCTCCACGTTCCCATCAGGCGAAGCGTTGCTATTCTCAGTTTGGCCGCCTTCTTCGGACTTCTGATCCTGCTTCCCTCGCTTCGACAAATCGTTCATGCAGAGTGGCTGTCCATATTTGATAGTTTTTATCGCTCAGGGTCGCTAGTTTTTGGCGGGGGACATGTTGTTCTCCCCATGCTTGAACGGGAAGTCGTCCCGACAGGGTGGGTCAGCAAGTCGGACTTTCTAGCGGGATATGGTGCCGCGCAAGCTGTGCCTGGACCGTTGTTTACCTTCGCAGCGTATTTGGGGGTGATGATTGGCGGAGTGAAAGGTGCCATTGTCGCTACGACAGCTATTTTTCTTCCAGCGTATCTTTTAGTCGTTGGAGCGCTGCCCTTCTGGCATACTTTGCGAACAAGCGCTAAAGTCCAAGGAGCATTAATCGGCATTAATGCAGCTGTCGTTGGTATTTTGCTTGCAGCGTTATATAACCCGCTTTGGATCACGGCCATATTGGCTCCTGTCGATTTTGCCTTGGCAGCGATTCTGTTTTTGATGCTTGTATTTTGGAAGCTGCCGCCTTGGGTTGTCGTAATCGCTGGAGCCATTGGCGGAATATTGATTTCCTGATTTTTAGTTGATTTTCGCTTGATTTTACTTGGTTTTGTAGAATAAATAAGCTCTCTTCCCAACTTGGAGGAGGGCTTTTTGGCATAGCACGAAGTGGAGAGTAGTCCTAAAGTCTATATTTTCAGAATTTTCTTAACAGTATCTTTATTTGTTGTTAACACTGACCTGATGTCGACAAGTTAAGTTTTAGTCGTAAGTTATGAAGGGAGTGGAGGTGAAACAATGAGGCAGAAATCTGATCTTCGGGATATGCCAGCCCGTTATCTTGAAATTGCAGATATCCTTCATCAAGAGATTGTGAATGGGAGTTACAGCTTACATGAGCGTCTACCCTCAGAAGCCCAATTGTGCAGTCGGTTTCGTGAGAACCGTTATACGATTAGGCAAGCGTTGGATGTACTCCTGCATAAGGGAGTTATTCGTTCGCATCAGGGGAAAGGGCATTATGTGTGTGAAAAGCCCCTAAATCTTCAATATACCATTACGCCGAATACGAGATTTTCGAATGAAATTACTTTAATGGGCTGCACGCCGAAAGCGAAGCTGCTTAAGCAGGAAAAGTTAATTCCGCCAGAGGAAATTGCAGCTGCCTTAAAGCTAGAACCCCAAGAAGAGGTCTATCGGTTAGAAATATTACGCTATGCAGACAGTATTCCACTTGCTTGGAATGTAACTTGGCTTCCAGATAAATTTTTTCCTGATCTTTTGGAACACACGCGCTGTCTAGGTTCCTTATACGCAATGCTGGAAAATGTGTATGGTATGCAGCTTCACCGCATATTGTCTACCTTTCAGGCAGCTTATCCTACAGCATTAGAGGCAAGCTATTTGAGAATTCCTCCGAATGCGAATTTACTGCATATCGAAAGTGTGATGAGAGATAGTGAGATGCGGTTAGTAGAGTTCACTTCAGCGAAATATCGCGGTGACCTATGCCGAGTATCGATTGAATTGGAACAAAAATGAGATGAAATTCAAAATTGATGGAGGAATCATAAGATGATGAGATCATTATTCCATTCAAAGGTATGGAAGACCACTACAATTTTAGCAACAATATCGGTGTTGACAGTGCTTGCCTCTGGATGCGGCCAAAAAATGGGCGATTCAAGTAAAACGAATGCCCAGGCAGCAGCTGTACAAACAGCTGAAGCAGCAAAGATGCCGGATGTCCTTCGTGTTGGCGTTCTCCCTGGCGAAGAAGAAGGCAAGCTGTCGCGTGGTAACAAGAAGTTTGTAGAAGATTTGGGAACAGCCCTAGGCATGAAAACGGAGTTGTTTGTAGGAGATGACTATACGGCCGTTATTGAAGCTATGCGTACGAAGAAAATCGATATCGCCTCCTTTGGTCCATTTGCTTATGTCATTGCTGCTGAACGCAGTGGAGCTATCCCTTTTGCCGTCAAAGCGACAAGTGCGGACGCAGCTTTTTATTACAGCGAAATTGTCGTTCCTGCGAATTCACCTGCCCAAAGCATTGCTGATTTGAAAGGTAAAACGTTCTTGTTTGCCGACCCGGCTTCCACATCTGGACATCTCTTCCCACGCAATATTTTCATTCACCAATTAGGTATCAAAAATGAAGATGTTGAGAAGTTCTTCTCGAACGTTTCTTTCTCAGGCGGTCATGACAAATCGATTCTGGCTATCGCAAAAGGAAACGCAGATGGCGCCGGGGTCTGTGATACCTGTATTCAAAAAGTCATTGACGCCGGGCTGATCAAAGCAACAGACTTCCGTGTCTTAGCTAAATCCGATCCGATTCCAACAAGTCCATATACCTACCGGAAAGATCTACCTGAGGAGCTTGTCCAAAAAATTAAAGACTTTGTGTTTAGTTACGATAAGAACAACAATAACCCGCCGTTTTTTGCAAATGGGACGCAGAAGTTTTTCCCTGTTTCAGATAAAGATTTTCAAGTCGTCAAAGATACAGCCAAAGCCCTTAATATGAGTCCGGAACAATTATTGAAATAGTAGAAAGGCGCGGTGACGGAGAAATGGCTGCTCTTTTGGAGATTCAGAATTTAAAAAAAGTGTATAGCGATGGAACAACCGCTCTTCAAGGGGTGGATTTTAAGGTAAACGAGGGCGAATTTGTCGTCGTGATTGGATCAAGCGGGGCAGGTAAGAGTACGCTGCTGCGCTGCATTAACCGATTAGTTCAGCCATCGGAAGGTTCCGTCATGTTTAATGCAATGGATACAACCAAAGCCAATCAAACGCAAGTTAGAAAGCTGCGCCGTGAGGTAGGGATGGTTTTCCAAAGCTTCAACCTGATTCAGCGTGTATCCGTGTTACGAAATGTGCTAAACGGGCGTCTGGGTTACATGAATCCATTGACGGGGATGCTCGGGATGTTCTCGAAATCGGATGTTGAAGAAGCGAAGAAGATTTTATTCCGTCTCGGGCTGCATGAACAAATGTATAAGAGAGCGGATGAATTAAGCGGAGGGCAGCAGCAGCGGGTTGGGATTGCTAGAGCGTTGTCTCAGCGGCCCAAATTAATTCTTGCCGACGAACCCATCGCGAGCCTTGATCCCGTGACTTCGGAAACGATCATGAGTCACCTGCATACGATTTGCCAGGAGGATGGCATTACTTGTGTCGTTAATCTACATCAGGTGGAGGTCGCCAAGAAATATGCCTCTCGGATTATCGGTATCCATAAGGGGACTGTTGCCTTCGATGGGAAACCGAATCAATTATCGGACAATGAAATCTCTCATATTTACCAGAAGTAACGGGAAGGGGACTTTAGGAGATGGAGGATCGTTTAAAGGATTTGCAGCGGCAAAAGAAGCTACAGTCCATGATGATTGCCGTTGTTATTATGGCGATTACGATTTGGTCTGCCATACAAACTAATTTTTCAGTGGCAGAACTGTTTTCCGGCGGGAGCGAAATATTTCGCTTCGTATTGTTTGACTTTCTCCCTCCAGATTTCACGACAATTAGTAAATTAATCGGCCCAGCACTGGATACTATTTATATCAGCTTTGTATCGATGGTTATCGGCGCTTGTTTATCCATGGTTTTGGCATTCTTTGCTGCAGCTACAACTGCGCCAAATAAAGTCATTCAGATCATCGTAAGAGCTTTCTCTTCCGTCATGCGCAATATTCCTACTTTGATTTGGGCGATTTTATTGGTATTCGCTTATGGACTAGGAACAACGGTTGGTTGCTTGGCACTCATTATCACTTCGATTGGAACGTTAACCAGAGCCTACGCGGAAATGCTGGAAGAGATCGATATGGGTCAAGTGGAAGCGCTCAAGGCCACAGGTGCAACGTACTTTCAAGTGCTCGGTCAAGCGGTGATGCCGCAGTTCATGCCAGGGTTTATTGGCTGGTCGCTTTATAAATTAGAGCTGAATATTAGAGCTTCCACGATTATTGGGATGGTCGGCGGAGGCGGGTTGGGTTTTGCCATTCAGAAAGGCATTAAGCTGTTCCAGTACCAAGAAGTTAGCTTGGCGATTCTTCTGGTCATTGTCATCGTGGTTATGACGGAATGGACCACTAGTAAAATAAGGGAGCGTATCCTATGAGTACAGAATGGACGCAATCGGCCGGTAAGATGGCTGAGCGATCACGACCTGGCTATGGAGCCTATCCGCAAAAACCGAAAAAGGATCCTATTTTGGTTGGAGCAGCCATTTTTGGTGCGGTATTCTTCGTCTTCTGCTTTGTGCAGTTACATTTTGATTTCTACAAAATCATGCAGGGTACATGGAAATTTATCATTTCCTTTGCCCAAATGCTGCCGCCTAATGTTTCAGATTGGAAAGAAATCTTGCTCGCCGGCCTTCTTACCTTGCAGGTTGCGATTGTAGGAACCGTGCTCGCCGTTATTGCCGCCTTCTTCTTATCTTTTCTGGCTGCTGAAAATGTATCTCCACGGACGGCATGGTTCGTGAAAGGCTTAGGATCATTTCTTCGTGCGGTGCCAACGCTCGTATGGGCTTTGATTTTCATCGTTGCGGTTGGTTTGGGACCTTTCCCAGGGATCTTGGCGATTGGCGTTCACGCTGTCGGGATGTTGATCAAAGTGTTCTCACAGTCGATTGAAGAGGTCGATGAAGGCGCATTGGAAGCGATCCGGGCCACGGGTGCTGGATGGTTGCAAATCATGGCGCAGGCCGTGATCCCTAATGTATTTACTTCGTTCTTGGCGTGGAGCGTGTTTCGATTGGAAATCGATATCGGGGAATCGGTCATCTTAGGTGCAGTAGGCGCGGGCGGAATCGGTTGGGAAATTTCCAATGCGATGCGTGCTTACGAATTTGATACGGTTGGTTTCGTCGCTCTTATTATTTTTATTATGGTGTTCATCGTGGAATTAGGAAGCAACCGGATGAAGCTGAAAATCCGCAGGAGGGGGTAGATTTCATGAAAAAGTCGCAAATTTCCCGTATTCTCATCGATGGTAATCCGCAGTTAGTGGCGTCGTTCAGTCAAGAAATTGAACAAAACTATCCCATCACGATGATTAAACCGCCGGAGAAGAGCTTAGTTATGACCAAAGCAAGAGATTCCGTCTCACAGCAGCCTTTTTATATTGGAGAAGTCCTGGTAACGGAATGCACAGTTTCTATCCATGATGTTTATGGTTTTGGCGTTCTGATGGGAGAAGATGCGCAGAAATCGTATCAGCTTGCCGTTGTCGATGCGGCTTTTCAGGCGGATCTGCCTGAAACAAAGGCGTGGAGCGAGCGATTGCTGGAAGAAGAACAGCAAATCGCAATCAAACATAGACTCGTCTATTCGCAAGCTATGAAGACGAAGGTGAATTTCGACACGATGGAGGAGTACAATGCCAAACGTTAATGAAGCGACTTTCGAGCAAGTTCATGACACGCAATTCATCTATCGTCAGCTGCTGGATGCTTTCGCTAAACCAGGTCAAATCTACAGTATTGAACCCGCTGCGGCAAAGCTGACAACCTTATCGCCTCTGCAAGCAATGATCACCTGTTTGGCGATGACACTTTTCGACGGTGAAGTCAGTTTCTGTTTGGAAATGGAAGGGCAGGAGGGGCTAGATACCTATTTGCGCCGCCAAACTTTTAGCCGAAACGTGCCGGCTTCCGAAGCCGATCATATTATCACGCAAGCCAGCATGGACGCTGGGCAGATCCAACTTTTGTTATCGAAGCTGCGTAAAGGAACCTTGATCCGGCCTGAAGACGGGGCTACGTTGTTCATTCATGTCCTTGATTTGGAGACGGAAACGAGGGGAGACAATCAGGGATGGACGCTGACGGGGCCGGGGATTCAACATGCCCACCAGTTATATATTCCGGGGCTGCCAAAAGCATGGTTTGAAGAGCGCGCCAAGCTAAATGTCGAATATCCACTAGGCATCGATATGGTGTTGTTTACAGAAAGCGGCAAGATGACGGCTTTGCCAAGAACAACAATCGTTAGAGAGGATGACATATAGGATGGCATATGTGGCAATTACCGGAGGTCAGGAAGCTATTGGAGAGGCGAATCGCCTCGTTCAATTTTATCGCGTCAAGGATTCCAAGCAAAGCATAGATATTGAGCTCATCGAAAAGCAATTGCGGCTGTTGATCGATCGCATTATGGGCGAAGGCGGGCTATACTCCCCGGAGTATGCAGCCATAGCGCTGAAGCAGGCCGAAGGAGATCCGGCAGAAGCCGCCTTTCTGCTTAGGGCGTATCGTTCAACACTACCTAGAAATCACTATTCGCATACGGTGGAGACTGCAGATATGCGGGTCATCCGTCGCATTTCTTCCTCGTTCCGAGACGTTCCCGGCGGACAGATTCTAGGTCCAACTTATGATTATACCCATCGGATGTTGAACTTTTCTCTTCGTGAGGAAGATGGCGAAGCGATTGCTGCTTTTGCGCAGGAATATATGGCAGAGGTTGACATGGCAGAGGGCGATTTCACCTTGAAAAAGGTAGCTGACATCCTGCGAGAACAAGGACTCATGATGAAACGGGAAGAGGCAGCTGCCGGTCTGCAAGATGTAGAGCCATTTGATATTACGAGGGAAAAAATGACGGTGCCCTCTACTCGTGCGGCTCGTTTGCAAACGCTGGCGCGTGGTGAAACCGGTGCGATGACGGCTCTCGCTTACAGCAGCATGCGTGGATATGGCATCGTACATCCAACGATTGGTGAGCTTCGCGTTGGTTATTCAGCTGTACATATTCCTTATCCTTACAGTGACGATGAGGAGGAGTCGGTTTATATTGGCGAAATGCTGCTAACGGAAGTGGAGACGATCAATTCGTTTAAGCAGGACGCGGATTCGGGGAATGTGCAGTTTGTATTAGGGTACGGCCTGTGTTTTGGTCAAAATGAGATCAAAGGCATATCGATGGCAATTCTCGAACGAAGCTTGGAGACAACAGGAACGGCGCCTGCGCAGGATGAAGAATTCGTTTTGACACATATTGATTCTGTGGAATCCAGCGGATTCGTCTCCCATTTAAAACTGCCGCATTATATCACGTTCCAATCATCGCTTGATCAAATAAGAAGAGTTCAGGTTCAACACCAGGAAAAAGCGAAGAAAAAGGAGGAAGATCAGGATGCACACGACCGAAGAGAAGCAAAATCGAACAACCTTCAACACAGTGGCGTATAACTTTGCTTTTCTGGACGAAGGATCCAAGCGGGAAATTCGCCGGAAGTCGTTAAAAGCTGTCGCTATACCCGGGTATCAAGTCGCATTTGCTTCAAGGGAAATGCCGATTGGGAGAGGCTGGGGAACTGGCGGGTTGCAGCTAACCTTATCGCTGTTAGGACGTCAGGATGTTCTGAAAGTTATTGACCAAGGGAATGACGACAGCGTAAATGCGGTTAGCATTCGCAGACTTGTCCAAGACACGAGTGGCATTGCGACAACGGAACAAACCTCCGCAGCAACCATTATTCAATCAAGGCACCGTATACCCGAGGAAAAGCTGAATCAGTCGCAGATTCTCGTCCTGCAAGTCCCGCAGCCTGAGCCTTTGCGTAAAGTGGAACGCCGGGAGGAGATGACAAGAATTCGGCATGCTGAGATGGATTACAGCGCGATGTGGTTAACCCTGTATGAAAGCATCGTGAAATGGGGCAGCATTACGCTTGGAGCGGATTATCCGGTTTTGGTTCATGACCGTTACATGATGGCTCCTAGTCCGATCCCACGCTTTGATACAGAGAAGCTGCATCAAAGTGAGCATCTCACGTTATTCGGAGCCGGTCGGGAGAAGAAAATTTATGCGGTTCCACCGTATACCAATGTGCGGCCGTTACAATTTGAGGATTACCCTTTCGAGGTAGAGACATTTGCGAATGTATCTTGCAGACACTGTGCGAGTACGCATACATTCCTCGATGAAGTGACAGACGAAGCGACTGGCACGACGCTCTATCAATGCTCGGATACCGCCTACTGCAGACAGCAACAGGAAAGGGGAATGTAGACGATGCCAGCACACGGTTTGAACATGATTGATTACTCCCTCGATCCTATACCGTCCATCGAAACGCCTTTGCTTAGCGTTCAAGGACTGCATAAACAATTCGGCAGCGGGTGCGTACATTGCCGCAAACCTTCTGCCAATGAGCAACAAGGGAGCCGTTGTACCTATTGCGGCAGCATATGGGCTTGCAGAGACTTAAGCTTCGACCTGTACCCCGGTGAAATTCTTGGTGTGGTTGGCGAAAGTGGTTCAGGCAAGAGCACATTGGTGAAATGCTTATATTTCGATGAAGAAGTGACGTCGGGTTCCATGACAATGTCAAGCTTTGATGAGGGCAGAACCAATTTATTTGGTCTCTCTGCACAGCAAAAACGGTATATTCGCAATCATGAAATGGGGATGGTGTACCAGAATCCCTTTCTGGGACTGAGGATGTCATTCTCCAGCAGCGGTAATATCGCTGAAAAGCTGTTTGCCGCCGATCATTTTCATGTCGGCCGCATTCGTGAACGTGCAGCTGAATTACTTGATCAAGTAGAAATTCCACTTTCGCGCATGGATGAGCCGCCGAAAAATTTCAGCGGTGGTATGCAGCAAAGGGTGCAAATCTCCAAAGCATTGGCCAATAATCCTCCACTGCTGCTGCTTGACGAGGTAACCACTGGGCTCGATCTGTCGGTTCAAGCAAAAGTGCTTGATTTAATACGCAGTATTCAGCGCGAACTGCAAGTGGCTATGATTGTCGTTTCTCATGATTTAGGCGTTATTCGCATGCTGGCGAATCGGACGATGGTCCTGCGTCAAGGGCTTATTGTCGAGCAAGGTTTGACGGATCAGATCTTGGAAGATCCTCAGCATCCCTACACACAGCTGTTAGTTCATTCGTTGCTATAGCTTAGATTTGAGCAAATAGAAGGTGGTGATTCCCATTTTAAAAGTAATCGGTCTCAGCAAAATGTTTGAATTGTCCCTCTCCGATGAAATGAAAGTGAATCCTTTTGATAACCTATCGTTTGAGGTTGAAGAAGGGAATTTTCTAGGTATTGCAGGTCCAAGCGGAATCGGTAAATCTTCTATTTTAAAATGCGTATACCGCACCTATTTACCCACCTCAGGTGAGGTGTGGTATCAATCGTCTCTCTATGGAATGATCGATTTGGCCCAGGCGACTGAGCGTCAAATTACCCATTTGCGCATCCACGAAATCAGCTATGTTTCACAGTTTCTGAAAGTCATTCCGCGTATTTCTGCTGTAGATATCGTTGCGGAAAGACTGCGCCCGCTTGGTTATGACATCAAGAAAGCTAGGGTTCTAGCCGCTCGTTTATTAGAAAGATTGAATATACCCGAACAGCTGTGGAATGCTTTTCCGGCTACATTTAGTGGCGGTGAGCAGCAAAGGGTGAATCTGGCAAGAGCGTTTATTGTGCGTCCACGACTATTAATTCTGGATGAACCGACAGCCTCGTTGGATCATGAAACGAAACAAAATGTGCTAGAAATTCTCAAAGAAATGAAGCAGGACGGTACGACAATGATCGGCGTCTTTCATGACTGGGATGTGATGGGCAAGGTAGCTGATCACATTCTGGATTTGCGTGAATTTCAGGAGGCCAAAATTCAGCCGTAAAGGAGACCCAAATGAAGCGAAACCTGACGATACACGGCGGTAACATTGTAACGCCAACGGGCATTATTGAGAATGGAACGATAGTCATTGAAGAGGGTCTTATTGTAGATATTCGTCCTACGTCTATATCCGGGATTGGTTCAAACGACTTAAACGCGGACGGATGTTATGTGCTGCCAGGCATGATTGACATGCATAGTGATGCGATTGAACATGAGATGCAGCCGAGGCCAACGAGCCGATTTGAATTGGAATTTTCGTACCATGAGTTGGAACGCAAGCTGGTTAGTCAAGGCATCACAACGATCTATCACTCTCTGAGCATGTGGGGAGAGAATTCAACGAATGATTTCCGTAAGAATCAAAGTGTGCAAGACATTGTGGGCCGCATTTGGAATCTCCGCAAACAAGATCACCTTATTCATCACCGCATTCACGTCCGTGTCGAGATGACGAATGAAAGTGTCGTTCCTTTTATTGAACAATTTATTGAAGATGGCATCATTGATTTAATTTCCTTTATGGATCATACCCCAGGCCAAGGGCAATACCGCAATACGGATGTGCAAAAGAAATTCATCATGGAACGCCAAAAGAAAACGGAAGAAGAAGTAACGGCGATGCTGGAGGAGCGTAAAAAAAGAGCAAAGATTCATCGCGATCAGCTACAAAGCCTCGCGGATCTTGCCTATTTTAACGGAATTCCGTTAGCCTCCCATGATGACGATACAATTGCAAAGCTGGATATGGTTGAAAAATGGAAAGGAACGATCAGTGAATTTCCAGTTGATATGGAAGTAGCTGTAGAAGCAAAACAGCGTGGCCTGTATGTGGTCATGGGAGCTCCGAACATTATGTTAGGACGTTCGCATAGCGGCAATCTTTCGGCGCAGGATGCGGTTAAAGCCGGCGTGGTGGATATCCTTTGTTCCGATTATTATCCTCCTGCTATGCTGCGAGCGGTTTTCTTTCTACATAAACAAGGAATAGAACTCGTTGACGCCGTGAATATGGTTTCGTTAAATCCGGCAAAAGCGTTGCATATCGACGATCGTACAGGGTCTATTGAAGTGGGCAAAGAGGCAGATTTGTTAATCGTCAGGGAGAATCGTGAGCAATCGCCTGTGATTGAAAAGGTGCTCGTTCGTGGTCATCTAGTTTGCCAAATGGACTATTTATCCGCAATGACAGATGCGTCTACGAAAGGGGTAGAACGTATTGAAGCTTAAAGGTGTTGGCGTTAGCTTAATGTCATATGCGGTAGTTAGCCAATTGGAAAAGCTGGAAGAAAAACTTCTCGCTGTTCAGAAAGCTGGTTTTAAAGCTGTTGAAATTCCAATCCAAGGGATGAACGTAATTGTTAATGGCGAGTTGGATTTGGTGAGGCTGGAGGCTTATAAGAGGTTACTTAGCCGTTATCCTCTTACCTATACGATGCATGCGCCTTTCGATTTAAATCTATTTCGTCCGCATAACTTTGATTTTGAGACAAATTTGTTTATGACTTGTCTTGACGTGGTTGGCGCTGTTGGAGCGGAAATGATGGTTATTCACGTAGGTCGATTCGTCGGAGAAGAACAATTCCAATATCCCCATACATGGCAGAAGTACAATGATGAAGATGTGCAGCAGTTGATGCAGCAGGAAGTAGCGTTTATGCGTGTCGCGGGCGAAAGAGCCAAGGTACTGAATGTTAAAATTGGCATGGAGAATGTCCGACCTTATTTGGACTGTCCGGACTACTGCTACTCGGTTATTCCGGAAAAGCTAGCCCGTCAGGTTGCCGCCATACATCATTCTCATGTAGGCATTGCGCTAGATGTTGGGCATTTATATCTTTCTACGCAAATGTTCGGGCTGAATCTGCTTGAACAGATGAAGGCCATGCTCCCGTATATTAATCATTTGCACGTCCATGACAATTTCGGAAAGCCGTGCTTCTCCACTGAAAAAAATCAATTCGAATTGCTGCCTCTTGGGCGTGGAGATATGCATATGCCAATTGGCAAAGGTCATGTTCCGATGGACCAAATCGTTGGATTGCTAGAATCTATGCCTTTCAACGGTTATTTGATTCACGAAATTAGAGAACAATACGAGTCCAGTTGGAACGACTTGGCTCAGAAATATCATGTAAACCAAGAACTCCCTCATGTGTGATCGAATCACGAAATGTAAGCCTGAGCAATCAGGCTTTTTAGTGTTTATACTTTTTCAGACATTTAACTTTATGAAGCATTACAGTTAATCTAGATTTTACAGGCGGATTGTAAACTAATTATTGTGAAGACCAAGAGTGAGATGGACGAGCTATTCTAACATAATGGGGGGCTGAACGTATGGGAATCCATGCCTATTTTAGGTCTTTAAATGATTTAGAACGAATTATCCGCTGTCCAGGGAAGTTCAAATTTGAGGAACACAGTGTCGCAGCTCATTCATGGAAAGTCGTACAATACGCCAAAACTCTTGCCGATATTGAGGAGAAAAACGGCGCTAGCATTGACTGGAAAAAGCTTTATGAAATCACAAGCAGCCATGATTATGGTGAAATATTCATTGGGGATATCAAAACGCCTGTCAAGCATGCATCCCCTGAACTTCGTTTACTGATTCAAAAGGTTGAAGAAGGCATGGTATATAACTTTATTGAAGAGCAGATTCCTGAGGAATTTAAAGAAATTTTCCATAATCAGCTTCGCGAGGGCAAGGATCATTCGATCGAAGGGCTAATCTTGGAAGTTGCAGATAAAATGGATCAAGTGTATGAAGCATTTGCTGAACTTCAAAGAGGGAACACGGAGAAAGAATTTATTAAAATGTACCGTGAGGCCTTAATAAAAATGAATACAATTCCTTTACACTGCGTTGATTATTTTTTGAATAATATCCTGCCGGATATGGTGAACGACGAAATTACTTCATCGGTTGATATCAAGAGAATCACAGAAGAAGCATTGTCTTATCGTAATCATATGTGAGAAAGCACAATTGTCATTATCTGTGGAGTTGACGAAGACAGATGATTCATCATAAACTTGCGTTAGTTAAAGTCGAATCCAGCCAAAGCGGATCAGCTTTTAACGAATGCGCAACTACTTTGAATACATGACAGGTGTCTCTGTTATCCCGCAAGAGAAGAGGATAAGTCAACTCCATGCGAAATTGTAGTTAAAAAGGGGGCGCAAGATGGTATTTGTAAAAAGAATTGGCAAGGTTCATAGATCTTGTTTAACCTCACCTCGCACTCGCTGCAAGCAATGTCGTAGCTATTATTCTCCATCCATTCCACTTTCTATTCATCCTATTATTCATGCCAAAGAGAACGTCAATGCTACTCCTCAGTTCGTAAATGTAATCGAATGAACCCCAAAATATATCAAATTAATGACTAAATTTATCAATGAAAGCGCATTCTAAATCATAGTAGGATAAAAGTGCAACAAATTATGTAAACTTGAAAGGGGAGCTAATTTATGGAAGATAACGAGAATAAATGAGAAATAACGTGAAACAACTTGAAGTAAAGTAGTGTGAAATAACCAGAAACAACCAGAAATACTAAACAGAGAGCGTTAACAAATCTAGGAGGCTGAGCTTCTAAAGATTTTGAAAACGCATACAAGATCTGGTAGGAGAAAAGCTTCCCATGCGAGAGTTATCATACATGATTACACAACTTAGGGGGAGATTATCCACATGAAACGGAATTTTTGGAGCAAAACGATATCCAAAACCTTAATTACAACGATGGTTGTTTCAACAGCAGCATCTTTGTCGTTCTCACAGGGTGCAGAGGCAGGCGCAGAAACGGTCATTCAGATTGATCCGCAGCAGCCCTACCAACAGATCGAAGGTTGGGGTACTTCCCTTATTTGGTGGGCCGATCAAACTGGAGGTTGGCCGGATGAGAAACGCAATGCGATAGCGGATTTGGTATTTGATCCCGATAAGGGGCTGGGCCTAAACATTGCCCGGTATAATATTGGTGCTGGTGATGACCCCGCGCATAATCATATGCGACTTGGCGGCAATATCGCTACGTTCGAACCGTCGCCTGGGGTGTGGGATTGGACGGCAGACGCTAATCAAAGATGGATGCTGCAAGCGGCCAAGGCTAGAGGCGCTAACAAATTTGAGGCATTTTCCAATTCGCCTCCATGGTGGATGACGATTAGCGGTGATTCTTCCGGTGCCGTTGATGGCGGTAATAACTTGAAGGAAGACATGTACGATGACTTCGCAGATCATATGACGACGGTTGTCAAGAAATTCCGTGATGACTGGGGTATCACTTTCGATTACCTGAGCCCGCTTAATGAACCGATTTCGAATTGGTGGAAAGCAGGAGGCTTGCAGCAGGGGGCTCATTTTGATCTTGCGAAACAAAATCAAATCTTGGGCTTGACTGCGCAGTCACTCGCTGCAAAAGGACTTGGTGGGACAAAGCTAACGGGTTCAGATGAGAATTCTATCGACGATGCGATAACCTCATACACCAGCTTGTCCCCCGAAGTGAAAGCGCAGCTTGCCAAAATCAATGCGCATAGCTACAACGGGGATAAACGAACAGCTCTGAAGGGATTGGCGGATTCTGAAAACAAACCGCTCTGGATGTCAGAGTTCGGGACAGGAAGTACCGCGCATTCCCACGAGAGCATGGCGCCTGCATTTGAATTGTCTACGAAGATTATTCAAGATATGAACCTGATGCAGCCAACCGCTTGGGTTGCATGGGATGCCGTGGAAGATGAGACGCAAGACAACAAAGAGAATAACAGCTGGGGATTAATCCACGCGGACTATGAGAAGCAGCAGTATTGGTTGACTAAGCAATACTATGCGATGGCGCAATTCTCCAAGTTTATTCGCCCAGGCTATCAGTTGCTGGCAAGCAGTGACTCGAATACACTTGTTGCTTACGATGCGGCTAGCGAGAAGCTGGTTATCGTTCAACAGAATCAACTTGACTATGACGGCGAAGGTTACAAATTTGATCTAAGCGGTTTCCAATCTGTCACAGGAAATGTGAAAGCGTACCGGACATCGATCTCTGAGAATTTGGCTGAGATGGATGAAGCGCTGCTGCAAGGGAACTCTCTGATTACGCCGGCTAAACGCAACTCGATTACTACTTATGTTGTAAGCGGTGTCAAGGTATCTCCTGAAAAGCAAGCGGTAACCTCCGTTACAAAAGTAAATGACAACACGAAGGGCACAGGCGATGCTCAATTTGAGTACAGCGCAGATTGGGGATATAGTAACGAATCCACAGCATTTTGCGGTGACAACCACTATTCCAACACGACGAATGCTTCTGTGAATGTACAATTCACAGGTACGCAAGTTCAAATACGCGGTCCGAAGCATAATAATCAAGGGATTGTTGCTATATCCATCGACGGCGGAGCTGAAACGATGGTCGACACGTTTTCTTGGTACAGGCAGGATCATCAATTAATTTATGAGAGCCCTCAACTTACAAACGGGTCTCACACGGTCAAAATGAGAGTAACCGGTACCAAATACGGTGCCTCATCGGACTCATACTTTGTAGCTGATGAAGTTGATATTATTAAGCCGCAGTCAACTGGGATGACAACAATCATCAACGATAACACCCAAGGCTCTAGCAACAATGAAATCCAGTACATGGGCACCAACTGGTCGTTTGCGAACGAATCGGATGTTCATTATCAGGACAACCATTATTCTTCGACTACTGAAGAGTATGCACTGATTCGATTTAATGGTACAAGGTTGAAACTGTACGGAGCGAAAGCAAAGAATCACGGTAAAGCAGGTATTACCGTTGATAATGGTGCAGAGTCTCTCGTTGATTACTATGCGAGCACCCGGTCTGACAACATGTTGATGTTTGATAGCGGCGCTTTGGCAGCTGGACCGCATATCATGAAAGTGCGTGTAACCGGGCAGAAAAATGCAAGTTCAAGCGGTACAGCTGTTGCTATTGACAGAGTTGAAGTAGCATCGGAAGTTGCGCCAGTACTTGAAGGAGCTCTGAAATTTGCGGCAGCTGGCGAGGGGAAAACGAAAGTAACTTACGATACTCCGTCAGATAGCGGCATGGCAGCTATTGCACAGCCGACAGACCCGACGCATGCCGCGCGGTTTAAATATCTGGCAGCGCCGAACTCAAATTTGCTGCCGTCTGCAAACATTGGTGACAGCACGCTTGGTTGGAAGGAGCTTCAATCAGGCGACATGATACAAGCAATTAATGGTCAATCCATTGCTGTTGCTATGGTTGACTATGATGACAGGATTTTAAAATATAGTGTTGGTCATGCTGAGGTTGGCGAAACAGCAACTTTCAAAGGCTTGAGTGAAGCATTGTTCGTGGATGTTCCTGGAGCAGTTCAAGACGGCATAACACAAATTCGTCTTGGCGGAATGAAGCAAAGCGATAATCGCTATGTGTACAAAGCAGATGCGACGGCAGCACCATCTGTGAGTGCCGTAACATCTGGCGGATGGAAATCGATTGCGGATGGGACTAGGCTGACGCTCTCTAACGGAACGAAAGTGGGCGTAGCAGAAGTGGATACGGCGAATAAAGTTGTTGACTTTAAGGTGCTGCAAGCAGTAACAAAGGCAGAGCCGGCGTTACCTGCAACCTCAGGCTACTTGCCGATTGACTCCGGTAAGATCTGGTACGATACGGCTGGGCGCGTCATTGAAGCGCATGGCGGAGGTATGATTCAAGTAGGGGATACCTACTACTGGGTTGGGGAAAATAAGGATGGCGGAACTGGCATTCATAGAAGCATCAATATCTACGCTTCCAAAGATTTGGTGAATTGGCAGCTTCGTAATGAAACACTTCCTGCTTCCTTGACTGGCAATCAAGACTTCGGACCGAATAAAGTGATTGAGCGTCCGAAAATTATTTATAACGATACAACGCACAAATATGTGATGTACAGCCATATCGAGAACCCGTTCTATTCCTATTCACGTATCGGAGTAGCGACGAGTGATACAGTTGATGGAGATTACACGTATGTTAACAGCTATTCTCCTAATAATAATATGAGCCGCGATTCAACTGTATTTAAAGATACGGATGGTAAAGCTTATCTGATTTCAAGTGGAAGCAATAATGCAACATTGTATGTGTATCGCTTGTCCGACGACTATTTGACCGTTGAGGCTCAGGTAAATCAGTTTACAAATCAGTATCGGGAATCACCAGCGGTCATTAAGAAAGATGGCAAATATGTTTTCTTCTCATCCGGATTATCCGGTTGGGCAACGAACCAAAACAAATATATCGTTTGCGATACCATGGCTGGCCCATGTACAAACAACGGGACAGGTTGGGCGAATTTCGGAAGCTGGAATACGTACAATACGCAAACGACCTATGTTTTGCCAGTTACCTCGGGCAGCAATACGTTCTACATGTATATGGGCGACCGCTGGAATGGCAATACATTGGATCGGTCCACGTATGTATGGCTGCCATTTACGGTATCAGATTTAAACTTTACCTTGGACTGGAACAGTCGCTGGGAAATGGATCTTGCGAACGGGAAATGGAGAACGCCGCAGGAAACATACACCAGAGTGACTGGCACCGTATTCGGTTCAGGTCCTGCGTGGGGGAATTCTTCTAACACCTACGACAAAGTTTTCGACGGAAATGCAGGAACGTACTTTGATTACACGTATGGTGTGAACGGTTATGCCGGTATGGACTTTGGAGCGGGTAACGAAAAAGCGATAGCCAAAATCAGTTTCTTACCTAGAGCCGGCTTTGCAGATCGAGCTTACGGAGTTAAGATTCAAGGCTCGAACACGGGACAAGACAGCGGTTACGAAGATATTGCTCAAATCGAATCGATTCCGACAGGACTTTGGGAAGATATCTATGTGAAATCGCCAAAAGCATACCGATATGTTCGTTATGTATCTGGCGACGGTACGAATGCTAACATGGCAGAAATGGAGTTCAATATCACGTCGGCAGCACCCGTACAGCCAGCTCCTCCATTACTGCAACCTGTAACCTTTATGGATGCGGCAGGTTTAATCAATAATGGCAAAACGAAAGCCACACTACCAACACTTTCTGATGCTGCAAACAGCTATCGGTACAAAAAGGTAAGCGTGAGCGAAGATATCGCTGGCATTAGTGTTGGCGCTTCTGCCTTAACGGGCTGGGATACCTTCCCGAGTGACGGAATGATTACGGCTGACAATGGTGAACGTGTGTTCATCGCTGAGGTTAATAGTGACATTCAAGTCGTTCGTGTTGGTGAAGCACAAGCTGTTGTTGTCAATGAAGGTGGACCTATTATTAAGGTTTCCTCTATCAAAGTTACTAGCACTGGCAATGCATCAACGATATCTGCAAAAGGTGGAAAGCTTCAATTGCAGGCTGCGGTGCTCCCTGCCAACGCTTCGATCAAGGCTGTGACGTGGGCTGTATTTGAAGCAGATGGGACAACTATCACGAATAAAGCGACAATCGACCAAAACGGTTTAGTGACAGCTGTTAGGAATGGAAAAATAAAGGCCGTTGCAACAGCAACGGATGGTTCCGGTGTTCGTGCTGAGAAAGCACTTACGTTAAGCGGACAACCTGAAAGTGTTGCAACGATCAACATCACAAGCCCTAATAATGCGTCGACGATCACCTTGAAAGGCGGGAAGCTGCAGCTGCAAGCCGCGGTACTCCCAGCCAATGCTTCAAATAAAGCAGTGACGTGGGCAGTATTTGAAGAAGACGGCTTAACTAATACGGATAGAGCAACAATCGATCAAGGCGGCTTGCTGAGAGCTGTGAAAGATGGCAAAGTGAAAGTTGTTGCAACGGCTAAGGATGGTTCTGGCGTCCGAAGTGAAAAGGTAATTACGATTAGCGGACAACCGGTAAGTGCTGCGTCTATCACGATCACAGGCCCAGGCAATGCCACCACGATTACCGAGAAAAGTGGAAAGCTGCAGCTGCAAGCTGCGGTGCTCCCAGTGAGTGCTACAAATAAAGCTGTGAAATGGGCTGTCTTTGAATCTGATGGCTTAACGATCACGGATAAGGCGACAATCGATCTTAATGGTTTGTTGACAGCTAAGAAAAATGGCGTCGTGAAGGTGCTAGCAACAGCCAAAGACGGTTCTGCTGTCCAAGGCGAAACGGTAATTACGTTAAGCGGACAAGTTGTTAGTACATCATCCATTTCCCTGACAAGCACGGGCAATGCGTCGACAATTACAGCGAAAGGCGGAAAGCTTCAGTTGCAAGCCGTGGTGCTTCCAACCAATGCTGCGAACAAGGCGGTAACCTGGGCTGTCTTTGAAGAAGATGGCGTAACGATCACAGATAAAGCGACAATTGATCAAAAAGGATTGTTGAAGGCTGTGAAAAATGGGAAAGTGAAAGTCGTGGCGTTAGCCATAGATGGTTCGGCTGTCCGCGGTGAGAAAGTCATTACCTTAAGCGGGCAAATAAATTAAAAGCGTAAAGTACTATGTGTCCGGTTCAACTTCATTGTTGAACCGGGCATTTTATTCTACTCCGACTCCTCCAATTTTTTCACCTTTAGAGGTTTTTGGCAGGTGAGAGGCGAACTAGTCGATGATTAGCCAATCTTATTTTGGAGGGAATACGTTGAAATTACATCTTTTTCACGCACTATGGGGTATGCAAGGTTCACTTAGTGAGCAGTTGAACCGCGCCAAGCAGCATGGTTACGAGGGAATTGAAGCACCTATGCCAAGCCAAGAGCAGCAAAATGAATTTATTGAGTTGTTGGGCGAGCTGCAACTGGCTTATATCCCTCAGATATTCACATCCAATCATCATGAAGAGTCTTTTCAAGAGCAAGTTGAGCGCGCGAAGCTATTCTCACCTGTCTTAATTAACTCACACAGCGGAAAAGATTATATGTCTGAAGATGAGCAGAATCGTTTTTTTGAACATGCGTTACGTGTAGAAAAAGCAGCTAGCATTCAAGTTGCGCACGAAACACATAGAGGACGTATTATGTTCACTCCGAAAGCGACTGCCAGAGTACTGAAATTGTTTCCTGACTTGAAAATTACTGCGGATTTCAGCCACTTTACGTGTGTATGCGAATCGATGCTGTCTGATCAACAAGAGGATCTTGATCTGATTAAGAGCAGGGCTCTGCATGTTCACGGAAGAGTTGGCTTTGAAGAAGGTCCGCAAGTGCCACATCCGGCTGCTCCTGAATATGCCAATTATTTGCAGCAATTTGAGACGTGGTGGGATGAGATGCTCCACAATGCGATCATTCCCGCGCAGCCATTTGCAACGTTCACCCCTGAATTTGGCCCGCCAGGCTATATGCCGACGTTACCTTTTACACGTCAGCCTGTTGCGGATCTGTTTCAGGTGAACCACTGGATTGCTGCACGTATCAGGAAAACATACGAAGTATAGTGGCGTGTACGCCTGCCATTTTGAACTGTTAATTTAAAAAACCTTAGTCCTCTCCTGGTGGGGGCTAAGGTTTTTTTGCTATTTTTTTAATTAAGCTTGCTTTTGCGATCTTTACATAATGATTTTTAACAATGTCATAAAGATTTTAAACTCCGTATTATCGGGCGTCTCTTTATAATGAAAAGGCTTACGAAAATGAGGTGAATGAAATACAGAAAAGGAGCGAGTGCATGAAAAGCAAAGCATTTAAGTTGGTTTTAAAAACGGGCATATCCGTTGTCACATCGGTGTTGATTATGAGCAACTTGATGGTCCCTGCTGAAGTCCATGCAACCAATACGGAATTTACACAAAAGGGTTCCGGTATTCTTGGATGGCATGCAACACCTTATGGTGGTAGTTTAACAGAGGCAAATTTACAAGCGAATACGGATTGGATTGCAAACAGTTACAAGGAATTTGGCTATGAGTTTATCTGTGTGGATGGTTGGGTGGGAGATACTACGAAGCACAACGCAGACGGGTACATCACAAACTATAAAAATGATTGGCAGCATGATTGGAAATGGTGGGCAGATTATGTTCATTCTAAGGGTTTGAAGCTCGGTATCTATTATAACCCCTCGTGGTTGCACCAAGAGATCGCTAATGATCCTAATTTGAAAGTCGCTGGCACTAATATTCCGCTGAAGAGCATTGTCCTAGAAGATCCAAGCAATAAGTACATGCATCAGACCCGGTATATGGTCAATCCTAACGCCGAAGGATCTAAAGAGTACGTCCAAGGCATGATTAAATATTATATCAGCGTTGGGGTAGATTTACTTAAAATCGACTTCTTGAGATATTACGAAAATGCTTATGGACATGCGGCAGTTAAGCAATTGTATGACTGGATGCGAGAGGCAGCGGGCAATGAATTAATTTTGTATTATGCCAATACCAATAACGTCAACTATGCTCAGGATGAAGCAGCAACGGCAGACATTCTTAGAGCTAGCGAAGATTGGAGAACGGACACGGCGCAGCCAGGCGTCTGGTATCATACCAGTCTGCGTAATCGGGGCACCATTAAAGAGAATACATGGCCGCCTGCCTATAACATTTTCGATGGTTTTGTATGGTTCTCGAATTTGTCCGGTCCAGGGAAAGTTGTGATTGACGGGGATTTCAGTGTACTGAGCTCTGGGGGCACAGATGCGGAAAAGAAAAGCAGAATAAGTTTGTTAGCCATGGCGGGAAGCAGCATCAATATTGGAGATCGATATTCGAATATCGGTACGAACGATAGTTACTATAAAAACTGGGAAATACTTGATTTGAATAAACAGGGCTTTGTCGGTAAACCGCTCGTGAGGGACGTGACGAATCCGTTAAGCCAAATATGGAAAGGCTCATTGCCTGATGGCAGCAGCGTGGTTGCATTATTCAACAGAGAGGACACGCCGCAGGCTAGATCAATAGACTTTGCCAACGATTTGGGGCTGAATGGCGATTATCTGGTCAGTGATATGTGGGCGCATTCCTCGCTTGGCGCTAAATCTTCCTACAGTGAGAATATCGAGCCGCATGGTGTGAGACTTCTTAAGATATCAAAGTTAACAATGGAACCATACGGCGCTGTTTTCCACGGGTCGCAGCAAGTAACCTTAACTACGAGTTCTCCACAAGCGGAAGTCCATTACACAACGGATGGAAGTGTGCCGACTGCGAGCTCTCCTTTATATCAAGGCCCCATTACAATTCATCAATCGATGAATCTGCGCGCCAAAATTGTAGGCGGAAGCGATGCTGGTTATGAAGCACAAGCCATGTTTATTGCATCTCCAACCGATGTTATAAGGGATGTCGCTGGCCAGATTACGAGCATACCAGCACCATTGAAAGGCGCGACAACGATCAGTTTGCCAAGTGTGCCTGCAGGATACACATTGAAAATCAAAAGTTCGGACCAACCAAACGTGATTGCTTTAAACGGTGAAATAACTGCTATGCCTATAGATACTATAGTTAATCTGGTGCTTGAAGTAAGCAGAACGTCAGATGGCATGACGGAGAATACTGTACCTATCGCCGTGTTAGTACCAGGTGCGGGAAGTGGAACAGACTCGAGCATCATTTTTGAAGGAGAATCGCTTCCGTATATCTTGGGTCCCAGTAGTTTGGCGACGAAGCTCAATAGTGAAACAGCTGCAAGTGGCGGTAAAAATTTTCAGATTACGTTTACTGCATTATCGGATCAATCTGTAGATTTTACAACGAGCGTGCCTCAAGCAGGCGAATACGAAGTGGTATTTGGCTATAAGAAAAATAATGCACGGGGAATATTCCAGCTTTCGATCGACGGAACGAGGCTTGGAGACGCTGTTGATCAATTTTCAGCTGCGGCCGGATATGCATCAACAAGTCTTGGACATTACCAGCTTACGGAGGGCAATCATTCCTTCAAATTTGAAATCGCAGGAAAGAATCCAGCCATGACGAAAGCCCTCGACTTCGTGATTGATTACATAAAGCTGATTCCTGTTCCTGCGGAACCTACAATATCCGCGTTACAAGCGGTGGATGTAAAGACGTTGCCGAAAGTACCTCCCCAATTGCCAACGGTTGTTACGGCAGTTTACACCGATCAAACAAGCAAAATTGTGCCTGTAACATGGGAGACTATCCGTTCGACCCAATATGAGACAGCAGGGCATTTTACTGTGCAGGGAGCTGTTTATGGTACTACCCTTCATGCAATAGCTAATGTTCATGTACAGGAAGTTGATCCAGAGATCATAGCGAGTGGAATTACATCCATACCGGCACCTGCTAAAGATGCTACAAATCTAACATTGCCTGAGGTGCCTGAGGGGTTTGCGATTTCGATTCAACAAACGTATGATCCCTCCATCATCAATACTAATGGTGTCATCTTCCCACCTGCGACGGATAAATCCGTTTCCATTGTGCTGGAAGTGACCAGAATTTCCGATGGTGTGTCGGCATCAACGGACATTATTCAGGTTGTTGTACCCGCGAAGTCATTAGGAAGTGACTCAGATTCCGATTCCGATCCGGATTCAGGTTCCGGTACTGGAACTGGAACTGGCACTGGAACTGGCAATTCAAATCCGGCTCCAGATACTAGCTCGGCTCAGACGGGCAGTCAATCAAGTGATCTCCATACAATTCGGCTCGAGGAACTCAGTGAAGGAGCAGAACAAGGCAAAATGACCATCCATGTTCCATCAACAGCCAAACAAATTGTTCTGCCGATGGACGCAATTGAGATGCTCGATGAACGCGCATTGGATATTCAGGTGGGTACTATTTCGATAGAAATACCTGCTGGATGGATTCAAAAGCAGTTGAACCGAACGCCGAAAGACGATCTTAAGGATGCAACCATTTCCCTGAAAGTAAATTCAGTGCCAGCTTCCGGCGCGGAGGAATTATTGAGCAAATGGAACGAGTATCGTGTCGGTGAGTGGAAGCTTTCCAATTACGTTTACGATTTAGGCTTATCTATAGTGACTAAAGACGGACAAGAAATGAAAATCGAGCCATTTGATCATCCCATTACAATTCGCATAAAGATGGATCCTTCGCTCCACCCCATATTGTCGGGCATCTATGAGCTGTCTGATGACGGAGATGCCGTATATATTGGTGGAGATTATGTCTATGGGAACTTTGAAGCAAATGTTGATCATTTAAGTAAATATGCGGTATTTGAATATCAAAAAATATTTACCGATGTGCCCGACACACACTGGGCATGGAGTGATATTCAAGAGCTGACCTCCAAGCACATTATCGATGGCTCGTCTTCAAGCTTTGAACCGGATCGATCGATTAGTCGCGCGGAATTCACAGCTCTTCTTGTGAGGAATTTCCATTATACAACGCGAGGAGAGCTGACATTTACAGATGTAGCAGCTAATGCCTGGTATGCGGATGCGATTTCTGCTGCCGTAAAAGCCGGCGTAGCCTCGGGTATAAATGAAAAAACCTTTGACCCGAATGCGCAAATTACGCGAGAAGAAATGGTTACTATGATCATGCGTGCGTATTCTTCTAAAAAGGGAAATCAAGCGGTGGACTCGGCTGCTGTCACATTTCTCGATGAATTAGAAATCGCGGACTGGGCTAGCTCTTCTGTTAAAGCCGCCGCTGCGCTTGGGTTTATTAACGGCCGCGAAGAGGGGACATTTGCACCAAAAGCTAGCGCGACACGTGCAGAAGCAGCAAAGTTATTGAATCGTATAAAGTTTTAATAACTTGCGAAATCATCTTAATTTGTGGGATGTCAAATAATCAGGCGCCTGATGGATTGAAAAGATTTTGAACAATCCTATAAAAATTTTAAACTCTATTAGAATAGGTATATCTTTTATAATAGAGATATTCATTGTAAAGGGGGAAATCATATGCTTCACGGTATGAAGAAAGCGCTATCATGCATTCAGATCCTGTCGATGCTAGTTTCAACAGCATCATTGGGGGTTGGAGTAGCTGCTGCAGATACACCTTCAGCAGTTAACAGTACGACAAATACTTCTTCAGTTTCTCCAACGTTCTTAGACGTCGCCAATCACTGGGCGTCAAAGGAGATCATTCGTTGGTCTCAGAAAGGGATTATTCAAGGGTATGAAGACGCCACCTTTAAACCGAATGCCTCTATTACCCGATCAGAATTTGTTTCCTTGGTAAACCGCGTATTTGGGTATACAGTTAAAGCGAGCCAATCTTTTCCCGATATACCGATAAACGCTTGGTATGCGGATGATGTTTCCAAGGCCGTGGCGGCAGGCATCGTTGCCGGTGATGAAACAGGTCAATTCAGGCCGGAGGCGCCAATTAGCCGACAGGAAGCGGCAGTCATTCTTGCGAGAGCCTTCGATTTGAAATCGAAAAACAGTCAACCATCCGATCGATTCACGGATGCAAGTCATATTGCAAGCTGGAGCAAGGATGCTGTGAATGCGCTTGTTGAGGGTGGGTTCGTGTCTGGGCGCGATAATGGCGCCTTTGACCCGCAAGCCAACATCACAAGAGCAGAGTTCGTCAAAATGATCGACGCCGTTGTTGGAGATTTGAAAAATGAAGCGAAAACGTATTCAGGGAATATTTCGTCAAATTTGGTAGTTAACACGAGTGATGTAAAACTGCAGGATATGGTAATTGAAGGCGATTTATACATTACACCAGGTGTTGGTGATGGGAACGTGTACATGGAAAATGTAACCGTCAAGGGTCGAACCATCGTACGCGGAGGTGGCGAGCACAGCATTCTCCTTAGTAAAACAACGCTCGTAGGGCAGTTGATTGTTCTTAAGCAGGATGGCAAGGTACGTATTGTTTTGCAAGACGAAAGCGATGTCCCTCACGTGCTGCTAAATTCCGGAGCCAAGTTGGAAACAGGCAAGGATGCTGGAAAAGGCTTCGGGAACGTCCAAGTTATGGGTTCCATACCGGGGGATCAAGACATTATTTTAGACGGTAACTTTACTAGTATTTCGCTTGAGGTTCCCGGTGTTACTGTGCAAGTGCTGGGCGGTGTGCTCGATGAGATACTTGTGAAAGAAAAGGCGGCACTTCTTCTTACAGGAGGCACTGTAAAAAATGTCGATGTTCAAAAATCAGCGGCAGGTACGACCGTACAAATGGATGAGAAGGCTGAAGTAACGAACTTCAAAGCGGATGCGCAAGTGGATGTAAAAGGCAAGGGCCGTATTGAAAACGCGATCATTAACGCTGATGGTGTGAAGATGGAACCCAAACCGGTAAATGTCACTGTAGCCGATGGCGTGAAGTCGGATATAACGGCGTCGCCGTCCTCAGGAGGAGGGACATTTGGAGGCAGTTCATCTGGTGGTGGCGATGGGAGTGATGGCAGTGGCAGCGAACAACCAGGTACAACAGCTGCTCAAGTTGCTGCAACACTTACAACGATTACAGCACCAGCGAAGGACAGCACGGTACTAGCACTGCCAACGGTACCATTAGGGTTTACAATTGCCATCCAAACTTCAAGTGACACAGGAGTTATCGCACTTAGCGGAACTATTGTGCCGCCAGCAGCGGAAACAATTGTGAACCTCGTGCTGGAAGTAACGAGAACATCGGATCAATCCAAAGCTAGCACCGTAAGCATAGCCGTAATAGTTCCAGCTAAAAGCCATATAACCGCAGCTGCAACGGACATCCAAATCAAAAATTTTGGATATAACTATGTAAGTGATATTTCAGGAGACGTGATTCGTGTTACATCAGGAAATACCTATGTGTACACGGTTGATACTGCAGAAGGTGCAGGTCTTACCACACTGGAAATCAAATCAGTGGAGGAGTTGCTGTCATCCATTACTTCAAAAACTTCTGCGCCACAAACCTATGAAGTCAAAGGCACAAGCGGAGCAAAGCAATTGTCTGACCCTGTTGTGGATGGCGATATTTTAACGGTGCATGCAGGACAAGAATCTCAAGATTATGCGGTTAAAGTCATACAAGGTGCATTAAGAGGCGAGATGCATCTAGAAAATAGTGTGATAACGGCAAACACGCAATCTGACGTTGTGCTGAACTTTTTCGCAGGCATGAGAAGCCCCGCAACGGAGGTCGTGTTGAAAGTTCCAAAAGGCATCGGCGCAACGTTAGATAACACATCGGTCAATGTCATTGGCAGAGGCAAAGTGAAGCTTTCCGGACTCGAAACGCAATCCATTGGCCGAGTAGGCGCAGGATACCGCTTCCAGAAGGTTGGTACGGTTGCAATTACTGATAATGTAGATGGCAGCCAGTTTATCACCTTCAAGGGACTTGATCTGAGACCGGCGAATGGTGCAGATCTTCAGATTACTTTTGAAGGTGTGAACGTTGGTGCAGGCAGCTATTCCTTTGAAGCGTCCTACACAACTTCCGAACCAGAAGTATTAACTAGCCCATGGGGGGCGGTTCATCTACAAGCAGTAAATACAATTAGCAGTTTTAATCGTGTACTGGATAAAAGTCTTACTTATAAGGAAACTGCTGATACCTATACGAAAGCTAGCTTTTCTTGGACCGCTGCTAAAAGTGCCGCTTCGATTAAGCTCATGCAATCTACGAATAAGGGTGTCACATGGAGTGAAAGCCAGGCTGCAATTAGTGCGCAAGGGAATGAAGTGGAGGTTTCCAACCTTACTCCGAATACCGAGTACTTCTTTAAACTTGTCGTTAGCGGTGGCGATAATGAAGGGGACTCTAATATTTCCAAATTCTATACAGGGAAATTGGATGCTAAGCTGATGGGCGCAGTGGGGAATGGTACTGTTGATGATACACAGGCCATTAACGATGCCATTCTATATTTAAATACATTAGGTGGCGGTACACTGCTATTCGATAACGGTACGTTTAATGTAAGAACGGTTCATCTCCAGAGCAATGTATACTTGTATATTAATAAAAATGCAACAATCGCGGCCTTAAAGGGTGGAGATGCGCCTGAGACTACTTATTTCTCAGATAAAGGATATCGCTCCGGTACTTCGGCTACGGCAACGGGACCTTATAAAGACCCAGAGAACTATTTAACCAAACAAGACGTAGGTCATCATTATTTTAGAAACAGCATGTTTTTCGGTGAACGGTTAGACAATATCAAAATTATTGGTAATGGCAAAATTACTGGGAATGGTAATTTGCAGACCGGTGACGGGGTTATGAATAATGAGCCTGACAGTCGTACAGACAAGATGGTCACCGTGAAGCTGTGCACGAACTTTGAGTTTGGCGGACTGGATAACGGCCTTGACCTCTGGTACGAAGAAACGAATTCGCCGACCACGGATGAGCCTTATTATATTAAAAGTATGAATCCGGATGGCAGCAATGAAGTGAAGCAAACGGACATTAGCAATATGCTTAGAGTGGATCGAGCAGGTCACTTTGCAATGCTTTCAACCGGTACCGATTATGTCAATACCCATGACTTTTATTACGATAAGGGCAGCGGCGGCGGTGCGCGAGATGTGTTTGACTATATGCAAAGCAGCTATGTAACAGCTAGAAATATTTATGCCAAAGGGACTTCCGATGATATCGTGAAACCGGGCAGTGATTCTTCCTTAGGTTTCACAAGACCTGCAACCACGTATTATGTTCGTAATATTATTGGGGATACCAACTGTAATCTATTCCAAATCGGCAGTGAAACCGTTGACGATATTAAGAATGCCTATGTTGATAATATTTATGTGCTGGCAGGAAATAAAGCAGGCTTCTCCATTTCCACGAATGACGGTGCCCATGTCGAAAATATTTATTTGAATTACGGGCAAACGGGTCCAGTCCATCACAAAGCTGAAATGCGGCGTACGCGGGCTCCATTCTTTATTTCAATCTCTAATCGCGGTCGTGTGATCGGCGGGGATGCTGTCAGAATGACTTGGATGGAGAATGGTATCCAAAGAGATGAATTGTTAAGCACGAACGTCAATATTGGAGTTGTCAAAAATATTTATATTAAGGATGTCAATATAGAAGAGGTGTATCAAGGAAGCGAATACGGCGATCCTTCCAAGAGATGGGAACCCTATAACGGCAAACCAACGACAAAAGCAACACCTATTATTGCAGGGTATAAGGTTGGTGACGGTGGACCAGCTTTACCGGATGGGCGAAACATTGGGTATATCGAGAACCTGAATTTTGAAAATGTCGATGTGTTAGTCAAGGGTGGGAACAGCTTCGCTGATTCAGAAATTAGCCCTCCAGAGTTAGGCGTTGGCAAATATAACGTTTCGGATATCGGGGAACAGCCATCCTATGGCTTCTGGGCTAGACATGTGAAGGGTCTGACATTTAAAAATGTCACGACAAAATTTGAAGCTAATGATGACCGCTATGCCATCGTATTGGATGATGTTAGTGATGCTACGATTGATCAATTGAAAATGATCAAGGGCACGGGAAATCCCAATGTCCTTCAGCTCAAAAATGCAAGCAATGTAACGGTTACCAATTCTTCTTTCTATAAAACTACATGGGGCAATGAGCTTACCTCTCTTCCCGAATTGAGAAACGTATCCGTAGCCGGTCATCAAACGTATCCGTTTGCGATGAGCGACTCTGCTACAATTGTGAAAGCGCCGGGGAGTACTCGGGTTATTGCTGTAAATAGCGTTCTAACGACAATCGATGTTGCATTTAGTACAACCGTAGAACAAATCAAAGATGAAGTGACTTCAGACGATGGTTCTAGACAAAGATATAACGTAGTAAGTGCACAAGACGTTGTAAAATTGACGGGACTTCTTGTAAGCGGAGATAAACTAATTGTTTCATCAGAAAGTCAAGCTGCTAATAAAGTGTATACAGTCGCAGTAGCGAAAAGCTCAAATGTAGATATTGCTCAAAAATCACAAAATAGCAAGGTATTAAGTTTAAACAATGCGTCACGTACAATTAATGTGCTTACAGGTATTACAGTAAATGAAATGATAGCACAGATCGAACCGAAGGATGGCTCACAGCAGAACTATCAAGTCCTTCATGGCGCTGTGCCCATTACTGAGGGTGCTTCTATAACGAACGGGGATATGCTCAAAGTAACAGCGGAAGACGGTACCAACGCAGCAGATTTTACAATAAATGTGGGGGATGATATTCGAATTAACGTGAAGGCAGATCACCCTCATATCTCTAGTATTACCAATGATGCGGTGAGAGTACTGAGAGGGACGACGGTAGCTCAATTACTCGCACAAATTCAGCCACTTGTTATTGGCAATACGCTTCAATATACGGTGACGGATAGCATCAATGCTCCAAAGTCAGCAGGTGAGTTAGTGGATGGGGATCAGTTCATAGTTTCGTCAGGTGGAACAAGTCTATCCTATCTCATTATGACGACAAGTGCAGGTGCTTCCTCTAAAAAAATCGAGGGAGAAACAGCTGCTTATACGCTTGGTGGAGCCGCACTAACGACAAAAACAAATAATGATGCTATGGCAAGCGGCGGGGTAAACCGTGAGTTTAACGGAGGTGCAGTTGGGGATTATGTTGATTATATGTTCCCTAATGTTCCTGCAGGAAAGTACACATTGAAATACACCTATAAGAGCAATACCGGAAGAGGTACGGTTCAAGTATCCATTAACGGAAGCAATGTAGGTGAGCCTATAGATGAGTACGGCCCTTCAGGCTATCATACGGTTGATATTAACGATGTGGATATCCGTACATCAGGAGATGTTGCTATTCGTTCTAACATTATCGGTAAACAATCAGCGAGCGCAAATTATACGATTATTGTAGATAGTATTGAGCTTGTGGGGAATGCAAGCGGGAATACCAATCTTAAATCACATTCAACTATGTACGCTGTAGATAATGACAGCAAAGTGATTACGGTACAGGGGTTTGCCACAGTAGAAGATCTCTTGGCTCAACTAACCTCAACAGACGGCTCATCCCAGTCATATAACGTGAAATCAGTGGATGATGTTAGCAAGGAAAGCGGTCCTGTCGTTAATACCGATATATTGGTTATTACGTCAGCAGATGGCAAATATAATGCCACTTATACCTTTACGGGAATAGCTGCGGCTAGTAACAATACAAATATCATTCAGAAATCGGGGCAATATGTTTTCAACATTGATTCTGGGAGTTCGCAAGTTGAGGTATACAATGGTTCAACCGTAGCTAACTTGTTGGAAACGATTGTGGCTGCAGACGGCACTTCACAATCCTATAGCGTTACGGATGCAGTTTACAACCAGAAAGCTAGCGGTCTGCTCGTGACTGGGGACTTGTTGGTTGTTACCGCTGCAGATGGTTTGACAAAGAAAAAGTATGCGATTAATGCATCTGGAGTCGCTTCGTTTAACCTTATCATGAAACCAGGCAGCACATTGGTTAGAGGTATGGAGAAATATCGGGTTGGTGGCGTTGATCAGACATTCGTCGTATTAAACCCCGGCATCAAGGTAACGGATTTACAAAGTGAGATTGTTAGCGCAAATTTGATTTCAGTGACTTACAACGTGTATCATTCAGATGGTCTAACCTTGGCGAGCAGCAATGAATTCATCTATGATGGCAGCAGGATTGTATTTTATGACCCCAATAATGTGAGTAATATAATAGAAATGACAGCATCTGTGTATGCTGATTTCAAGTTTGCCTATCAAAAAACAGCAGGGATTAACGGAAACGTATCATTCTCAGCTAATTCAGGCGCAAGCAGCTCTAGCGATATCGCTTACACGGGTGGAGCTCAATATCCGTATCTTCAAACAACGAACAATGCGTCTGCTTTGAATGGATGGGTAGCTTTGAATAGCAATGTTGCTGCAGCTGGTAAATATGCAATTAATCTTGTCTACAAACATGGTGCCAACAGAGGCGAAACAGAGCTGTATGTAGGCGATATTTCACCAGAGAACAAGCTTGGGGAAAGATTGTCGACAGCCACAGCGAGCAATCCGCTCTACTTAGCTGATTTCCTCGATCCTGCAGGTAACGTAGTTACGGGGCAAAAGTTTAGTGTGAAATCTGTTGCTACAAGGAATTTACCGCAAGGTGAAAACAAGTTTATTTTTACGATTTTACCAAATGGAAGCAATCATCAATTGGTGTTAGAATCCGTACAGTTAAGATTTGTAGAGTAATATAAGCAGCAACAAAAACACCACTCGAGGATAGAAATCGGGTGGTGTTTTTGTGCTTTTTCTGTTAATGATCTTGAACATTCTGATAATGATATTTGATTCTCCACATGGTGGATCTGCCCTACAATTGAATTATAAGAAAGAGATTCATATGAATTCGACAAATTGAAGTGGAGGAAACCCAGTGAGTACAAAGCAGTTCACCATTGTAAACCGGGCGATTGTCAATAAACAGAAGAAGCGCATTCAGTGGTTGCCCTACCTCTTGATTGCCCCCGCGATTGTCCTGATTATTGTCTTTCTGTTCTACCCTGTAGGGAACGTATTTTACTTCAGCTTACAGAAGTTTAATCCAACCAAAGCATACGAAAATGGATTTGTGGGGCTCGATAATTTCAAAGCAATTTTCACCACTGACAAATTATTTGTTTCAACTTTATGGGTCTCAGCAAAATGGGTGTTCGTCGAAGTTGTTCTCCAGCTCATATGCGGCTTAGGAATCGCTCTTATGCTGAATCAAGCTTTTAAATTTCGGGGCTTATTCCGATCAGCAGCCATTTTGCCTTGGGCTATTTCAGGGGTCGTTACCTCCACTTTGTGGCAAATTTTGTTTAATGAACAAATAGGGCCCCTCAACGATATTTTTTTAAAACTAGGCATTATCGATCATAAAATTGCCTGGCTTTCGGAAATATCGACCGCCTTTCCTGCCGTGGTAACCGCTGAATTGTGGAGAGGAATACCGTTCTTCACCATTGCGCTGCTTGCCGGTTTGCAAACAATACCTGGTGATTTATATGAATCAGCCGTAGTAGACGGTGCGGGTAGATGGAAATCATTTATCCATATTACACTGCCATTTTTAAAAACAACGATTATCTTAACGACTCTGCTGCGAGCTGTCTGGGAATTCAATAATGTCGATTTAATCTTTGTTATGACCAATGGAACAGGAGGACCAATTGATTTAACGACAACACTTCCGATGTACATCGTTAAACAAGCAATTGTGGCTCAAGACTTTGGCTACGGCTCGGCACTCACCGTCATTGGCTTTATCATCCTGCTGCTGTTTGCGGTGTTCTACTTGAAATTAAGCGGATATGGAAAGGAAGACTAAGCATGATAAACACACAAACGATGAAACATAAGCCCATTCTTCCTAGGATCGTGGAAAAAACATTTATGTTGTACATCCCTATGATGTTGGCGATGGTATTCACATTATTCCCGTTATTCTGGGCGCTGGTTACCGCATTCAAAAGAGAAAGCGACATTACAAAGCTTCCGATTAAGTACATGCCAATGCCGGCAACGTTTAAGAACTTTCTGATTGCATGGAATAATGTTGGTTTCTCAAAGTATTTCTTCAACAGTTTAATTGTGGCGCTATTGACCGTCCTCATCGTACTAGTCTGCTCCATCCTTGTTGGTTATGCGATTAGCCGATTTAAATTTAAAGGCAAGAAGTTATTCATGCTGCTTCTGTTATGTACGCAGTTTATTCCGGGGGCAATGCTGCTCATTCCGATGTTTGAGATTTTCCGAACCCTGCATCTCACTAGCAATTTAATGGCATTGGTTATTATTAACAGCACCTTCCAGCTTCCCTTTAATGCGATTTTGATGAGCGGTTTTATCAGCAACATTCCTGAGCAGCTTGAGGAAGCGGCAATGGTTGATGGTTGCAGTCGATTGAAATCTGTTTTCCTAGTTATTTTTCCAATCCTCGTGCCTGGAATTGTCGCGACCATGGTGTACACGTTTATCGGCTCGTGGAATGAATTCTTATTCGCACTTATGTTGATTAGCAAGAAGGCGCTATTCACATTGCCAGTGGGACTTCGTTACATGCAGGGGGAATACGACATTCAATATGGCGCATTAGCTGCAGGAAGCGTTATTGCATTGCTGCCAGCGGCAATCTTGTTCGCTTATGTTCAGAAGTTTTTAGTACAAGGGATAAGTGCAGGGGCTGTAAAAGGTTGATTCATTCGAACTAATTCACTCTTCGAATCTATGATCGAAAAGAGATTTAGGATATATTTATGATAAGATAAAAGGAGATGTTAACATGTACACAAAGGGGCTTAAAATGTTATTGGTGGTTGGATCGGCTTTATCATTGACCCTGTCTGGATGCAGCAGCGGGGGAAATTCAACAACCACGGAGACGACAGCAGCACCAACAACAGCACCTTCAAACCAGGCTTCCAATCCGGCTGAGAAAGTAAAGATCACGTTTTGGGATGAGAATCCAGGACCGAACCGGACTCCTTTTTATGAAGAGTTAATTAAGCGTTTTCAAGCAAACAACCCGAACATTCAAGTCGAATATGTGGGCATTCCGGCAAGTGGAGCCAAACAGAAATACGATGTCTCCATCGCGGCCAATGATACCCCCGACATCGCAGGGATTAATATGGTGTGGTTGTCAGATTTCGTGGCAAAGGGGGCTGTGCAGGAGCTTGATCCGTACTTTAAGGATTGGAGCGATAAAGATAAAATTGCTGCGAACATCGTTGACTTCGATCGCGGGTTATCCGCTGACAAGAAGCTGTATTATCTTCCACACACAATGTTCTTAGATATCCTCTGGTATCGAACGGACTGGGTGAAGGACGCTGGGTTGAAAGCGCCTTCAACTTGGGATGACTTTTTCACCAATGTCGATAAGCTGACCGATATCAAAAATAATCGTTACGGCTTCAGCATTCGTGGCGGCTCCGGCAGCATTAATCAGCTTACATCTATGATCTATGCGTACTCCGGCATTTCGGAATACTTTACACCAGATGGTAAAGCGACCGTTAGAGATCCCAAAATCACGGAATTTTTAAACAAGTATGTAGCTTTATATAAAAAGAATACCCCTGTCAGTGATATCACGAACAGCAATAAAGAAATGAACGCAACGTTCGATACAGGAACTTCTGCCATGATTCAACACAACTTTGGTTCTTACAATGACCATGTAACGAATTTAGGTAACGACAAATTCGCGGGTGTCATTCCACCGAAAGCGGCAAATGGGAAAAGAGTTGTTGTTCCGGTAGCCAACGGCTTGGTGTTGTTTAAAAACTCTAAGCATCCTCAGGAGGCTTGGAAGTTTCTAAGCTTCTTAATGAATGCGGATAGTCAAACGTACTGGAATCAAAACATTGGCCAAATGCCGACCAATACCGACTCATTGAAAAGCGATTATGTGAAAAATACGCAGCATATTCAACAAGGTGCAGAAGTGCTCGCGGATAAAGAAACCATCGCCTTAAAGCTGCCAACCCATTTGCCGGATTACACGAAGATAACGACACAGCAGCTAGAGCCAGATTTCCAAAGAGTACTGACTGGAAAAATGACCGTAGCCGACTTCGTTAATGGTTGGGCGACTTCGATGGAGAAAGCGAAAGCGGATTACGATGCCGCTATGAAAAAATAAACAGAGAAATGCAAGTAGCTATTTAGGGAGGGCGATTATTCGCTCCCCTAAATATTGTTCGTTAAAGGGGGATTTCTGTGCCGGTCTTTCGTTCATTAAAATCAACGATCATTTGGTTATTCATTCCAATTACCATTGTGTTTGTACTGGTCACAGGATCGGTTTCATTCCTCCTCGCTTCGCAACAATTAAAAGAAAATGCATTCACGAACTTGAACGATACGATTGCTCAAACGAAAAGCTTATTAAACGAGAAATTAACCGCATTTATTGCGGAACTAATTGGTTTAGAAAATAAATCCGAATGGATTAACATCATGAATAAGACGGATGATCCAGGCGTGCCATTGGAACCTGAAGATTACATATTTATGAATAAAGCATTGGACTCCTACTTTGAACGGTACACGATGCTGGATTCCGTTTTGTTTTACTACAATGAAGGGCGAGTATCTCAATACAAACAGAACAATTCATTAATTTCAACTGTGAATATTTCTTTGGAGAACTACAGCAATAAATTAGAAAGCGATCGTCTCTCCGTCATTAAATGGCTCAATATTCATGATGAGAATAACTTAGCTGCTCCGCAAGTAATCAGTGTATATCGCATGTTCGGTAAGGATAAATCGCGTACCAAGGGAATTTTCATGATGAACTTGAAGAGCCGCTTTTTCAGCGATTTATTGAACAATGCGAAGATTAGTAAAAATGGTTACTTGTGTATCGTAAGCGATGACGCGGTTATGAGCTTTAAGCAGGTAGAAGAGCGATATCAAATTGATGAGGCGGGCCTGCAGCATGATTTAATGAAAGCGGTTGAACCGTCCGGTCAAATCAATATTACGAATAAACATGGCGAAAAGATGCTTATTGTGTACGATACATTGAGCCTCAATAAATGGAAGGTCGCCGCCATTGTGCCGGAACGCGAGCTTTTTAACAAAATAAATTCTATCGGGCTGGTCATCATTACGGTGATGCTGTTGGCTATCGTATCTGCTGTAGTCCTCTCCAATATCATCGCTCATATCCTTACAAAGCCGCTCATTAAATTGACGCATATCGTGAATCGGATTGAAGACGGGAAACTGGAAATAGGATACAGTACGATCTCTTCCAATGAAATTGGCGTCCTGAGCAGAGGCATTCAGGATATGATGCTTCGTATCAAAAATTTGTTGACGGAAGTAAAAGAGGAACAAGAGAAAAAGAGGTCAGCAGAGCTAGCTGTACTGCAGTCACAGATTAAACCGCATTTTCTGTATAACACGCTTTTTTCGATTAAACAGCTATGTGAAATGGAAGAAAATAAGGATGCCGCCGAAATGGTTACGGCATTATCAAACTTTTATCGAATCAGCATTAATAAAGGGAATGAAATGATCCCAATTGCCCAAGAAATCGAGCACATTCGCAATTACTTGTACATACAGCAGATGCGGTATGGTGAAGATTTTATTTATGAAATCGACATTGAACCGGACATTTTGAGTTGTCATATTGTAAAGCTTACACTACAGCCTCTAGTAGAAAACGCGATCTATCATGGAATGAAGCAAAAACGTGGACAAGGGTTAATTCGCATTTGGGGGGAAATAGCCAATCACGAGGTACGGCTATATGTAGACGATAATGGCAATGGGATGTCCGTTGAAAATATTCAAGCTATTAATCAAAGCCTTAGAGAAGAAATAGATAGCGGGAGCATTCTGGGCTTCGGTATTGGGAATGTACATAAGCGGCTGCAACTTAATTATGGGCCGTCCTTCGGACTTTTGTATGAGAATAAGCCTGGAGGCGGCGTGATCGTATTAATAAGAATCCCATTTTATGAATGAATGTACGTGGGGGGGCTTAGTAGATGAAAGTTGTAATCGTTGATGATGATAGTATTATTCGTAAAGGATTATCGCGTACTATTCCTTGGGAGCAGAATGGATTTACACTTGCCGGTTCAGCTAGAGATGGTGAAGAGGCACTAAGCATGATTGCTGATGTGAGACCTGATCTTCTGTTAACGGATATTCGCATGCCTTTTATGGATGGTTTCCAATTGACGGAAGCGGTTAAAGAGAAGTACCCGGACATGAAAATTATTATGCTGACCAGCTTTGACGAGTTTGAGCTTGCACATAAAGCGTTGAAATTAAAGGTGTTTGATTATTTATTGAAACCAGTCGATACACCGACTCTTTTGGAAACGGCGAAAAGGGCGATGGTCGAGCTTGAATATGAAAATGAAATGAAGCGAAAAGTTCTGGAAGGCATGCCGTTGTTGAGGCAGAGATTTTTGGGGAAATTGATAAAGGAAAACTTATCTGAGGACGAAATTCGTTCCCATAGCGAGTTTCTCAATTTTAAGCTGCCAAGCTCTAAATATGTCGTTATTTTACTAACCGCTGATGATTATAGCTATCCTGATTATCAGAACCGGTTCGGTAAAGAGATGCTGAAATACTGTATCTTGAATGTTGCTGAGGAAACGATGCAAAACGATTATGAAGGAATTGTATTTGAATCGGAAAATGATGAGATTGTGATTATTTACAATGCGGAAGGCGAGCAGGATCTTATTGAGCAGATGACATTGCAAATGGCGGAGACGATTCGAGTCAACGTAGAGAAATATTTGAAAACGACAGTGACCGTTGGCATTGGTTTTATTTATGATAAACCGGGGGATGTATCCAGATCCTATCGCGACGCGAAAGCGGCTATTGAATTCCGTCATATGATTGGAACAAATAGGGTGCTAACTGTTGGGGATACAGGCCTTCCTCCTACAAGCTCAACGGAGATTATTTTAAACGAATTAGAGAACGAATTTGTGATGAAGGTAAAACTAGGGCTGGAAAAAGAAGCACATGCGATACTAGATGATATTGAACAAAGGCTGCTCGAAATTAAATTCGTCTCTTTAACGCAAGTTCGTTTAATCGGTATTGAGATCAGTTTGCTTCTCTTCAAAGAGTTGGAAGAGATATCTAATCGCAATGTAAAAATGAAGGCAAGTCTAGAGAGTGTGTACACGTACTATAATGAATTGGAACGTTTCCAAACGATTCAAGATATCTTTACTTCTATTCGCCAACTAACAGCGCGATTCCTAGACATTGCGAACCAACAACGTGAGATTCAAACCCAAAGTATGGTGCATAAGGCGATAGGGTATATTGAGAGCCATTATGCAACGGAGGGGTTGTCGCTTCAGGAGGTTGCTCGTTATGTGCATATCAGTCCGACTTACTTAAGCATTCTTTTCAAGAAAGAGAAATCGATTACGTTTAGTGATTTTCTCCTGCAAACCCGCATGAAATCAGCTATGGAATTGCTTCGTATGAGCGGATTAAAGTCCTACGAAGTAGCTGAGAAAGTCGGATACAGCAACCCGCAATATTTTAGCCAATGCTTCAAGAAGTTTACTGGAATGTCGCCTACGGACTATAAGAGTGACGAACATTAAAGTGATGAGCTAGAAGGGAAAGGGGAATCGTCAACCTCTAAAGCGGAGAAGCATGTAGTTGCACAAGATGATAGCCGGGTAGGGGAAGCAATTTCCTATCCGGCTTTTTGTGCGCTTGGCAGCGCAATTCACAAAGATTGAAAATTAGGAAATCGATTTAGTGTATCGATTTCCTGTTGACAATACCTTTGTGTGTGATTTAAAATAAGTTAAGAAATCGATTTACTAAATCGATTAACCTACAAATACCTCCCACAAAACACAGAATCGAAACAGTGACAAACCCGTTATTATCCTCCACCCGCAGAATCCACACAAATAAAAGCAAGCTATGATGAATGATCTAGGCTACTTCACGAACCATGAAATGAATTGGTTAATGAAAGAGTGTGGATAAATGGTTAGCAAAAAAGGAGGGCTTTAAATGAAGAAAATGAAAGCGCTTTTATTTATTCCTCTGATCGCATCTTTCGGATTGGCAGCATGCAGCAGCAGCAGTAGCTCCACTCCTGCTGGGACTAGCACATCGGCAGTAACGGCAACGACGACCAATAGTGCAGAAAAGGTATCCATTCGTTTCGCGTGGTGGGGGGATGGGAAACGGCATGAGAAATATAATGCCATCGCGGATATGTACGAGAAACAGCACCCTAATGTCAAAATCGTCAGAGAGTTTGGTGCGTTTAATGATTACTGGGATAAAATGGCGACTCAAACGGCAGGCGGGAATATGCCGGATGTCGTCGGCATGCATGCAACTTATGTTGCGGACTATGCACGCCGCAATACGCTGCTCGATTTGGGTGCTTTCGTTCAAAACGGCACAATTAACTTGAAGGATTTTCCCGAAGCGGTTCAGGAAGCAGGCAAAGTGAACGGTAAAACCCTCATGGTCGCACAAGGCGTAACGATGACCGGCTGGGAATATAACACCGCGATGTTTGATAAATTGGGTGTCAAATATCCGGATTACAACTGGACGTGGGATGATTTTATCGCTAAAGTGACTGAGCTTCAGAAAGCGATTAAAGAACCCGGTGTCTGGGCTTCCGGCGATAACAGCAACGATATCACAGGACTTCAAGTATTTGCCCGCCAAAGAGGGAAGGAGCTTTTCACAGCCGAGGGCAAACTGGGTGTGAACAAAGATGATTTGGTGGAATGGTTTTCCATTTGGGATAAGCTTCGCAAAATAAAGGCAATTCCGGATGCGGCTACAACTGAGCAATACATAACCGTTTCCCTTGATCAGGGCTTGTTTGTCAAAGGAAAACTAGCACTGACAGTATTCCCGTTCAATCAGATTCCCCTGTACCAAAATTACATCAAAGATGGCGAAGTCAGAGCAGTGCGCAGGCCTACGGATCCGAAGGGCAAAGAGGGGGAATTTGTTGAAGGCGCTTACTTAGCAGTCTCTGCGAATTCCAAGCAAGCCCAAGAAGCGGCGAGCTTTATCAATTTCTTTGTCAACAATGAAGAAGCCGAGAAGGTCTTCAAGCTGGAACAGGGTGCGCTCGGCTCGACGAAGGGGAATGAAACGATTAAACCGCTGCTTTCCCCGGCTGAGCAAAGAACAACCGAAGCGATTCAGACGAGCCTTAAGACGGCCGGTCAACTTCCGCTTCCGCCGGCAGGTCAGGGCGCAGTTCGTACACTGCTTACGGAGACTGCGCAATCCGTAGCCTTTGGGAAGAGCACGATTGAACAAGGAGCCCAGGATTTTATCAATAAAGCTACAACCATGCTAAACAAATAAGGTAACGTATTCATTCTTGCGGCCGGTTGTTAATGACTTACAAGCACATCCGGCTGCAACTTTGGGAGTGAAAGCATGACTGCCATTAAGACGTTCTTGAAAAACAACTGGACTGGTTATTTATTTTTGACGCCATGGTTGATTGGATTAATTGGTTTAAGCGCATTCCCTATGGGATTTTCTCTTTACCTGGCATTTACCAAGTATGATTTGTTCACTCCGCCGGAGTGGATAGGCTTCAGCAATTTTATAGAGATGTTTCATGACACGAAATATATTGGAAGTATTAAAGTAACGGCCGGTTACGTGTTGTTGGCTGTTCCGTTAGCTCTTTCATTTGCTCTCGCAGTCGCCCTTCTGCTCAACAAAGGAATAAGAGGAATTCGCATATATCGGGCTATTTATTATGTTCCTTCCTTATTTGGCGGCAGTGTAGCCATTGCGTTGTTATGGAGGCAAATTTTTGGCGGTGAGGGATTGATTAACAAGATCCTGCAGGTTTTCGGTGTAGAAGGCTTAAACTGGATCGCTACACCAAGCACGGCACTGTACACTTTGATTGTCTTATCAACGTGGCAATTCGGATCCGCGATGGTGATTTTCCTGGCTGGTTTGAAACAAATACCAGTGGATTTATATGAATCAGCAAGAATCGACGGGGCAGGCGCGTTCAGGCAATTCCTGAGTATTACGTTTCCCATGCTTACTCCTATCCTGTTTTTCAATCTTGTTATGCAGATCATTCATGCCTTTCAGGCTTTCACACCTGCGTTCATCGTGAGCGGGGGGACCGGCGGTCCGCTGAATTCCACCTTATTTTATACCCTGTATCTGTATCAGAAGGGCTTTGCCCAGTTCGACATGGGCTATGCAGCAGCAATGGCGTGGATGTTACTCATCACGATTGCACTTGTTACATCGCTGCTTTTCGTTACATCGAAAAAATGGGTTTATTATCAAGAATAGGGGTGATCCCTTTGGTTATGAGCAGAGCATCCCGTTATGTTCTACATACATGTATTATAGCTGGTTGTCTCATCATGATTTATCCGTTGTTGTGGATGTTTGTGAGCTCGTTCAAAGAGAATACGGAGATTTTTACGAATACTTCTTTGATCCCGAGTAAAATCACATTTGATAATTATAAGCAAGGATGGACCGGCTTATCTGGTGTAACGTTTGGCCAATTTTTTCTGAATACTTTCTTTCTAGTGGCTATGTGTATGATAGGGAATTTGATTTCCTGCTCGATGGCGGCATATGCCTTTGGAAGGCTGAACTTTTTTCTTAAAAAAGTATTTTTCGCCATTATGCTCATGACGTTAATGCTGCCTTTTCACGTGACTATCATTCCGCAATATATCATGTTTAATAAGTTTGGCTGGATCAATACCTATCTACCGTTAATTCTACCGAAGTTTCTAGGCGTTGAAGCCTTCTTCATTTTTTTGATCGTTCAGTTCATCCGCTCACTTCCGCGTGAATTAGATCAAGCAGCTGAAATTGACGGATGCGGCCCTATTAAAATGTACTGGTATATCATGATCCCGCTCACGGTTCCTGCTCTTATGACGACCGCGATCTTTACGTTTATTTGGACATGGAACGATTTCTTCAGTCAGCTGCTCTATATCAGCAATATTCAAAGATTTCCGATTGCTTTGGCGCTTCGCATGTTTACGGATTCTATGGGAGATAACTCCTGGGGTGCTCTGTTTGCAATGTCGATTCTGTCCCTTGTACCCGTATTTGCTATGTTCATCTTTTTCCAGAGATATCTGATTGAAGGTATTTCTACAGGCGGATTAAAAGGTTAGAAGCTTGTGATTATAAAAGCATAACGGCAGATATTTATTCCTTAAAGATGCCATTTCTATTTTTAGGGATGAAAATATAAATCTAGGCAAATGGAGAGTGAGAGCAATGAGCAAGGACAAATTGTCCAAAGAGGAAAGACAGGAATTGTTGGCGTTGTACAAAGATTTGCGTGTGGCCGACGTGCGGGACGGCATGGATTGGAACATGATGCATCATTATGGTACGGTACATCACGAAATCCGTCCACTTTACCGTACGAGAGCGGTTGGCATAGCGCAAACCTCCAGATACATTCCTTATCAAGGGGAGATTCCCAAAATGACTCCCGATGAATATACGGAGTGGGCCAAATGGTATTACGCTAATATCACGAATAACAAAGGGATGAAAGCATCCGAACCAGGCGATTTCGTCGTAATTGATCAAAGCGGTGTCGATGTAGGGATTCTTGGGTCGAACAACTCGCTTCAATATTTCTCTCAGGGAGCTGTTGGGTTTATTACGAACGGCGGTGTGCGCGATACAGACGAGCTAATTATGCAAGAAGTTCCGGTATGGTCCAAATTTATCTCGCAGAAGATGAATCAGGGGCGCATCCAATTTGATGCGAATGATGTACCGGTCAATATCGGAGGCGTCGTTGTGAACTCAGGAGATGTCATCGTAGCTGATGGAGACGGTGTCATTGTTGTCCCGAGAAAAATCGCTGTAGAAGTAGGGAAGTACGCACATCAGGAATTAAAAGGAGATAAAGCAGGCAGACGCAGGATTTATGAAGCAATGAATCGTGAGTTGGATCATACCGTTATTTAATCAAATACCAAATATAGAAGGGATGAATGAACATGGACGATAGAGAGAAGATTTTGGAGCTTTATAAAGATTTAAGGGTTGCAGACGTGCGCGATGGTATGGATTGGAATATGATGCATCATTACGGCTCAGTGCATTATGAGATTCGTCCGCTGTTCAGAACTCGGGTGGTTGGTATTGCCCGTACTGCTAAATATGTGCCCTACGAAGAAGCCGTGCCGAGCATGACGCCTGACGAATATACGGAGTGGGCCAAATGGTACTATAAGGAAGTATGCTACGATCCATGGCACAAAAGCATTACAAAAGGCGACTTCATGGTCATTGATCAAAGCGGTGTAGACGTGGGCATTTTGGGCTCAAACAATACTCTTGGCGGTATCAAAGACGGAATTGTTGGGTATTTAACGAATGGCGGTGTTCGGGATACGGACGAGGTCATTCTGCAGGAGGTACCGGTTTGGTCCAAATTCATCTCTCAAAAAATGGATCAAGGACGTATCCGTTTCGACGCTCTAGACGTGCCGGTCAATATCGGGGGCGTTGTCGTTCGTACGGGCGACGTTGTTGTAGCTGATGGAGACGGTGTTATTGTTGTACCTAGAAAGCTTGCCTATGAGGTGGCTAAATATGCCCATCAGGAGCTGAAAAACGATAAAGCCGGCCGTAAAAGAATCTATGAAGCTATGGGCAGAGCCCTGGATCAAACGGTTGTTTAATAGGGAAGAACGGAGTTAACAGGAGATTTGCACAAACGGATATTTACCTGCCTAGATCGAAGGGCATGTAAATATCCGTCTTTCATTGTATTCCGCAATCTGGTATATTTGTTAGATGAAAACGTTGTTACGAGCAACGTATACACGGTATGAAATGAGGAATTTCATTGAAAGTAACCATCGATGATGTGGCTAAAATGGCTGGTGTATCCAAAACAACGGTCTCACGAATCCTCAACGGGAATTATTCGCAAGCGACAGAAGAAACCAAAGATAAGGTCTTAAAGATCATACGCGATGTGAACTATCGTCCGAACCCTATGGCACGAGGATTAAAGCAAATGAGGACGAACATTATCGGTATTGTTCTTTCCAATTTAAGCAATCCATTCTGGTCCCGGGTATTGGAAGGTGTTGAGGATACTTGCCGTCAGTCAGGATATAGTCTCATGGTATGCAACTCCAATGAAGATTCCGAACGTGAAGCAGGATTGATTGACGGTTTGCAAATGCGCCAGGTGGATGGCATTATTGTCAATCCAACTGTCAATAATAAAGAATTATATACGGATATCGTGCAGAAAAAGTATCCTCTCCTCGTCATTAACCGCCGCATTTCAGATTTGGACGTAGACGATGTTGTCGTAGATAATATCCAAGGTGCCCGGTTGGCCGTCGAGCATTTTATCCAGATGGGCAGACAGAAGTTGGTTTGCTTCGTCTATCAGCCTGAAGGTATCAGCACGTGGCAAGAACGTATTCTTGGCTTCAAAGAGGCGATGAGGGAGAACGGCCTTGAAGTCACGGATCACTCAATCATCCAGGTTCAAAATGCAAGCGGAAAGGCCAAGGCAGCCGTTATTGACTATTTTAGGCAAAAGCCTGATGCAGATGCTGTTTTTTCCACGAACAATATGATGACACTGGAAATCCTTGAGGGCTTTAAGGAACTTGGTATCCAGGTCCCGGCTCAAGTTGCGTTAATTGGGTACGATGAGACGGTTTGGGCCAAACATCTCAATCCGCCATTAACAACGATCGAGCAGCCAGCTTATGAGATGGGCAGGATAGCCGCCAAAAACTTGATCCAACGAATTGGATCGAAGACAGCCCGAAAACCGAAACACGTTGTTTTGAAGCCGAACTTGATCGTCAGGAGCTCAAGCGGTGAAGGTGAAGCAGGCAATAATACAGATGCGCAGTCATGATGACTGGCGCATTTCAGGGAACTAGAAAAGACCTGACGGATTATCATCCGTCAGGTCTTTTTGTGCGTTGCTGATCATTACACGCAGCAGGCTCGTCTCCGGTGCTGCACGAAGAAAAATACATTTTTTTTACTGAAACCGCTTGCTGAATTGAAATAAACATGTTAAATTTTACTTGTAAATCGATTTCCTAAATCGATAAACCGACTAAGAACAGTAATCAAATTTATAATCAGCCAGCCGAACTTATTCTTAACCCAAACTTTCTAAGGAGTGTGCCAACATGCCTAATTTAGGTTTTCGAATTCTTGAGCGGTCACAACGCCCAAGCCTAACTTTGCTCGATCAGTTTCGGGATGTGGTTACGCCGCACATCAGTGATAATTTAAATCGCATGCATGCGATTTGCTCAGGGCTGCGTCCGTACCACCAAGCAGGCAGCAAACTAGTAGGAGCGGCTTTAACCGTCAAGACAAGACCAGGGGACAATCTGATGGTACACAAAGCGATCGACTTGGCAGAGCCTGGAGATATCATTGTAGTTGATGCCGGAGGAGATACGACCAATTCAATCGTCGGCGAAATTATGTTGCGGTTGGCTCAGAAAAAGCAAATTGCCGGTTTCATTATTGACGGAGCGATCCGTGATACTGTGGCTTTCGCGAATGACACCTTTCCGGTTTATGCCAGAGGAATTACACATCGCGGACCTTATAAGGACGGACCTGGAGAAATCAACGTTCCCGTTTCAGTAGGAGGGATGATTGTCGAGCCTGGCGATATCATCGTCGGTGACGAGGATGGCTTGGCCATCGTGCCGCTGAGAGAGGCGGAAGGCTTGCTGAAGCTCATTCGCGAACAACAGGTGCGTGAGCTGAATATTTTACAATCCATTGAGGATGGCACGGTGAACCGCGATTGGGTGGATCAAACGTTAAAACAGAAGGGCTGTGAAGGGGTATGAGCTTGCCGGTTACTTACCAATGGGAGAAACTGCAATCCTTTTGCAGGGAAGTATTTATTCGTGCAGGCGTACCTGCGGACCGTGCATCCATCGTAGCGGAGTCGTTGATTCAAGCCGATCTTCGCGGAGTTGAATCTCATGGCGTCGTACGTACAGGCATCTATTTGAAGCGCGTTGAAAAAGGAATGATGGACCCGCAAGCTGAACCAGTGATTGTGTCGGAGCATGGAAGCACGCTGCTGCTCGATGGGAGCAATAACTTTGGAGCTGTGGTAGGAAGCTATGCGCTGGATATGGCGATGGAACGGGCTAAGCAATATGGTGCGGCTGTTGTCGGGGTAAAAGGTTCCAATCATTTCGGCACGGGAGCTTACTATGCACAGAGAGCGATTGAACAGAACTTGATTCTGCTTGTCATGTCGAACGCATCCCAGACCATGCCGCCGACGGGAGGCGTACGTCCTTTTATCGGTACCAATCCTCTATGTGTGGGGGTTCCGGCAGGTGAGGAAAGCCCTTTTATCTTAGACATGGCAACCAGTGTTGTCGCAAGAGGCAAGATCATCGTTGCTGCTCAGAAGGGGGAAGCGATTCCTCTGGGGTGGGGGATTGATAAAGATGGGAACCCTACGACCAACGCTGAGGCTGCACTCGAAGGTTCTGTTCTGCCGGTCGGAGGTCCAAAGGGCTATGCCATATCCATGTTTATTGACATTTTGTCAGGTGTGTTAACCGGAGCGGGTTATGGTCAGTATGTAAATAACATGTATGAAAATTGGAATGAACCGCAAAATGTGGGACACTTTTTCATAGCGATAGATATTAACCGATTTATTCCGCTGGAATTATTTAAACAAAGGGTCGATCAGTACATCCGCCAAATAAAAAATGAGCCTAAAGCGCCGGGTGTGAAGGAAATTTTGGTACCCGGGGAAATTGAACGAAGACAAACGGAGTCGCGTAAGCAAGAGGGTATTGAGCTTCCGCCTAAAGTGGCTGCTGAGCTAGATGATATTGGCTTGAAATATGGCTTGCAGCTTAGTGAAGCCGCTGTCCATCATGTTTCAATCATTGAAGGCTCCCAAATATAATCCACATAATCCAAACAAGGCCGCCTAACAATGTTGTCCAGGCTCCGCTACAATAAGGATGTAAGCGGTACCGACACTAGAGAACCAGGGAGGCCGAATCATGAAACGCAAATGGCTAACGTTATCAATGGCAGCAGTGCTTATAGCAACTTCAGCAGGCTGCAGCAGCGGGGAAAGCAAGAATACAGCGCAAGATGGAAGCACTGCAGGAGAGGCAGCGGGGAAGTCGACTTCTCCGATTAAGGCAAAGCCTGAACTGAAAGGGAAAATCCGCATTGGTTATGTTGGCTTAAACGATCAAACAGCGCCTGACCCACTTACAGGAGAAATGGTCTACGGGGCTGATGAGCTGAAGAAGCGTCTCAAGTTGGATTACCCGAATATTGATATCGAGGTTGTCACCTATCCGTACAAGGATCATCAAGCAAAAGCGAAAGCGCTCGTGGAATCGCGCCAAATCGATGTATCGATCGAATCGGACAGCAAATTTATGTGGAATCAAGGCTTGAGCGAGGATCTAACTCCTTTCCTCGAAAAAGACAAAGAGTGGAGCAAAGATTTGTATTTATCTCCGACACTGCTGACCGGTCCATTGGAAGTCGATAAAGACGGGAAAACGGTTAATAACGCGCTGCCGATTGCTGTAGACGGCTCGGGTATTTATTTTGACAAAACGATCTTCACTGATTTTGGTGTCCAGCCTCTATCTGAAAATCCAACTTGGGATGAAGTGCTCGATAAGGCGAAAAAACTGACCGGAAAAAATCCAAAAACAGGTGAGCAAACCTACGGAGTCTACACGCGAATTCCTGCTGATCAAGCAGGTTACGCAGTCTCCCTTATCGCTAATACATTCGGCGCCGATATGGGTAAAATGGGCTACAAAGAATATTTAAACCAGGTAACATTAAACAGCGAGGGCATGGTAAAGGCCGCAGATTATTACAAATCACTGATGCCTTTTACACCTGCGGGTATGATTCAAGGGCAAGGGGCCGAGAAGTGGTCCACGCCAAAAAACAATATTGCGATGTACATTAATTTGCCGGCCATTCAGCTTCAAAAATTTAAATCACTCAAAATGCTCGACAGGTACGATGTAGCAATGATTCCGAAAGGTCCACAAGGAACCGGCGGCTTCTTAGGCGGCATTCGCGTACAAATGGTCAAGAATACCCAGGACAAAGATCTTGCTTGGGAAATCGTCAAGTGGATGTCTGTCGGCAATGGACAGCGATTCCTTTGGGAAACGAAGAACACGATGCCGGTTTCGACAAAATCGCTTGGACCGGACTATAAGCCGGATGCCAACGACGAGAAGATGTTCAAAATGGTAAGCCAAGCACAATATATGTCTCCGATCTGGTTCACAACAGCCAAATTTGCCTTAACACGTGGTATGGAAAAGGTGCTGCTGAAAAATACGCCCGCTAAAGAAGCACTGGATACCGCCCAAAAAGAGGTACTGGATGAGTTCGCCAAGAACAATGCTGCCGACCAAAAGTAACTCGCACACAAACCGTATAGCCGCCCAAAAGGAGGGTTCAATGATGAAACCGACGACATACGCGAGTGCGGTTACAGATGCAAAGCAGGCTCTTCCGGTTATGAAGCAGAACTCTCCGGTCAAGGGCAGACTCCTCAAGGAGTTCACCTGGTATCTATATCTGCTTCCGACTGTAGGTGTTCTAGCATTGATCAGCTACTACCCGATGGTCAAAACATTGCTACTTAGCTTCTACGTATCGAGTGACGGCAGTTTGGAGAATTTCGCAGGATGGTTTAACTATAGACACCTGTTGACAGATCCGAATTTCTTCCTCTCCATTTATAACACCTTGTACATTGGTTTGTTCGGCTTATTGCTAGGGCTCCCGCTCTCATTTCTGCTGGCTGCACTGATTAATAGGGCTATGTATGGAAAAGGACTGCTCAAGGTGATTTACTTTCTGCCGAATGTCACGTCGGCGGTCGCAGTCGTGCTTGTGTTCAAGGTCCTGTTCTTCCCTGACCAGTCAGGATCGGTCAATTACGTCCTTTCCTGGTTCGGCATCGAGCCGAAGGCGTGGATGAATGATCCGACGCTGATCAAATGGGTCGTCATTGCTTTGGCACTGTGGCAATCAGTCGGCTTTAACATCCTCATCTGGATGGCAGGACTGCAGTCGATTTCCAAAGATTATTACGAAGCAGCTCGTGTAGACGGCGCATCGCGCTGGGAGGAAATGCGTTATATCACGATACCGGGGATCAAACCCATTCTGTGGTTCCTAATCATAACAGGCGTCATCGGCGCCTTCCAGCGATTCGATGATGTGTATACCTTCGGCGGGGCCGCTGGAAGTCCGCTCCGCTCACTGCAAACGATCGTACTCTTTTTCTATGAAGAAACGATGGAGAAGTCCCAATACGGGTACGGTTCAGCGGCTTCAATTGCGCTGTTCCTGATGATTCTGATCATTACCGTCATAAATCTGAAGATTTCCCGAAGATCGGAACGATGAAAGGAGGCAGGTTCGAATGACAAGACGCAATCAAGCGCTGGAAATAATCAGGTTGCTCATACTGTCGGCGCTGGCCGTGGTCTTTCTCTATCCCTTTGTGCTTATGATTGGAATCTCTCTGGACGTTAATGCGAATTTCGGGCTCAGCTTTCCGCCACGCATCGTTCCTGAAGAGTTCGGGTGGAAAAACTTTTCCTTAATTTTCAAGTCTTTGCCGATAGGCACGTACTATATAAATTCGATTATTATTGTCGCAGGCTCCGTGATTTGCCATATAGTAGGTGCCACCTTGGCAGGATATGCCCTTTCCAAAGGGGAGTTTAGAGGCAAAAAAATCTGGCTCCTCATCATTCTCACCGCCATGATGGTACCCGACCAAGTTATCGTGTTTACACGTTTTCTGGTGTTTAATCAACTGAACCTGATTAATTCATTTGTTGGGGTCATCCTACCGACACTCGCCTATCCCTTCGGCGTATTCCTGGTGAAGCAGTTCATGGATTCACTGCCGAATGAGCTAGGGGAAGCGGCCAAAATGGACGGAGCCCATCATTTTACGATATTTATGAAAATTTATTTGCCGCTTACTTCACCAATTATTGCTACTTTGTCTATCATTACTGTGATGCATAAATGGAATGAGCTGCTTTGGCCGCTACTCATCTTATCGAAGAGCAGCATGTTCACTGTGTCCATCGGCGTAGCGAATTTCACGCTGGGACCGAATGGAACGTACATTGGAAGCAGCCTTGCCCTTGCAACACTAACCATCATTCCGATGGTCATCTTATTCCTTCTCCTGCAACGATATGTGATTGAAAGTGTGGCATCGAGCGGTTTAAAGCTTTAATCGAATCGCTCTTCGTATACAGCCAGCAAATGAATCAACCAAATCCAATGAAGAGGTGACTGAAAATGATCGAATTGACCAAAGAAGAAAAACAAAAACTAATGGAAGTTTATCGCAAACTGCGCGTTGCTGATGTGCGCGACGGCATGGACTGGAATATGATGCATTTCATGGGCAGCATACATACAGACACCATCAAGCCATTATTCCGTACTAGCTTCTGCGGTTTTGCCAAAACCGTTCAATTCGTACCGACGAACCGCACGATCCCTACGATGGATCCGGAATCATACACGAAATTCTCCAATCATTGGTACGGTAATATCGCGACGTATCACTGGGGGAAAGAGATCGGCGAAGACGATGTGCTGGTGCTTGATGCCAGTGACACGAACGTGGGTATCATCGGATCTAATAACGGTTTGGAATATAAAATCCAGGGATGCCGTGGCATCATCACGAACGGAGGAGCGCGGGATACAGATGAGCTAATCTTGAATCAAGTGCCGATTTTCTCCCGTTACGTGTCGCAAACGATGGTACAAGGACGCGTAGAATTCCAGGCCAAGGATGTCCCTGTTAACATTAACGGCCAACTTGTACGTCCGAACGATATTATCGTCGCAGATGGCGATGGCATCGTAGTTGTACCTCTTGAAAAAGCATGGGATGTAGCGAAGTATGCGCTTCAAGAAATGGAAGCAGATAAGAAAAGCCGCCGCAAGCTTTACGATAAAATGGGTCTATCCGTCGATGCATCCGTTGCAGGCTACTAAGAAAGGAAATCCCGGTCATGCCGGGGTTTTTCCATATTCTATCATTTCATTTACGCAAAAGGGGGAAATCACGATGAATGGGGTAGATAGGCGTCAAATCGCCTTCCTTGGACTAGGCGCGATGGGATTGCCAATGGCCAGAAACTTGGCAAAGGCAGGCTTTCAGCTGCACGTAACCGTTCACCGGAACTCGGCGCCGGCTGATGAGCTTCGCAAGCTTGGGGCCGAAGTGCACGTTTCACCGGCAGGGGCGATTGCAGCTTGCGGTGCAATCATTAGTATTTTGCCGGAGGACCGCCAAATGAGGGAGGTGCTTCTTAGCAGCGAGGTGCTGGCTGAGGTGAGGGAAGGCCAACTTCTGTTGGAGATGACGTCGGGTTCCCCAGGCGCAATGAAGGAGATTGCGGAGGCTTTTGCTGCCAAAGGCGTAGTGGTTTTGGACGCTCCAGTTAGTGGTGGCACGATCGGTGCGGAGAAAGGGACTCTAACGGTCATGGCTGGAGGCAGCGAGGAGGCGTTGGAGTTGGCTCAGCCAATCCTTGATGCGATGGCGCAAACGGTACATCCGGTCGGTACAATTGGCGCAGGCAAGGCGGTTAAGGCAATTAACCAGATGCTTGCCGCCGTGCATATGTTGGCTGCATCTGAGGCGATTGCCTTGGCGGAAAGGCTTGACGTGGACTTGGATGCTTTGCAGAAAGTGATTGGCAGCAGCTCTGGCGGTTCCTGGATGTTTACGAACAAAGGGCAGGCGATCGCAGGACGTCATTTCCAGCCGGGCTTTAAGCTTAATCTCATGAAAAAGGACATCGATATCGCGCTTCAGGAAGCTTCAGGCCAACCGATGCCTGTCACCTCGCACGCTTTTCAGCTGTATGAGATGGCGGCAAGGGAAAGCGGTGAACTGGATTTTGCAGCGGTTAGCCTTCTAACTAGAAGGTGATCCCAGCCTTTTCCAGATTCGGGAGTTCAGTCAAACTATACAAAAATTAAGAGGGAAAGGGGCAGTTTCGTTGAATTCTATAGGTAACAAAGAGATCGTCCGAAAACAAATATCCATTGCAGGAGGGAACAATAGCATGTTGACAGCATTGATCGTAGATGATGAACCGTTGATGCGGATGGGTATCCAAAAGGCGATTGATTGGAACAACTATGGAATTGGCGAAATACATACGGCCCCTAATGGGAGAGTAGCGCTTCAAATGGCCGAGGACCGGCAGCCGGATGTACTCCTGACAGACGTCCGGATGCCCGGATTGGACGGTTTGGAGCTTTCGAGAATCGTTAAGGAACGATGGCCTTCCATCAAAATTATCATTATTTCCGGCTATGATGATTTTAGCTATGCCAAGAAGTCGATTGCATGCGGTGTAACGGATTATCTGCTCAAGCCGATCGACAGTAAATCTCTAGGACAGGCGATAGATAAAGTGACGCAGGAAATCGCTGACGAGCGGGGAAAAATTCGGGAACAGGATCAAATGTCACATCTCCTGCAGCAGTCGGTTGGTCTTGCCAGACAAAAAGTGCTGAAGGAGCTGCTGTTTGGCGTGACAGGAGAGAAGGAGCTTAAGCGCTATGAGCATGTACTCGGTTTGAATGACTCCATTTGCGGCAAAAATGCGATTGCCCTTGTAAAAATAAATGCTTTTAAAGAAAAAAGTACGTTATTCCGTGATGGTGGTTTACTGCATTTCGCTGTACAGAACATCCTGGAAGAACTGCTTCGGACTGAAGGCAGCGGAGAGCTAGTTGATCTTCGTCCGGGAAGTCTCGTCTTGGTTCTAAGACAGAATGAGAACGATTTCAATTTGATGGAGGACTTTGTAGCTAAGGGGCAGGCAGCTGTGCTGGATTACCTGCGAGTGCCGACCACTTGGGGACTCGGCAGCATATCATCGGGCCTCCAAGGTCTGCGAGAGTCTTATCTCGATGCGGACCGGGCGCTGAAGTTGCGATGGCTGAGTCCTACCAAACGGATCTTAACCTTCAATCCCGAGACGGTGGGAAAGATATTACCGGCTAGTGACACCATTCATACGATAACGCAAGCTCTTCAGCTAGGCAGCACGAAACCGTTGCTGGATGAATTGGACAAATTGAAGGTGCGTTTTGCCGAAGAAGCTTTGTACGATCCGGAAAGCATCGAGGCTTTTTATTTGAAGCTGGCGGAATCGCTGGAACTACTGCAGAAGGAACGCAGCCGTGATAGTCAACAAGATTTGCGGGAGCGGGTGCGTGAAGTTCTGTATTTATCGGATACGCTGAACGATGCAGTGGTTAGCTTGGATGCTTTATTCCAGGAAGCGGTGCAGATCATGCACCAGCACCTGCCAAAACCTTACAGCAAAGTCATTCGCGATGTGATCGATTATCTGAATCAGCACTATGGTGAAGAAATTTCACTGGCAGACGCAGCGAACCGTGTATTTCTTAACCGCAGCTATCTGAGCTACTTATTCGTTCAGGAAACAGGAAGCAACTTCTCGGACTTTCTTGCGGAGCTGCGGCTTGAGAAGGCTAAAGAGTTGCTTGCTTCAGGCGGTATGAAAAACTATGAAGTTGCGGAAGCGGTAGGCTACAAAGATTTCCGTCACTTTGGACAGATGTTTAAGAAACATACGGGTATTACACCGAGCGAATACAGGAAGCTTGCACCATGAAGAAGGTTCGTTTTAATTTATTCACCAAACTGATGCTCTCGTTCCTGAGTCTGGTCGTTCTGCCTCTGACGATCGTCAGTTATTTCGCTTACAGCGTAGCAACGCATATTATCAACAATAACTTGAGCCGCTCGCTTCAGCAAACCGTTCATCAGCTTTCACTTAACTCGGAAGTCATTTTGGAGGATGTTGAGAAAGCCGCCAATACCGCATTTTACGACTCTTTTAACCTGCCTAATCCGATCAAAAAGCAAATCGAAGCGTATCCGTCTGCTTCTGATTATGAGAAAAGCCAAATCAGCCGAAGCGTCGAAGATGAGATGAACAAATATACGATTTACCGCAACGATATTAACGGTATGTACTTCATAGATACGAACGGAACCTACTTCTCGTCGGCTAATCAATTAAGAGAAAAACCGAATTTCACCGATTTCCCATGGTTTCAGACATTTAGTCAATCTGACTCGGAAGATGCGAAATGGTCGCCTTCCCACAAAGTAGGCGGATATACGATTAGTTCGAATGCGAATGTGGTTTCTTTTTTGAAAAAAATTCGCAATTCGTATGGGAAGCCAATTGGGATACTATGGATGGACGTTAATGAACGCACCTTAGAAAACATCTATACAACCGGCCGTGTAGCTCCAAACGGCTATTCGATGATTTTGGATGATGCGAACAATGTCATCTCGATCAGTGACAAGACGCTTGTTACCCAAAAGCTGGAAACGTCGAAAATCGCGCTGTTCGAGCCGGTTTTTTCTGAGGATAACGGTTATTATTTTACCGAAGAAACCGATGCCAGGAAGCTGGTTGCGTTTGCAACTATTCACACAACAGGATGGAAAATAATAACAGTTGTTCCTGCGAACGCATTGTTCGTCGACGCATCCAGAGTCAAAAACATTATCATGATCTCGGTACTCATCATGACGGTGATGAGCACCATTATCGCTTACTTTTTGAGCAGGCGTATCACACGTCCAATTTCCAACTTGATCCGGCTGATGGAAAAAGTGGCGGAAGGCAATATGTCGGTACGTGCCAGGGTGGACAATTCAGACGAAATTGGCAAGCTTAACGAGCATTTTAATATCATGATCGGAGACATTCAGAATTTAATTTCAACCGTATTCGTCTCTAATTTGAAGCAAAAGGAAGCTGAGCTTGCCTCGCTTGAAGCGCAAATTAATCCGCACTTTCTGTATAACACGCTGCAGTCCATCAAATGGCTCTCTGATATTCATCAGGCGCCGGATATTGGGGAGATGGCGGTAAGTCTTGCAAAAATTTTTCGCTTCAGTATTAAGGGGGCGCCAATCGTCAGCTTCTATGAAGAGCTTCAGCATGTCAAAGATTACATCAGCATACAGAAATTCCGGTACGGAGATCGCATCGAGCTCGAAACCCGAATTCCTGAAGATACACTGAGCTGTCAGATTCCGAAACTGATTATTCAGCCGCTGGTGGAGAACGCAATCTTTCATGGTATTGAAACGAAGGAAGAGCAGGGGAGGATTACGATTTGGGCAGCCGTTGATGAGCAATCGCTTCATATCGGCGTGGAAGATGATGGAGCAGAGATCAGCGAAGAGAAATTAGCGGCTATTCGCAGCGCTTTGAATACGAGCGCGGGACCGCATGCTGAGCCGAAAAAGAGTCTTGGCTTAAGAAATATTCATGAGCGTTTACAAATGCTGTACGGAAATGAATATGGTCTCCATGTGGACCGGAGGCCTGATCGAGGCTTTAGCGTGGTAGCATCGCTGCCCAAAAATAGGGATTGAACATAGTGGGAGGAAAAAAGATGATAAACCGGATTTTTCGATATGAACTGCCGACGGTCATCGAGTTCGGGAATGGGGCTGCGCAAACGCTCCCGCATCATGTTCGCGAGCTTGGAGGAAGCAAGGTGCTTATCGTCAGCGATCCTGGCGTCCTCAAAGCAGGAGGCGTCGACAGATTGACGTCACCGCTAAATGAAGCAGAAATTCCGTACGTCATTTACTCGGACATCGAACCCGATCCGAATATTGAATCGGTCGCAACGGCAACAGAGCTGGCCAAGTCGGAAGGGTGCGACCTGGTTGTGGGCATCGGAGGCGGAAGTTCGCTTGACACGGCAAAGGCAGTTGGTTTGATGTTAGGAAATGAAGGCAACATTCGCGATTACGTCGGGATAAACAAAGTGCCGCGTAAAGGAGCGCACGTCATTGCAATTCCAACGACTGCGGGGACTGGCAGCGAACTTACGATTTGGTCCGTGCTTTCAGACAAAAAAGCAAAGGTCAAACTCAGTGTGGGCAGCCCGTATAATTGCCCGTCTCTGGCATTATGCGATCCTGAGTTGACGGTTTCTTTGCCTGCATCGCTTACCGCGTCTACGGGAATGGACGCTTTGACGCATGCATTGGAATCTTTCGTTAATAAAGCGACGCAGCCGATCTCCGAAGGCATGTCGATTCAGGCTATGAAAATGATTGCACGCAGTCTCCGGACTGCGGTTGTTCAAGGAGAGAACTTATCGGCGCGTCACGATATGCTGCTTGCCAGTTTGATCGCAGCAATGGCCTTCAATCCGACTCGTCTTGGACTTTCACACGCGCTCGCCATTCCATTAGGCGCGCATTTCAAGATTCCGCACGGTATCGTAAACGCGATACTTTTACCTGAGGTTATGACGTTCAATCTTATTGGAAACTTGGAAAAATTCAAGGAAATTGCCGTTATTTTCGGAGAGAAAACCGATCATCTTTCTTTGCGGGAGGCAGCCGAGAGGTCCGTATCAGCGATTCGACGCCTCAAAAAGGATATCGGCATAACACAAACACTTTCCGATTATGGTGTGACGGAAGAGGAACTTGATAGGATTGCCGAGGAAGCGATGCAGTCGGGCAACGTGCCTGTTAATCCTGTAAAACCAACACATGAAGACCTCAAACAACTATGCCGCGCCGCAATGTCCCAAACCAATGCCATTACGGCAGGGTAACGAGAAAGGAGTGAATGTGTGATGTCAGACCATGAAATGCTTCATTGGCTGCAAGAAGCCGCCGGTCAGAACTATGGCAACTACATAGATGGTGAATGGAAGTCCGCACAGGGGGGAGGTACATTTCAAGTCGCCCACGCTGCAGAGCATGAAAGGATACTCGGTTATTTTGCTGATTCCGATGCTACGGATGTGAACAGGGCAGTTGAAGCGGCTGATGCTGCTTTCACAAGCTGGTCGGCTGTGCCAGGACCGGAACGGGGGGCAATTCTGCTGCGATTCGCAGACTTGCTAGAGCTTGATCGCGATGAGCTGGCTTTCCGGTTATCTGCCGAGCAGGGAAAAACCATTGCCGAATCCCGTGGCGAGGTGGCCCGGGCAGCGAAAGAAGCCCGTTTTGCTGCTGGGGAAGCGTCACGGATCTTAGGCGAAACAGCCCCGAGTGAACGCCGGAATGTACGGAATACGGTTGTCCGTTATCCAATCGGCGTAGTTGCTGCTATAGCACCGTGGAATTTTCCGGTTGTTACGCCAGTTCGCAAGATTGCGCCTGCGCTTGCTTACGGCTGTACAGTCGTGTTCAAACCCGCGTCTGCAACACCATGGGCATCAGCAAGGCTCATGGAGTTATTCACAGAAGCCGGAGTGCCTAACGGAGTTGTGAACATGGTGACAGGCGGAGGAGCAAGAGTCGGAGATCCTCTGACGAAACATCCGCGTGTGAAAGGAATCAGCTTCACGGGTTCGACGGATCTTGGCTTGCGGATTCAACAAACAGCTGCCGGGCGTTTGGCGCGAACTCAGCTGGAGCTAGGCGGTAAGAATGCTGCAGTGGTTTTGAATTACGCAGATCTGGCGGGAGCAGCGAAGCAGATTGTGTCTGCGGCCTTTGCTTGCTCGGGTCAACGCTGCACATCCATAAGCCGAGTTGTCGTGCTCAAATCGCAAGCAGAGAAACTAATAGAGGCTTTACTGCAAGAGATTAAACAACTGCGTGTAGGTCCGGCTTGGGAGCCGGGGATTCATATGGGCCCACTCGTGAATAAAGAACAATTGGAATCCGTACAGCGCTATGTCTCACTGGGCCAAGAAGAGGGAGCTGAGCTGTTATACGGTGGCAGAGTGCTTACTGGTGGTAATTATCAAACTGGGGCTTACATGGAACCAGCTCTGTTCGTGAAGGTAACCGAAGAGATGATCATTGCCCGCGAGGAAATTTTCGGACCCGTTCTTACGGTCATTGAGGCAGATACGAAAGAGGACGCAGTACGCATCGCCAATGCGACCGAGTATGGCCTAGCCGCATCGGTATTCACTGATGAGTTGCGTGATGCGAACGAGTTTGCTCTACGCCTTGAAGCCGGTATGGTGCACATTAATCATGGCACAGCCAGTGAACCGCATATGCCGTTTGGGGGCATTAAGCGTTCGGGTTTTGGCGCTTTTTCCATTGGAAGTACGAATCAGCAATTTTATACGGAGAATAAGGTCATTTATACGCTGTATTAATCAAGAGGTGGAGAAATGCAAATTGTTGTACTCGACGGTTATACGCTAAATCCCGGAGATTTGAGTTGGAAAGTGCTAGGGGAACTTGGTACTGTCACGGTCTATGACCGAACGCCGCCTGAGCTCATAAAGGAACGTATTCAGGAGTCGGATATCGTGCTGACGAATAAAACACCGCTCACGAGGGAGACATTGGACGGATTAAGCCGATTGAAATATATCGGGGTTTTGGCAACAGGCTATAATGTCGTTGATGTCAAAGCTGCTTCAAGACAAGGAATTGTCGTGACCAATGTGCCAACATATGGGACGGATTCTGTGGGTCAATTCGTTTTCGCCCTGATTTTGGAGCTTTGCCACAGAATCGGCCGGCACGGAGATAGTGTTCGTGCGGGAGGCTGGGCGGAATCGCCAGACTTTTGCTATACCGTTAGCCCGCAAATTGAGCTTGGGGGAAAAACGTTAGGGATCGTCGGCTATGGACGCATAGGCAAGCAGGTTAGCCGATTGGCGCAGGCCTTTGGCATGCGCGTGCTGGTCGCAGGCAGAGAAGGCCAGGCACCGGATGCAGGTGAGGAATCCGTGGAACGTGTTCCACTCGAGCAGCTGCTTGGCGTTTCTGACTTCGTAAGTCTGCACTGCCCGCTCACGCCAGAGACGGAAGGCCTCCTCAACGCTGAGAGGATCGCCCTTATGAAACCGACAGCTTTCCTCATCAATACGTCGCGGGGAGGTCTGCTTGTTGATCAGCACGTGGCAGATGCTCTAAATCAAGGGGAAATTGCGGGTGCAGCATTGGATGTGCTATCCATCGAACCGCCAGATAAGGACAATCCGCTTGTGCTTGCCAGAAACTGTATGGTAACGCCGCATATAGCTTGGGCAACCTTTGAGGCTCGGAGCCGACTGATGGACATTGCTGCAGGGAATGTGGCTGCTTTTTTACAGGGGGAATTGATAAATACGGTCAATGAACGGTCTCGAGACACTTGAGGAGGACATGGCTCGTACGAGCGATTTACTTGAGAATGCTGCAGAGCGACTAATTCGAACTTTTGCTGCAATTGGCTCGTTATTTCTCGGCACGAAGTATTACTAAAATCGACATGTTCATAGAGGTAAAAGGCAGCCGGATAGGGGGATTAATTTCCTGTGTCCGGCTTTTTGTGTATTTTCATGCGGTGGGGCGTGGTTTCAGAGCTCGGCGATGTTGTAGGGGAACTACAGGGCGCTATTTTGCTGAAAACAAACGTTTGAGTGAGGGAGAGGGAACTAGGATCCGCTATTTCGCCATTTGGGCGTGAAATTGGAAGATTTAGGGCGGATAAGACCCTGGAGTTCCCCTCCAGCAGGCGAAACGCCGCTTTTCGGCTAAATAAGGGAACGGAGTTCCCTTATTTAAGTGGGGCGGGGCGAGGCGGTGGTGCAGGGCATGGCGTGGCGTGGCCGGTCATGGTGATGAAGGGCATGACGGTGCATCGCATGGCGGGACGTGGCGTGGCGGGGCGGGACGTGGCGTGGCGGGGCGTGGCGGTGCATGGCATGGTGGGGCGTGGCGGTAGAGTACAGTACAAGGCCAAGACAAGGAGAGCCGTCAGAATATCGATGCGCTAGCCCGCGCCTGACTGTTTTACGCAAAATATCCGAAAATAGCAAATTTACACCTGATCGTCTAAATACATGAATGCTAGATTTTTTTATATTGGAGTTAATGAAATGAAAGGGGCACTCCAACGTGAAAGTAAAAAAGAGAAGTTTAATGACCGTTTTGGCTGCAACGATGATCTTAGGGGCATCAGTATCAGTTTCTGCAGAGGATTCACCCTCGTATACGCTGACTGTTCTTACTGAAAAGCCGTCCAAGGGAGAAAATGTGGAGGTTCTTGTAACGGGGCATCAGCTAAAAGATGTCTATGCGTACGAAATCAATTTGGACTTCAATCCGAAGCAGATGAAATTAAAAGAAGCAACGACGGAGATTCCTGGATTTTCTGTTCCTCCCATAGTGAAAGATAACCATATTCAACTCGCGCACACACGCGTAGGCCGAACGAAGGGGGACGATGGCGAGCAGATTTTGTACAAATTAAAATTTGAAGCAATCGAGGATGGGAATGCTGAACTGGCGATCGGTAAGGTCAAATTGGTCGATTCCATTCTGGCTAGTACGGATCAGCAGTCGAATGCCAAAGTGGCTGTTGAGATTAACGGTTTGTTCCCATTCGATGATCTAGGCGATTTCACATGGGCCAAAACGGCAATTGCCTTCCTGGCTGAGAAGGGGATTGTGAATGGAACGGCTGAGCGTACTTTCAGTCCGAGGCAGCCTGTTACTCGTGCCGATTATGTGGTTCTTCTGATGAGAGCCTTGGAGGTAAAAGGCGGTTCAGGCGAGCGCTTTGACGATGTGAAGCAGGGCGAGTACTTCGATGAGCACTTATCCGCTGCGAGAAGCTTAGGCATTGTGGAAGGTGACGAGTATAATAACTTCGATCCGAGAGCGTCTGTGACCCGAGAGGACATGATGACCCTTACGGCTCGTACCTTAAAAGCGCTCAATAAACTCCCAGCAAGTAAAGGGACTTCTTTAGCTGATTCGTTTAACGATGTTTCAGATATTTCGAGTTACGCGCTACAGAGTGTTACAACGCTTGTAGAGATGGGCTTGGTAGATGGTTATGGCAAGGGGATTCATCCAAAGGAATTTACGAATCGCGCCCAAGCGGCCATGCTGATTTATAAACTGTTGAATGTACAATAATCATAGGTAAATAAGTGAGGAAGAACATCAGGGAGGGGCTTGATCGGCAGAAATTGCCTAAGAGCAATCTCCCTTTTGCTGTTTACACCCCGCGGACCAAAAGGCAAGAAAACGTAAAAAAAGGCGGAATATCCTAAATACTTCCTCTCTTTATTGTTACATAATGTATCTGTAATCTTCCAATGAATTGGATGAAAGGAGTTCATGTGCAGAAAAAGGAGAGGCTTCTCAATGCTCTCGCCCATTCATCATTTATATGATCAGGAGGCTAGAATAGCATGAAGTTAAAGAAGACGTTTAATAAGCTGCTTATTGCCGCTTGTGCATTCGGTACGATCTCAACGGCTCCGCTCATGACCCTTCAAGCACAGGCTGCGGAAGTGGCGAATGAGCCTGTCGTTCACGGCTTAAAAGGTGAGTACTATACAAGTTTGGGCTCTCCGCAGTTTAACTTTGGCACGTTAAAGTCAACCGTACTTGATCCCAATTTGGACTTCGGCAACTTGGACCCAGCGTTTGGGATTTTAACCGGGCAGCAGGATAATGTGAATGTACGTTGGAGCGGCTTCATCGAACCCCAGTTTTCCGAAAATTACACGTTCTCAATCATTGGGGACAACGGCTTCCGGCTCTGGATTGACAATAAGCTGGTCATTGATCATTGGGTCAACGATTGGGATAAGGAGCAGGTCGCAGCGCCGATTCCCCTGGTTGCCGGACAAAAATATGCGATAAAGGTTGAATACTTTGAAAATACGGGCGGATCGAACTTTCACATGCGATGGTCGAGTCCTTCCCTACCGAAATCAGCCATACCGACTGAGGCTTTTACCCCGCCAAGCGGTTTCTCCTATGGAGGCAGCGTAGCTGTTGATGGAGCGACGGCCGAAGTCAAAGTGGATAAACCTTTGCAATCGCTTCCAGAAGGTTTCGTTAATCATTTTAAGGTGAATGTCATGGGCAGCGACTGGCCGATCGCTTCGGCAGCGCTCAAACAAGGCGATAGCAGCACCATCGTGGTTACCTTCCAATATCCGGTATATTCGAAGGATGTTTGGTTAGTTAAGGCGAGCTATGACGGGCAAAGCGGCCTTGAGGATCAGGATGGCAGAGTGGTCCAGTCATTCGATAAAATGCTGAAGAACAACTCTACCTATCAAATCACGACGCCATGGGCGAGCCAAGTAGATAAGGATCATGTACTTCCTGAATACCCTAGACCCCAGCTCGTGCGCGATAAATGGCAGAATCTGAACGGGGAATGGCAGTTCCAATCGGCTAAAGTCGGAGAGGCGCTCCCAACCGGACAAACGTTGAAGGAGAAAATCGTTGTTCCTTTTGCTGCTGAATCGGTGCTTTCGGGCATCAAACGTGTAGAAAATCTGATGTGGTATAAGCGATCATTCACGGTTCCAAGTGATTGGAACGGCCAGCGCGTAATGCTGAACTTCGGCGCCTCCGACTATTTGACGACCGTTTATGTCAATGGTGCAAAGGTCGGCGAGCACAAAGGCGGTTACACATCGTTTAGCTTCGATATCACCGATCAATTAAAAGCAGGCGACAATGAACTGATCGTTCACGTGCTGGATAATACGGATATGGGTGAAGATCAAGCTGTCGGTAAGCAAACGGTGAAAAAGCTGGGAGGCATTTGGTACACGTCCGTCTCCGGTATTTGGCAAACCGTTTGGATGGAGCCTGTCGCTCAGGCTCATATCGAGAAGCTGGATATGACTCCTGATCTTACGAATCAAAAGCTGAAATTAACCGTTCCTGCAGGGGCTGCTAACAATTTGACCGTAGAAGCGATTGCGATGAAGGACGGTCAGGAAGTAGGAAGAATCAGCGGTCCCGCTGGCACGGAGCTGCAGGTTCCTGTTCCGAATCCTAGGCTTTGGACGCCGGATGATCCCTTTCTGTACGATTTACAAGTCCGTTTGAAAAACGGGGATCAAGTTGTGGATCAGGCTAATAGTTATTTTGGGATGAGGGAGATCAAGCTTGGAAAAGTAGACGGTATTACTAGACCGCTGCTGAACGGCAAATTCGTGTTCCAGATGGGGCCGCTCGACCAAGGCTTCTATCCGGATGGCATTTACACGGCTCCGACCGAAGATGCCTTGAAATTTGATATTCAAGCCGTGAAACGAATCGGTATGAATATGATCCGTAAGCATATTAAAGTAGAGCCGGCTCGCTGGTATTATTGGGCGGATAAGCTAGGCGTCCTCGTCTGGCAGGATATGCCGAGCTTGGAGGATCGTCAAAACAACCATGGCGCGGATATTACACAAGCTGCCAAAACGCAGTGGCTTAAGGAATACAAAGAAATGGTCGATCAGCTGCGCAGCGTGCCGTCGATTATTGAATGGACAGTCTTCAATGAAGGCTGGGGCGAATTCGATTGGGGCGGACAACAGACAAAGGATGCGACCAATTATGTGAAAAGCCTCGACCCAACGCGCCTCATTAATAACGCGAGCGGTTGGCAGGATTCCGGCGCAGGCGACTTGGTCGATATGCACGCTTACCCATCTCCGAACTCCCCGAAGCCATCGGATACACGTGCTGCTGTACTCGGGGAATACGGAGGCCTTGGTCTACATACGCCAGGACATGAATGGAGTCCGCTCGTGTTCTCGTATCAAGAGATGAAAAGTAAAAAAGAGATTACGGACAAATACATCGATTACATCAATCAACTGAAAAATCTCAAAGGAAATCCTGGCTTGAGCGCAGCGATCTATACCCAAATTACCGACGTCGAGTATGAGATTAACGGTTTGCTTTCTTATGACCGCAAGGTGGAAAAGCTCGATTTTGATCGGATAGCCAAGGCTCACCGCGAGTTAATCGGCACGGTAACGGCTGGCGATTTGTCCAGCGGCATTCAAGAGGCTGAGCAGCTTTTCAGTAAGCTCACCGCAGGTGCTAAGCCAGGCCAATATCCGCAAGCTGTGGTGGATCATTTCCAAGGTGTCATTCAATCTGCTAAGCAGGTACTTGCAGACACTAATGCCACTGCGAGCGGCCTCCAGCAAGCACTTAATAGCCTAACTGCTGAGAAAGATAAAGTTTTCGCTGGTGTGAATGATCCGCTTCCAAAAGGTTCCACGGTGGATAACTTTGACAGCACCACGCTAAACAGCAGTTGGAGCATTTATCGTCAAAATAACGCCAATTGGAGCCTGACGGCCAATCCGGGCAAATTAACGATTCAGACACTCACGGGCGATAGCTTTGGCAATTCGAATGCACTAAAAAATGCCTTCTTGCAAAACGCGCCTAGCGGTGATTTTGTCATCACTACGAAGGTAGATGCGCAGGTAAGGAAGAACTTCCAGCAAGCCGGGCTGCTCGTTTGGCAGGACGAAGATAATTATATGAAGTTTGGGCATGTGTGGGATACAGACGGCGCCACGGGCAAATCCCTGGAATCCGCTTTTGAGAAAAATGCCGCATATACCAAAGCGGGTCATATGGCGGTACATCCAGGCTACGATACATCGTACCTGCAAATCCGTAAGGTAGGTAATGTTTATACGACCTATTATTGGGACGGTTCTAGCTGGAAGCAGGCTGCAGACCCTGTTACGGTACAATTAACAAATCCCAAAGTTGGATTCTACGCTTTCTCTGCTACGGATGGGACGTCGATCCCGGCGAAGTTCGATTATTTCTCGGTCGGCCCGATCGTGAATGATCCGACGTCGTCGTTAACCGGACCTGCCTCGGTCTCAAGCGGGGAATCGTTTGATTCGACAATTGGCTTGAACAGTGTCACGCAAAGTGTGTATGCAGAAGATTTGAGCGTTACGTATGACGCAAACCAGCTCGAATTTGTATCCGCCGAAAGCGTAAAAGATGGCTTAACACTCCTCGATAAGAAAGTAGTGCCAGGTGCGGTTCGTCTGATTACAGTGAATGTGAACGATACGAGCATGAATGGCGATTTGCTGAAGCTTCATTGGAAAGCAAAGGCTACTGGAGAGGATATTACCAGTACGATTACACTCTCCAATCTTGTTTTGGCAAACGGAGAAGGCGTAGAAACCGCCGTGGATGGCGCCTCTCAAAGCATTCGCATTCTTGCTATTGTGGACAAAACGGCGCTGAACACACTCATCGCTGGAGCGCAAAGTAAGCACGATGCGGCAACAGAAGGTACAGCCGTTGGTCAGTATCCTGCTGGTGCTAAAGCGGCACTACAAGCGGCTATCGACAAAGCTACCCTGGTTGCTAACGATGCGAATGCGACGAATGCGCAAGTCGCACAAGCGGTTGCTGAACTGAATGATGCGCTGCAAACCTTCATCCACTCGGTTATTTCTGGAAATTCTGGGGATACGAATGGTGACGGTAAATACTCAATCGGCGATCTCGCCATTGTTGCAGCCGCTTACGGTAAAACATCGAATGACACCGATTGGGAGAAGTACAAACAAGCAGATCTGAACAACGATGGTCGCGTAGACCTTGTCGATTTGGCAGCGCTGGCACAGAGAATTTTGCAATAAACGCTTAGTAAAGTCCGCCTAACCTCAGGATCTTATGTGGTTAGGCGGCTTTTTCTGTAAAGAAGTGTGCCTTGCCCTGAACTTTTGTCAGAATCGCGCAAAGTTTCGCCTAATCGCGTAAAGACGCCATTTTTTCGCGCGGATATAATCAGAGTAAACAACGTTCAGGGAGAGGTTCAAATGAAGAAAATGATCAGTGTGCTAGTTGGCATTATCTTGCTAAGCTGCCTGCCAGTGTACCTGCATTTCGCAAACAAGAGTACGGAACCTAATCCAGGCGGCGATGGCCAGCGATTGGATGTCCATAAGCTGGAGAGCATTGTAAATTTGGCAAGCTCGGGGGAGAAGCCAGGAACGGGTGATGTTAAAGCGCCTTCTTTTACATTAAAAGCACTGGATGGTTCGTATCACACGATTGGGGGCAAACGGGAGAAGCCGGTTGTGATTCATTTCTGGGCTAGTTGGTGTGAAGCCTGCTCGGTTGAGGTCGCTACACTGCGTAAACTGTATGGACAATATAAGGATCAAGTTGATTTTCTTGGTATTAACGTGTCCACCGAAGAAAAACCGGAAAATATTGAGAAATTCGTCAAACAGAATAATCTCAAGTATCCGATCCTGCTGGATGAGCATAAACATGCCGCTGATCTCTATCAGCTTCATGCACTGCCGACAGTTTTTCTAATCGATAAAAATGGCTTTGTGTTGGACACGTTTCATATGGTAGATCCGCTAGAACTGGAAGAAAAGATCAGGCATCTTGCGGAGCCTTGAATGCTTTCTACTTTTTGGAAAGGAGGAGACAGCTTGACGGCTGACGACCTACAAACAAAAGTGGCTGATGTGAGGATTAGGTAGTGTCTAATTTAATTTAAGAAAAGAGGTGTCCTGTGTTAAAAGGAAAAACGGTAATCGTCCAACTACTTATTTTTGCTTTATATTTGACCATGCTATCTCCTTATCCGGTGCAAGCAGCGGAAGCGGAAACCATACCGGGTTACTTTGCAGATCATTTCGACAAAATGAAAATTAACGATACATGGAATGCCATTGAGGGCCCATGGTCCATTGACGCTGGCAGACTGTCCGTAGCGAAAGGACAAGGTTATAAGGCGATTTCCAACAAGGATGACATGAACGACTTTACAATAGAGTCTGACATTCGTGTGGCTGATCGTAACGGAGACGCTGGTCTGCTATTCCGAACAGTAAGTGCAACACCAGGTGCTGATAATGTGCGAGGTTATTATGCAGGGCTTAGCGCTGCTGGCACCGGTGCTGTCATGCTCGGTCGTATGAGCAACAATTGGACGGAATTAAAGCGTTCGGCTGTAACGATCAATCCGAATACGGATTATCATTTGAAAGTTTCTGCTGTAGGCAGTCAAATCAATGTATATGTCAATGATGTGCTGGTTTTGCAGCAAACTGACAATACATACACGCAAGGTAGTGTTGGCGTTAGAATGTACAACTCAATGCCTTCGTACGACAATATTGTCGTAAAATCCGTGGGAGGCGATACGTTGTTATCCGATAACTTCGATACGCCGGCAGAACAAACGATTGAACATTGGAATCTGGTAGATGGAAACTGGAAAATGCAATCCGGAGCCATAACCGTTAATAAAGGTGACGGTTACAAAATACTTGCGCAAGACGCAGAATTCCAGGATATGACGCTGGAAAGCGATATTAAACTGCCGAGTGACACAGGTACAGGCGATGCAGGACTGCTCTTCAAGACACAAAGCGCAACACCTGGGGCAGATAATGTGAAGGGCTACTACGCCGGTTTAAGCGGTGATGGCAAGATCACACTTGGACGAATGAACAATAACTGGACCCCTCTGAAGCAGGTAAAAGTGTTCGACACGATGGATCCGAATCGATACTATCACATGAAGGTCATTACTTATCAGAATGACATTAAAGTGTATGTCAACGATTCACAGAAGCCGGTTCTCGTCTATACAGACGACAGCCCGCAGAAATATACCAAAGGCGGAATCGGTTTAAGAAGTTACCGTGCGCAGCCGAGCTTCGATAATGTAATCGCCAGCGAATATGTGGTGCCAGGCAAAGAGTTCACCTCACCTGTAGCGAACAAGGATCCGCTGGTACAAACGCCGTTTATCCCGCTGCCGCTTGGTTCGGTTGAAGCCAAAGGCTGGCTGCTGAAGCAGCTTGAACTTCAGCGCGACGGGGCTACCGGCTATGCCGAGGATTTGTACGGAGAACTCAGTACGAATGCTGCGTGGCTTGGCGGCACAGCGCCAGACTCGGACTGGGAGCGTCCAGTCTATTATTTGAAGGGGTTAGTTCCTCTAGCTTACACATTGAAAGATCAGAACTTAATTGCCAAATCCCAGAAATGGATTGAAGCCATCTTGGCCAGCCAGCAAGCGGACGGTTCATTTGGACCCAAAAGCAGTGATGATTGGTGGCCTCGCATGGTCGCGCTTTATGTCATGAAGGACTACTATGAAGCTACGAATGATGCACGAGTGCTTACATTTATGACCAACTATTTCCATTATCAAGCCGCACAATTACCAGCACGTCCACTCAGAGACTGGGGCAAGGTGCGTGTCGGCGACAACATCGATACGGTACTTTGGCTATATAACCGGACAGACGACGCTTTCTTATTGCAGTTGGCAGATACGCTTGCCGATCAAGGCTATCCCATTACAGATACGTTTACAAATGACGGTTTCCAGAATTTCGGCAATGACTTCCAACCGACCCATTCTGTCAACGTGAATGAAGCGATTAAAATGCCTGCTGTTTACTATCAAAGATCACACGACAATGTGGATCGTGATGCGTTCCAAGCGGGCGTAACGAATTTGAATAAGCACACGCAAATTACGGGAATGCCTTCCGGTACAGAGATGCTGGCGGGTATCGGATCTACGCAGGGAGTAGAGCTCTGCGCGATTACCGAGCGGATGCAAAGTAATGAAGAGGCGGCTATGATTCTCGGGGATCCTCACATTGGTGATGCGCTTGAGAAAATTGCCTTCAATTCATTGCCAGGCGCGATGGATAAGGACTTGAAGCTTCATCAGTATTATTCATTGCCTAATCAGGTTGAGAGCAATCTAGCGGATCATGGCTTCAAGCAAAACTATGATAACGGGATGATGCCTTCTCCAACTTCCGGCTTCCCTTGCTGTCGCTTTAATATGCATATGGGTTGGCCGTATTTTGTGAAAAATATGTGGGCGGCTACAAATGATGGCGGACTTGGTGTCATTGCTTATGGCCCAAGCCGCGTATCGACCAAAATTAAGAACGCCAATGTAACGGTAGAAGAAACAACGAACTATCCCTTTGAGGATCAAATTGGGTTCGAAGTGAACACGTCAGAATCTGTAAGTTTCCCACTCAAGTTAAGAATCCCGGCATGGGCGGAACAACCAACGGTAACGGTGAATGGCCAAGTTCAGCCAGCTGTGAAAGCTGGAGAATACCTAACGATCGACAGAACATGGGCGACTGGTGATCATGTCGTTCTGACGGTGCCAATGAAGCTGAAAACATCGACGTGGGTGAACAATTCTGTCGGGATCGAACGCGGTCCACTCGTGTTCTCACTTCAAGTGGAAGAAGATTGGCAAGTACAATCGAATCCAATTGCGGCAGCGCCAGGATTTAATGCCGCAGCGCTTGGCTTCAGCCAATTCCGTGTGCTTTCCAAAACACCATGGAACTACGGGTTATTGATCGACCGTGAACATCCGGAAGCATCCATTGAGGTTGTGCAGGGACCTATGCCTGAGAATCCGTTCATTCAGGCGACAAGTCCAGTCAAGCTGATTGCAAAAGCGAAGAAAATTCCTACATGGGGCAAGTCAGCCAACAATGTAGAAGCTTCCGAACCGCCAATTGGGCCGTTGCTTTCAACGGAACCAACGGAGAATATTACACTGGTTCCATTCGGAGCGGAGAACTTGCGAGTCAGCTATTTCCCGGAAGTGACCGAGAATCCAGATGCCGCCCTATCCATCAAATATGAGGCTGAACAAGCCGAGCTGTTCAAAGCGAAAGTGAATACAAACAACAATTATGCGTCTGGTAAAAGCTATGTGGGTGAGATTGACTTTGCGGATAGTTATGTGAAGTTTGGTGATGTTCAGGCCTCTGCAGCCGGCACCTATCATGTTGATGTATGGTTTGCCAATGGCAGTGATTTCACGGCTGCGACAGGTAAAATGCTCGTAAACGGCAAGGAACAGTCGTTCAAGCTCCAAGGCACTCAAAAGTGGGGAAGGTTCATGGCGATCCCCGTGGAAGTCGAACTGAACGAGGGCTCCAACGCGATCACGTTCATGAAAGGCACCGGTTTCTACGAGCTTGACTATATTGTGGTCAGACCGCTGCAAGCCGCTGTAACAGAACCAGCGACTCCAGCTTCTGCGACTTTGACAGGTCCTGCCGAAGTTCAGGCGAGTGAGCCGTTCGATGTTGAACTAGGATTCACAAGTGTTACTGAGCGTGTGTACGCCGAGGATCTGAACTTAAGCTACGACCCTAATTTAGTGGAATATGTTGGTGTCGATGAGCTGAAGGAAGGATTTAAGGTTGTAGATCAATTGCAAACGCCTGGTCACATTCGCATCATTATGGTCAATTTGGGAGCTGGTGATATCAACGATCACTTGCTGAAGCTGAAGTGGAAAGCGAAATCAATGGCACAACCGGGCAGCACAAACATTACTTTGTCGAAAGCAGTTATGGCTGATGCTGCAGGCGTAGAAACGCAACTCGAAAGTGTTACTCACAGCTTGCAAATCGCTACCGTCGTTGACAAAGCGGCCTTGAACAATTTGATAGCTCAGGCACAAGATAAGCATCAAGCCGCAACAGAAGGCACAAGCCCTGGCCAGTATCCTGTTGGCTCGAAAGCTGCGCTATGGTCAGCAATTAGTCAAGCGAAAGCAGTGGCTGATAAGGCTTCATCGACACAAAGTGAAGTCGAGCAAGCTATCGTGGCATTGCGTGAGGCTTTCGACAGCTTCTTAAATGCAATCATACCAGCTAGTCCCGGAGATACGAATGGAGACGGCAAATATTCCATCGCGGATCTAGGCATTGCAGCAGCAGCTTATGGGAAATCTTCTACGGATGCAGAGTGGGAGAAGTACAAGCGAGCAGATTTGAATAACGATAACAAAGTAGACATTGTAGACTTAGCAATCATGGCGCAAAAAATTCTGCGATAAACGTACGATGAGACGTTCTGGACTGATCACTAGGTGGATCTGTCCAGAACGTCTTTTAATATGGCGCTGGCATTCAGGGGACCCCAGTTCCCTTTGGCAACACCATTGCTGGATTCCCGCTAGTTTGCTAGATCGGATTCTTGTCTGAAAAGTATAAAGGAATGCCAAATAATCTAAATACAAAAAGTGCTTTGTCCTTCATTATTAAGATAAGCACAGCATGGTTACATAGGCGATTTAAGGGGGAGGATTTCGTTTGAACAGAGTATTTGCATTTCAACACAAACAGATTCGACAAGTATGGGCGTATATGCTGCTCTTGTGCATGGTTGTTACGTATCTGCCCGTTGGCTCGGTTTCGGCGGCAGCAGGAGATCCATTGCCTGTATTTAGAGAGGATTTTAACGATGGCAATGCTGATGGCTGGACAACCTATGGGTCAGCGGATGCGGGAAATAGAGGCACTTGGACCGTCAACGCAGCTAAGCAGTACAAATCGACAGGCGCACCGGGTTTAAAGACGGTAGTTGGAAGCATAAGCTTCAAAGATTTGGTTTATGAAGCGGATCTCCAAGTTGCCGGGCTCAATGATGATCAATCGGGGCTTTTGTTCCGGGTCACGACGCCAACGGGGAACGTGCCGGATGGCTATAATGGTTACTTCGCTGCTTTGCGTGTAGACAAGACTATTATGCTTTCCAGGGTAACGGGCGCAGGCGGCAACGAATATAAGGAACTACAGAAAGTACCGTATCCTTACGCGAGCGGTCATATGAAAGTAGTCGCGGTAGGCAATCACATTCAAATTTATGTTGAGGATATGATTACGCCGAAGATTGACTTTATCGATAACGACGGTAAGCAGATCACATCCTCCGGTTCGATTGGTCTTCGAACATGGTGGGGAGGGGCGACCTTCGACAATCTTGAAGCCAAAGCGTATAGCGCTGCGGCGACAGCTGCGCCTGAGTTCAGTGTATCGTCTGGGGTATATGACAGTGCGCAGCACGTTACAATCACCTCGGCGACAGCAGGGGCGACTATTCGGTACACGGTTGACGGTACGCTGCCGAATGCTGCTTCACCTGTCTATACGTCACCTATCGTAGTAACATCTGACACGGTTCTCAAAGCCTATGCTGAAAATGCAGGGGAAATGGTCTCGGATGTGGTTACGTCCTCCTATATTATCGCGGTAAGTGAACAAGTGTTCACCGATGATTTTAACGATGGCGTTGCGGACGGCTGGACGAATTACATGGGAGCGGCAGTTGGTGCCCCGACGTCATGGTCAGTAACGCAAGGCGTTTACAGCTACATGGCTGTGAATCCAAGAGGCGCAAAGTCCGTTGTAGATGCGGTTTATCAAGATTTTGTATTTGAAGTGGATGTGAACCCGCAGGATGCGGTCGCTAATAATAGCGGAGTCATTTTCCGAGCAACGGCGCCTGCTGACGGTGTAGATAAAGTAAATGCGTACTACGCAGGTATGAACGCTGCCGGGAAGCTTGAAGTCGGCAAAATGAGCACAGCAGGTGCGTCCGGCACCTGGACGCCAATCGCTTCAACGGTTGTGAGCGGTGTCAACCCGAATGCTTATAACCATCTGAAAGTCATCGGGATCGGGACACGTTTTTACATCTATGTGAATGACAAGCTTGCCTTTGATTTTACAGACGCAACGTACGCATCTGGTACTGTCGGGCTGAGAGCATGGAATGACGATAAAGCGGTTACCTATGATAATGTCTCTTTGAAGCGGTTGACGACAATTTTGCTGCCAGTTGCAGCGCCAGTCATTAGTCCAGCATCAGTTACTTTTCCTAATACACAAATCGTCACGTTGACGAGCTCGACAGCAGGTGCCGATATACACTTTACTTTAGATGGCAGTTTCCCTACAGCTGCATCGCCTATCTACAGTGGACCTATCACTTTGACGGCTACAACAACGGTGAAAGCCTATGCTGCCAAAAGCGGCATGCTCGATTCAACCGTGCAAAGCGCCACGTTTACGTTAGTCAGCCGTACCTTCTCGGATGATTTTAACGATGACAATGCTGCCGGCTGGAAGACGTACCAAGGCACATGGCATGTATCCGGCAAGGCTTATCAAGTTACAGATAAAGGTCCTGGCTTCAAATCAGTAGCGGATGGCACTTCGTTCAGCAACTTCGAATACGAAGCTGACATAACCATGAAAGACGGCGTGAATAACGATAATGCAGGTTTAATCTTCCGCGTTACGGATCCTAGCAATGGCGGGGATAATTTGAAGGGCTATTTTGCAGGAATAACTTCTAACGGACGCATTCAATTGGGCAAATTCAACAACAACTGGAAAGAACTTGCCTCCATTCTGTACCCGATCCAGCAAAATAGAGCCTATCATATGAAGGTGACGGCAGTAGGCAGCCATATCGATATTTATATCGATGGTGAGCATATCGTTAGTGCGGTAGATACCTCCTACAGCACGGGAGCTATCGGTGTCAGAGCGCACTACGTTGCGACCAGCTATGACAATCTTTTTGTCAAAGATTTGGGTGAGATTCAACAGCCGACCTATGATTGGTCATGGGTAAAAGGCGCAGTTTTCGTGCCAACGAATGTTGTGAATCAGATTCAGCAATGGAATGTGTACGATCATGACATCAACGACCGTGAATTAGGATATGCGGAAATGTATGGCATCAATTTTGTGCGCGTATTCGTGCATAACTTGCTTTGGAAAGATAACAGCACGAAGCTGCTTGCTAATCTAGAAGATTTCCTGGCGCTTGCCGACAAACACGGCATCAAGGTTGAGCTTGCCTTTTTCGACGATTGTTGGGATGACTTTCCGGTTATGGGGCCTCAGCCGGCACCAAGATACGGTGCGCATAACAGCCGTTGGGTGGAAGGTCCAGGTGATGCCGTGAAAGCCGACTATGCGGCTAACAAACAAGATTTGAAAGCATATGTACAAGGCATTGTGACTGCGCATAAGAACGATTCGAGAATTGCTTTCTGGAACATTTATAATGAACCAAGCAATGGCGAAAGCGGCTTAATGGATCAAATTACGAAGCAGATTATGAACGATGCGCGGATTTGGATCAAAGAAATCGATACCGTGCACCCGGTGTCTTCAACAGCCGGTCAATTTAGCGGTGAAGCCACTTCAGACTTCATCACTTGGCATCCGTATGAGTCGGATTACCCAACTCCTTACGGGGTCAGCAAGGGAATTCTTGCGGATGAAGCGATGAACCGATCGACGCAATCCGTTCCAGGCATTGTGGAGCACTATGGGAATAAAGGCATTGGTTACGTCATGTGGGAGTTCGGTATTGGCCGGGATAACACACGTTTCCCTTGGGGCTCGGATACGAATCCACTGACATCGGAGCCGTCTATGCCTTTCCATGGGATCGCATATCCAGATGGGCACCCTTGGGACGTGAACGATATTAAAGCGTTGACTGGCGCTGCTTTCGATACGCTGCCGGTATTCAATGTGAACTATTACAAAGATGATCAATTCATGTCGTTAGCCAAAACGTCCATCACGCCAAAAATTGATTATGACCTTGGTAATGAGAAGGGGACAGGAGCTTCCGATCCAACTGCTGGTATTGGTGAAGACCATTTCTCGACGAGATGGATGGGGACTGTGCAGCCTGCGAATACAGGAACGCATACGATCTACGTTGATAGTGACAACATTGCTAGAGTGTGGATTGGCGAGCTACTAGTCGTTAATAAAACTAGCAGTACAAGAGAAGAAAAAAGCGGAACGATTTCATTAACTGCTGGACAACAGTATCCGGTTAAAGTCGAGTATGTGCATGCAACCGGCGATGCAAGTCTACATGTCAAATGGTCGCATGCCAATTTAACCAAACAAGCCTTAACGCCTGTTTATTCAGGGAAAAGCGTGCAGTCTGTTACTTTGGATGCGGCATCGTTAACTGTAAAGGTGGACGAAACAAAAAAACTGACGGCTACGATCGCGCCTGAAGACGCTTCAAGTCAGCAGCTTACGTGGAGCTCCAGCCACACAGGTACGGCGAGAGTTGATAGTAACGGATACGTGAAAGGGATTAATAGAGGAACAGCGAGCATTACGGTTACGGCAGCAGGAGGCGTGAGCGCTTCTGCAATAGTGACGGTTACGGATAGCGGTACATTCAAAAATCCAATCGTACCTGTCTCAAGCGGTGCTGGTTCGGCAGATCCGAGCGTTGTATTTAAGGATGGCTACTACTATTATGTGAAATCTGAGAATGACGGCTTGATTCAGGTGGCGAAGGCCAAACGCCTTCAGGATATCGGGATCGCACCTCGCGTAACGGTCTATACACCGCCTACTGGACAAATGTATTCGAAGGAATTATGGGCACCTGAAATTCAGTATTTGAATGGCAAATGGTATATCTATTTCGCTGCGGATGACGGCAACAATAGTAACCACCGTATGTATGTTATTGAGGGCGATTCGCAAGACGCACAAGGGACTTATACGATGAAAGGAAAGATTGCAGATGCCACAGAGAAATGGGCTATTGACGGCACGGTCTTAACAAAAAGCGATAATTCGATGTACTTCGTGTGGTCTGGTTGGGAAGGCGACACCAATGTGAGCCAAAACTTATACATCGCGCCGATGAGCGATCCATGGACGATTAGCGGTCCTAGAGTGCTGCTGTCCAAGCCTGATCAAGCATGGGAGTTGATAGGCACGCCGCCTAGCATTAATGAAGCTCCGGAAATTTTGATGAAGGATGATAAAATCTTTATCGTCTATTCAGCAAGCGGCAGTTGGACGGATGATTATACATTAGGCATGTTGACGAATACAGATGGTGATGTGCTGAATCCTGCATCTTGGACGAAGTCGGGTCCTGTGTTCAGCAAAGCTCCGGGAGCATTCGGTCCGGGACATAACACCTTTACGAAATCCCCGGATGGTACAGAGGATTGGATCGTTTACCATGCTGATCTTAATTCCGGCGGAAGCTGGGGGAATCGTACCGTTCGAGCGCAGAAATTCACCTGGAACCAGGATGGCACGCCTAACTTTGGCACACCGGTCGCCTATGGCGCAGTAGTCCAGGAACCATCTGGCACACCGACTATCTCCATGTACAGCTACGAGGCTGAGGATGCTGTTCTAGGCGGAAACGCGAGAATCAACAATTCGGATGACGCTTCTGGGGGCAAAGTTGTCGGTTATGTGGACACGGCTGGCAGCGACTATATCTTATTTAACGTCAACGTAGAAGCGGGTACTTATGCTATGACGGTCATGGCTTCTAACGGAACGGGAGGCACTGTCATTTCCCAGCATGATGTTTCCGTCAACAATGGAGCTTATCAAGTTATTGACTACAAACAGTTCGGATGGGGTCGTTACAATCCGTCTTCCATAACGGTAACGTTGAATCAAGGTATAAATACGATTAAGTTGACCAAAAAGACGAACTTTGCAGAGGTCGATAGGCTTATTCTCGAGCTTAAAGAGCCAGCAAATCCAACGGGGCACAAAGCGGCCCTATTGGCAGCAATCGCTTCGGCTCAAACGAGGCATGATCAAGCCGTAGAAGATGCGCAGCATGGCTTCTATGCGGCAGGGGCCAAAGCGGCCCTGCAAGCAGCTATCAATCAAGCTGCGCTTGTTGCAGGCAATAGTGCATCGACAGAGGAGCAGTTGATTGCAGCGATTGACAGGCTGGCAGAGGCGGTTACTGCCTTCGAAGCGAAGAAGATCAATGCCGACCTTAACTCGGGAGGATTTAGCGTGGGTGATTTAGCGATCGTCGCGGCCTCGTATGGGATGAAGCAGGGCGACGCGGATTGGGACGCTGTAGGGAAGCAAGCAGACATCAACATGGATAACAAAGTAGATATCGCAGATCTTGTCATTGTTGCTAGAGCGATCATGCAATAAACAACTGTCCGGCCACTCATCTGGCCGGACTTTTTGTTTGGCGCGGGAGGAGGGAGGCTAAGCTCTCACTTTCGCCTCACCTTGAGTTTGCGGGAGGGAACTGTGGTCCGCTAATTGGTCAAAATAAAGCTAATTGATTCAGCAGGGGGAACTACGGTCCGCTATCTCGCTATTTTTGGTTGAAGTCCTGACTTTGTCAAGCGAATAGGGCCCTGTAGTTCCCCTCCAGCGCCAAAACCGCCTATTTTAGCCAGAATAACGCCCTGTAGTTCCCTCTGGCGGGAGGAGGAGGGCTAGGCTTTTACTTTTGCGTTTCGGTTTAGTGTTTAGTCCGTTATTCCTCCCACGCCAACAACCAGTTCCCGTTGCTACTGGTATCCGATCCCTTTTTCACGATTTCCATCCAGTATGACGGAATAAAGCAAAAAATGACTTTTGCGTGTAAAGACCTTTACTACGTTAAATATTACACTAAGGTTGTAAATAATTATTAAGAGGAGGAACACAAATGGTACAAAGAAAAAGAATCATGGGGGCACTTGTAACAGCAACGGTCATTATGTCTCTGGTCGCAGGCTGCGGGGCTAAAACATCAGAAACGACAACCGCTTCAACAGCGCCTCAAGCTACGAAGGCGGCAGAAGCAGCAAAAGCAGGAGATGGCAAAATTACGGTTGGTTTCTCCCAAATCGGAGCCGAGAGCGGCTGGCGCGGTGCGGAAACGCAATCCATTCAAGACACAGCGAAAGCTGATCCAACCATCGATTTGAAGTTCTCTGATGCGCAGCAAAAGCAAGAGAACCAAATTAAAGCCATTCGCTCTTTTATCGCCCAAAAGGTTGATGTAATCGCTATGGCTCCTGTTGTAGAAACAGGCTGGGAAGCTGTTCTGAAAGAAGCGAAGGATGCCAAAATTCCGGTCATCCTCGTTGACCGTGGCATCGACAAAAAGAACGAAGATCTATACACAAGCTTCATTGGATCTGACTTTATCGTAGAAGGCCAAAATGCCGCAAAAGCAATGGCTCAGCACCTTGGAGACAAAGGAAATATCGTTGAGCTGGAAGGAACAGTGGGTGCGAGCGCAGCGACTGATCGTAAAAAAGGCTTCGACGATGAAATGAAAAATCACCCGAACATTAAAATCGTGAAATCGCAAAGCGGTGATTTCAACCGTGCAACAGGTAAACAAGTGATGGAAGCGATCTTGAAATCCCCAGAAGGTAAAGATATCCAAGGCGTATATGCGCATAACGACGATATGGCACTAGGAGCAATTCAAGCGATTGAAGAAGCTGGTAAAAAACCAGGTACAGACGTGAAAATCGTTTCCATTGACGGTATCAAAGAAGCTTTCGAAGCGGTTAAAGCAGGCAAGCTGAACACGGTTGTTGAGTGTAACCCGCTTCTCGGACCTCAATTGTTCCAAGCAGCTAAAGACCTGAAAGCAGGAAAACAGGTTCCAAAATGGATTAAATCCAATGAAGATGTATTCACAGGTCAAAAAGCAATTGACGCTCTGCCAAACCGTAAATACTAAGATAAATAGAGATTTAAACGAAATCAAGAGTCAATCGGAGCTCTTGATTTCGTTCATCCAAGAATATTAAAGGAGTGGAGAGGCATGCATCAGCAACCTGTATTAACGATGACTGGCGTGAGTAAATTTTTCCCTGGTGTCAAAGCTTTAACGAATGTGGATTTTCAGCTTAAAAGAGGAGAAATTCATGCTTTGATGGGACAGAATGGCGCAGGGAAATCCACCTTGATTAAAGTTTTGACAGGTGTGCATGAGATGGACCAAGGCATCGTCACTTTGAATGGTCAGGAAGTGCACATCAAGTCGCCAAAAGATGCGCAGGCATTAGGTATCAGTACGGTCTACCAGGAAGTGAATCTATGTCCGAATTTATCTGTCTCGGAGAACTTGTTCATCGGCCGTCAACCACGTAAGCGCGGAGGAAGCATCGATTGGCACGCCTTGAACCGTAAGGCGGAGGAGCTTCTGGAACGATTGAGCATCCAGCTCGACGTAACCAAGCCGCTTTCCGAGTTTTCTGTAGCTATTCAACAGATGGTGGCGATTGCACGCGCCGTAGATATTTCTTCCGGGTTGCTCATTCTGGATGAGCCGACGTCCAGTCTTGATCAGCAAGAAGTCAAGGAGCTCTTCCGAATTATGAGGAAACTGAAGGACGAGGACATGGCTATCGTATTCGTTACACATTTCATGGATCAAGTCTATGAGGTATCCGATCGCATTACCGTGCTGAGAAACGGTGAGCTAGTAGGCGAGTACTTAACCGAAGAATTACCGAGAATTAACTTGATTTCCAAGATGATCGGCCGGGAATGGAATGACGAAGAGCAGCAAAGCAAGATTGTCGGAATGAAAAAAGGCGAGGTGTGGGTGTCAGCGAAACAATTAGGACGTCGAGGCTCCATGGAGCCATTCGATATTACGGTTCGCAAAGGAGAGGTTTTAGGACTGGCAGGCTTGCTCGGTTCAGGGCGCACGGAAATCGCAAAGTTGATTTTTGGCATCGATAAGGCGGATGAAGGGGCAATGACGATCGATAATGATAAGATCCGCACCATGTTTCCAAAGAAAGCGATCGAGTATGGCTTAGCATTCTGCCCGGAAGAGCGTAAGGTCGAAGGCATTATCGGGGAATTGACGGTTCGGGAAAATATTGTGCTCGCTCTGCAAGCCAAACGCGGACTCTTGCATAACTTATCGCTTCGCAAACAGCAGGAAATAGCAGATTATTACATGAAGCTGCTGAGTATTAAGGCTTCCAGCATGGAGCAAAGAATTGATCAGCTCAGCGGTGGGAATCAGCAGAAGGCGATTTTGGCGAGGTGGTTAGCGACAGAACCGAAGCTCCTCATCTTAGATGAGCCGACTCGCGGTATTGACGTTGGCTCCAAAGCGGAAATTCGCAAATTAATTTTATCGCTTGCTGCGGAAGGAATGACGATTCTGATGATCACATCGGAATGGGAAGAGATGGTTGGCTGCTGTGACCGCATTCTGGTATTACGGGATCGCCAAATCATCGGTGAGCTGAATGGAAACGAAATCGGTGAACAACGAATTATGCAGATGATTGCAGAGGGAGGGTATAAAAATGACACCGCTAAAGAGCATGTTTCATAATGCGATCCGCTCCAAATTGTTTTGGCCCTCATTAGGGATCGCTATTATCCTGCTATTTAATGCCCTATTTACCCCAGGGTTTTTCAATATTCGGATACAAGATGGGCATTTATTTGGAAGTTTGATTGATATTTTAAACCGGGGGACGCCGATCCTCATTATTGCGCTGGGTATGACGCTCGTTATTGCCAAAGAAGGGATCGATATCTCGGTAGGCTCCGTACTGGCGATAGCCGCTTCCTTAGCAGCATTTCTGTTACAAAAGCATGTTCCGTTCGCTTTAGCCTTATTGGCAGGCTTGGGAATTGGCGTTCTGTGCGGTTACTGGAATGGGTTGCTCGTAGCTAAGTTGAAAATACAACCGATGATCGCCACACTTATCTTGTTAACCGTAGGGCGAGGCATCGCACAGCTAATCTCCGGCGGGAAAATCATTACGATTTCCGATAAAGCATACCGCTTTGTAGGTGGGGGCTATTTGCTTGGCTTGCCTTTTGCCGTCATTTTGGCTGTCGTTGTTTTTGTTGTTTTACATGTGATCACACGGAAAACGGCGTTTGGATTGTTCCTGGAATCCGTTGGTTCCAACCGCGTATCGAGTGAATTTGCCGGCATCAATTCCACACGCATTATGATGTCTGTCTATATCATTTGCGGATTTTGCGCAGCCCTTGCCGGCATTATTGTTAGCTCGAACATTACAGGCGCTGATTCCAACAACGCTGGTTTATGGTTCGAACTGGATGCGATCCTAGCCGTTGTTATCGGCGGTACTTCGATGCGTGGCGGACGTTTCTACTTAGGCGGCACCGTGTTAGGCGCTCTATTCATCCAAACCTTAACGACGACCATTTACACGCTAGGCGTGCCATCGGAATCCGTTATGGTTGTCAAGGCAGTCGTTATCATTCTTGTCAGCTTAGTCCAATCTGATGTTTTAAGAGATATGTTCAGTCGTACGTTTAGCAGAAAAACGGGAAAGAAGGTGCTTGTTCATGAAAATGCCGCTTAAAATTACATCCTCAAACATCACCATTCTTGCCACGATTCTATTGTTCATTTCGTTGTATGGAACAGGCTCCGCGATGTTTGACAGCTTTTTCTCTATGCAAGTATTTCTGAACTTGTTTGTTGATAATGCATTTCTTATTATTGTCGCGACTGGCCTTGCTTTTGTTATTGTGACAGGCGGTATCGACCTTTCAGTAGCGTCATTAATTGCTTTGGTCAGTGTGCTTTCCGCCGTCATGTTAAGAACCGGTATTCATCCATTCGTTGTTATGCCAAGCGTATTGCTGCTAGGTACCATATTTGGATTATTGCAAGGCTATCTGATCTGCCGTTTCCATATTCATCCGTGGATTGTCACCCTCGGGGGCATGTTCTTGGCACGTGGCACGTGTTTTTTAATCAGCCCTGAGAGTATTGTGATTGATAATCCCATTTATAGCGCCATATCCAATTTCAGAATTCCATTACCAGGGGATGGATCTATTTCTATCGGGGTCGTTATCGCGTTAGTCACCGTCGCTGCAGCTGTGTATATTTCAAGATATACGGCGTTTGGCAGAAATGTTTATGCGATTGGCGGGAATGAGAAATCTGCGGAATTAATGGGTCTTCCTGTGTATGTAACCAAATTGGCGGTTTATACGCTTAGCGGATTTTGTTCAGCATTAAGCGGCATTGTGTTTACGTTCTACATGCTGTCCGGCTATGGTCTTCATTTGATGGGAGGCGAGATGGACGCTATTGCGGCGTGTGTCATTGGCGGCATCCTGCTTACAGGCGGATTTGGTTATTTCGTAGGTCCAATGCTCGGGGTGTTGAGTGCTGGCGTTATCCAAACGATGATTATGTTTCAAGGGTCGTTAAGCTCCTGGTGGACGAAAATCGTGATCGGCTTCCTCTTGTTTGCCTTCATCGCCCTGCAGCGTGCTATCGTATCAAGAAGGGAAAGAAAGCGGAATCCGCACACGCCGAAAAAAACGAAAAGTCCCGTCCAAAACGTAGTCCAGTTGTGATATTATAAGAACCAGATCAATTAAGAGGAGGATCGCAGTGAGGGCATATCTTCGTTGGTGGCACGACCGCAGCATCCGTTTTAAGCTAAACTGCATCTTTCTCTTAATTATTCTTATCTCTATTCTTACGCTGAGCTTTTGGGGCATTCGAACCTACAGCAGTTACTCCGAGAATCAAGCAGATCAAAGCACGCTGCAAATGATTCATCAGGTAGAAAGCAATGTGGACTATTATATCGAGCATCTAAAGGATGTTCAACACTACATAAGTCAAGATCCGGAAGTCGAGAAGTTTATGCAAATGAAGGGGCAACAGCCTTCTAAAGATGAGGTTTCACGGATTGATAAGACGTTGTCCATGTACGCAGAGCGCAACAAAGAAATAATGGGCATTATGCTAGTTAATAAAAGCGGGGCATTTACATCGCATGATATGTTTCGCATTACACGCGATTCGTTGATCGAGGAAACGTGGTTTCAGGATGCGCTAAAAGCACCTAAGGATACGATGATCATTAGTAATCCGATAGGACGTAACGTTTCTACGTCCCAAAATTACAGTTCTTACGATGTATTATCGCTCGTACACGCAGTCGTAGATCCCCAAACGGAAGAAGTGCTGGGGGTCGTTCTTATGGATTTAAGAATGGATATGATTAAATTCATATTTGAGAATGTGAAGCTCGGCAAATCCGGATTTATGTACATATTGGATCATAAAGGCAATATTGTGTATGCGCCTACAAACGATATCGTGTATCGCATTCAAGGTAAATGGCTGCCGGACGGTTCACAAGGAAGTCTAACGCAGCAGATTAAAGGGCACGATTATCGCATTTTGTTTAATGATTCCGCAACGAATAAGTGGAGATTCATTGGAGTTATTCCTAATGACGATTATCAGCGGGTTATCACAGATATTCAGCTGTATACCCTCATCGTAACCTTCATCACGATTGTTTTAGCGTCTTTGCTGTCCGCTTACTTTACCGGCACATTGATCCGTCCTATTCGTAAGCTGATGAGTTTGATGAGTCATGTGAAGAATGGTGAGCTTAATCAACGTTTCGTCTCCGAAACCAAAGATGAGATCGGGCAGCTGGGCAATAGCTTTAATCATATGCTGGAAGAAATTAATAATTTAATTAATGTGGTCTACATGGAGCAGAAAAAAAAGCGGGAAGCTGAGCTGCAAGTTCTTCAAGCCCAGATCAAACCGCATTTCCTATATAACACGCTGGATACCATCCAGTGGATGGCGCAAGAATATGAAGCCGACGATATTATTGAAGTGATCGGGGCGCTTACGAATCTATTCCGAATTGGTCTGAATCGCGGAAACGAGTGGATTCCAGTACGGGATGAGGTTAAACACGCTGAGAGCTATATGATTATCCAAATGTCTCGCTATATGGATAAATTAGATTTTAAATTCGATATTCCGGAACATTTGTATAGCTATCATGTACTGAAGCTTATTCTGCAACCTTTAATTGAAAACGCGATTTACCATGGCATTAAGGCAAGAACAGGCAAGGGGAAGATCAGCATTTGTGCGGAGCTGGAGTCGGATCTCATTTGTTTTCGAATCACAGATGATGGGGCTGGCATTCCGCCGGAGAAGCTGGAGGAGATCAATCAAATTTTACGTGGCGAGAAAATGCGCGAGGATCAGTACGGAATCGGCCTATTCAATGTAAACGAGCGCATACAGCTCACTTATGGTACCGCTTACGGAATTCAGATTTATAGTGTCCTTGGACAAGGAACAACAGTCGAAATCAAGCATCCAACGGTGCAAGCAGTGAAAAAGACAGGATGAGGTGACGAATATGTGGAAACTTATGATTGCCGACGATGAACCACGCATTCGAAACGGTTTATGTAAAACGCTTCCATGGGCAGATATGGGCATTGAGGTTGTTGCTGAAGCCGAAAATGGCAAAGAAGCGCTAGAAATAGCGGCTTCGGCTTGTCCTGATCTGATGTTTGTCGATATCAACATGCCATTTATGAACGGCCTTGAATTGATTGAAAAACTGCATGACCAGAATCCGAATTGCTTGGTAATCGTCATATCAGGTCATGATGAATTTGCTTATGCGCAGCAAGCGGTCCGGCTCAATGCCTTCGATTATTTGCTAAAGCCTGTGCAAAAAATGGAGCTTAGCTCGGCCGTTCACAAAGCGCTCGATGTGCTCATGAAAGATAGAGTTGAGCAAAAGCATACGCAGTGGATGAACCATAAATTGGAGTTCAATGCGGAAACGATGCGGGAAGAATTTTTTAGCAAATGGATTACCGGGAAGTTAACGAAGGAACAGTTTGAGGAAGAGTGGCTGTTTTTTCAGCCGCAGTTTCATGGGAAAATCAGCATGCTGCTTCTCAAACCGCTCGGCAAAGTTACAGCCAATGCCCCGAGCAAGATTTGGGACCCGCCATTGCTTGAGTTTGCGATCAAAAATATCTTAAGCGAAATGCTTCCGCAGCTCCCCATTTCAACCGTATTTAGCGCAGAAAAGGGCCGAATTGCAGCGCTTACCCAAATTTCCGATCTTGCCAGCATACGCGCTGTTTATCAAGAGTTTGAGCGTGCAGTCATGACCTATTTAGGAATTAGCATGCTGCTTACACACACGGTTGTTGAACAGCTTGAACAAGTTCCAAGGCATTATGAAGAGATGAATCAGGAGCTAATGCGTGAGAGCGCCTTGACCCCTATCGTCATGATGACGAAGAAATATTTGGAAACCTACTATTATAAGGAAGACTTATCATTGTCCGAAGTGGCGGAACAGATGAATGTCAATGCCACCTATTTGAGTAAATTGTTGAAAAGAGATTTGGGCAAATCGTTCGTAGATTGTCTTACCGACATCCGCATTAAAAAAGCCATTCAATATCTGAATGATCCTACTTCCAAAATGTATGAAATCGCGAAAAAAGTCGGCTACCAATCGCAGCACTATTTCAGTCATACTTTCAAAAAAATGACAGGCGTATCGCCACTGGAATATAGAAAGCGTGGAGACTACTAGGATGAAGGTTCTCTCAAAAAAAGGTTACATTTGGCTGCTAAGCTTTAGCTTGATTGGTCTGGTTGTGGTTATGCTCGTTGCAAGCCTCTTGCACCTTAAAGCGGCAAAAGCTGAACCGGATTTTTTAATTGGCATTAGTCAGCCCAACCTGAATGAACCCCGGCAGCTGCTTATGAACAATGAAATTCGAAAAGAAGCTGAGAAGCACAAGAACGTTAAGCTGATTTTTACCGATGCAGCAGAAAATAGTGAGAAACAGGTTCATGATGTTCAGAAGCTGATGAAGTACGGCATCGATCTTCTTATTATTTCGCTGAACGACTCGGAGAAGCTGACCCCGATCGTTACGGAGGTCTATAAGGACATTCCTGTTATTGTCCTTGGGCGAGGTGTTACCGGCTATGATTACTCCCTCTTTATCGGGTCGGATAATCTGTCGATTGGCAAAAAATCAGGCAAATTAGCGGCTGACTTACTGGGTGGCAATCCAGCCGATGTTATAGAAATAAAAGGAGCCGTCAGCTCCAAATCGGTTGAAGAAACGAGCCGTGGTTTTCGCGATTATTTGTCTCAATCACCGTCCATTCAGGTCGATAAAGTGATTGTCGGAGACTGGCAGCGGGATCGGACAGAGGATGAAGTAAAGCGTATTTTACCGAGCTCACCAGAGATTAAGCTTGTATTTGCACATAGTGATGCCATGGCGCTTGGTGCTTATCGTGCGATTGATGCCCTAGGTTTGAGCAACGTGCAAATAATCGGAATTGATGGATTGGACACGGTAAATGGGGGATTTGATTTAGTTAAACAAGGTGTTCTTAGCGGGACGGTTACTAGCCCAACAGGGGGAAGAGAGTCAATTCAATACGCACTCGATATTCTTAACCGTGAGAAGGTTATTCCCAAGAAGATCATTCTGCCAAGCCATGTTATTACGCAAAAAAATACCAGAGAGTTAGGGGCAGTCAGTGACCCTAGCCTGAAACAGATTACTTCTCGTATGAGTGTGAGCACGAAAAAAATGAAGTTAGGCGTAGCGGTTGTAGGCTCTGAAAGCAGCTGGCGGGCAGCCAACACCGAATCCATTAAGAATGCGGCGGGCCAGGACCTTGGCATCGACCTTATTATGCAAAATGCCGAGGGCAGTCAAGACAAGCAAATCGAGATTATTCGGGACTTTATTCAGCAAAAAGTGGACGTTATCGCCTTCACGCCGATCGTTGAGTCAGGCTGGGACGAAGTCTTAACGGAAGCCAAGGAAGCTGGCATACCGGTTATTTTGACGGATCGCAAAGTAAAGATGGAAGATGACTCTTTATGGACGACGTTCATTGGTTCGGATTTCGTTGAAGAGGGACGGCGAGCAGCTAGATGGCTTGTGGAGCACAAGCCTGTGTCCGGGGAAACCAAAATTGTGGAGCTTCAAGGAACAGCAGGATCAGCACCTGCCATTGAGCGCAGACAAGGCTTTGAGGAGGTGCTCTCTCAGAATGCTAGCTTTCGCGTCATAGCTTCGGAAGTCGGGGACTTCACGACGGAAAGCGGTCAGCAATTAATGAGTAAAGTACTTCGACAGGGAACGATACCGCAGGTTGTTTTTGCCCATAATGATGATATGGCACTTGGCGCAATTAAGGCAATAGAGCAGACGGGCTTGAAGCCGGGCAAAGACATCATCGTCATTTCTGTGGATGCCACGAAGCTTGCTTTTCAAGCTATGCTTGCTGGGAAGCTAAACATGTCAGTGGAATGCAATCCCTTGCTCGGACCACAAATCATCAAAGCGGCAAAGGATCTTGTCGCAGGCAAGGAAATTCCGGTGAATATCATTACAGCGGAAAGTATTTTCTCTCAGGAAACGGCGAAACGGGATGTATCTACACGCAAATATTGATTGAAGATGGAGTGTCTCATGCAGAACTATATGTGGTCAGGTAAAAAGGTTCGATTACGACCTATCTTGGCTTCGGATTGGGAGAAATTCCATCTGAATGATTTGGATTCGGAAGGTGCGAGGCACTGCGATGTCATCTATTTTCCTAGATCCGAGGAAGGAACAAAAGCTTGGGCAGCGGGTCAGGCTGCGAATGCACCGGTCAGCGATAATGTCATGCTAGCCATTGAAACGTTGGAGGGTGAACTCGTTGGGAGCTTGAGCACCAGTAGCTGCGATCGACGGCATGGGACTTTTAAATATGGCGTAGCCATCTTTCGTGGACATTGGCGCAAGGGATATGCTTCGGATGCGATAAAGATACTGCTGCGGTACTATTTCGAAGAGCTGCGTTATCAGAAAGTTTCAGCGCATGTTTATGCGTTTAATGACGGTTCCATCGCGCTGCATGAGCAGCTCGGGTTTGTCCAAGAGGGAAGGCTGCGTAATATGATTTTCACGAAGGGGCAGCATTTTGATGAATTCATATTTGGCTTGACGAAAGGTGAATATGAGAAATGGACCTAGCGATTTTTCGCTAGGTTTTTTTTTCGTATTTCATATGATGGGGGGATTTCAGGGAACTATGGTCCTCTATTTCTCTGAAAAAACACATTTTTCACATGCAAGCGGAACTACAGTCTGCTATTTTGCCGGTTTCACCTGAAAAATGAGCAATGGAGGACAAATAAGAGACTGTAGTTCCGTTCAGAATGAAAAATGCTCGTTTTTCTCTAAATAGAGGACTCCAGTTCCCCTAAGTGATCATTTAGGGGGCGAACCTGTATCCAACGTATGACAAGGGGCGTAGAGGGGAATTAGAAATGCGATTTCCAAATAAGGCACCCAAATGTGATTCCTAAATGCAACTCCAAAATGCAACATTTAAATAGCTACTTCAAAAGGCTGCATCCACTGCATCCACTGCATCCACTGCATCCACTGCATCCACTGCATCCACTGCATCCACTGCATCCAAATGATAATGAGAATTATTTTCAATTGTGATAAAATAGGTGAATCATAGTTGGAATGAAAGGAATGACCGATTAATGAGAATTAGCGACCATATCGTCTTGTGGAATCATGTTCTCATCCGAGTGATGGACGTTCGCCGAATGCTGCTTGAGCCTGGCGAAGCGATGCGCGGTTATCGCGTGCCGACAAGCGCTTTCCTGTATGTCACCAGTGGCAGTGCCGAGCTGCACATAGACGGAGTCGAAAGCCGTATGAAGCGATTTCATGTACTGCATGTAGGGAAGGGAATTCGTCTCGACATTGCGGCCGTGGAGCAGTTGGAATATTTTATGGTGCTTTACAAGGCAACATTGCCGCTTCCTAGCCGATTAGAGCTAGTCAATCTGATGGAAAGGGAGAATCCGTTCCAGCTGCGCTATAGTTTATTGCCTAACTTTCCGATTTCTTGGATGCAGAAATTGGAGCATATGTACCAAATATGGCAGGCCCCAAGCCCACTTGATAAATTAAAGGTGAAGACGCTATTTTACCAATTGCTATATGAACTAGTAGAGCAGTTGCACGAACAAGGGGTAGACGTCATCCGTCCCGATCTCGTCAGCCAAGCCGTCTATTATATGGAGGAACATTATCAGGAAACAGTGACGCTGGAAGAGTTGGCAGATACGCTGGAATGTACGACTAGACAACTGCTGCGATTGTTTAAAAACCAAATGGATACAAGCCCTATCGAATATTTAATCCAGCTGCGGTTGAACAAGGCTAAGGAGCTTCTCGTTTATACGGACAAAACGCTGAAAGAGATTTCAGAGAGTGTCGGTTACGCGGACAGTTATTATTTTAGTCGGATTTTCAAAAAGCAGGAGGGTGTCTCTCCCAAAAGATTCAAAGAATTGTATGCCTGGGAATGGCGTCGAAATAATCCATTCTTACTGTCGAGATATCCCATTGTGGCAAGTGGGCTTAGACGCTATAGTAGGAGTGGTTATGAGAATCATTATCAAAACAAGGGAGAGGGAGATTCACAGATGGTTAAGAAATCAAGAGCCTGGATGACTGCCATGGTCGTCATCTGTTTCACATTGTTACTCAGCGCTTGTTCGACGGGGGCAACGACATCGCCAACCACGACGAGTGGCGTGACGCTGATTCCGAGCGCTAATAGCACTTCATCCGCCGCGGCAAATAAGGAAGCCGATGCCCCGCGCGTCATTAAACACGCGATGGGCGAAACGACGATCAAGGGTACGCCATCCCGCGTCGTTATCCTGACCAATGAGGGGACAGAAGCGTTGCTCGCTGTCGGTGTAAAACCAGTAGGAGCTGTTATGTCTTGGCTGGGAGAACCATGGTACGACCATATCAAGAACGATATGCAGAATGTAACTGTTGTTGGAGATGAACTGCAGCCGAATCTTGAACTGATTGCCAGCTTGAAACCGGACTTGATTATCGGGAACAAAGTGAGGCAGGAGAAAATTTATGATCAACTGAATCAAATTGCTCCTACGGTGTTCGCGGCTGACTTGGTTGGGGACTGGAAAGTCAATTTCAAGCTGTACTCGGAGGCCGTAAATAAGAAGGATGAAGGCGAGAAAGCGATGGCTGCTTTCGACAAGCGTGTAGCGGAAGTGAAAGGGAAGCTCGGCAGCAAGGCCGCAACGAAAGTTTCTCTGGTGCGTTTCTCGGCGTCACAAGTGCGTATTTACCAGAAACAGACATTTGCCGGTGTGCTGCTTAACCAGCTGGGCATCGCGCGTCCCGAGTCACAGGACAAGGAGTCTTTCATTGAAGTCATGAATAAAGAAAATATCGCCAAAATGGATGGAGATGTCCTGTTCTACTTCGTCACGGAAGCGAAAGGGAAGACGGATGCTGCCAATGTGGTGAAAGAATGGCAGAATGATCCATTATTCAAAAACTTGAACGTAACGAAAACCAATAAAGTGATTCAAGTAGATGAAGGAATTTGGAACTCTGCAGGTGGATACAAAGCAGCCAACCTGCTGCTCGACGAATTGATTAAATACTTCGATGTCAAATAACAAGGCTGCTATTCTCGACACGCATAAGAGAAAGATGATGGGATTGACGGCGGGAACTGTGTTTCTGGTTGTGCTTGCTGTAGCGAGCGTTTTACTAGGGGAGCGAATATTCGGGCTCGGCAATTTATGGACGAGTTACAGACATTTCGACGGCTCAAACGAGCAGTTAATTCTTAGAACAACCCGGGTACCGCGGGTTCTAGTTGCAGCAGCAGTAGGCGCCTCTCTTGCAGTAGCAGGCGCCGTCATGCAGGTGTTGACGCGAAACCCGCTGGCGTCCCCTTCCATATTCGGCATTAATGCCGGCGCTTCATTATTCATCGTCATCGGGCTGGTCCTCTATGGATCAGCTCTTACGATGAATACGATGATTTGGATCGCTTTCGCCGGCGCGCTCTTCGTCTCGGTCTGCGTTTATGCCATGGCGATGCGTGACAGTTGGTTCGAGCCAGTCAAGCTTACGCTGGCGGGCGCGGCGATGGGGGCTTTTGCCTCGTCGATCACATCGGGCTTGATTCTGATTAACAAGCAGTCACTGGATGCAGCTTTGTTCTGGATGATCGGGTCCGTTTCCGGAAGGAAATTGGACCATTTGCTGTCCGTAGCCCCCTATATGGCGATTGGGTTAGGCCTCGCGTTTCTGTTAGCCGGCTCTCTCAATATTATGGTGCTAGGCGAGGAGAGTGCCCGAGGTCTGGGCCAGCGAGTGATGCTCGTACGCCTGCTATCGTCTCTTGCCGTCGTACTGCTCGCCGGTAGTTCGGTGGCGGCAGCAGGTCCGATCGCGTTCGTCGGACTGATCGTTCCGCACCTATGTCGAGCGCTGATTGGCCAGGATCACCGCTGGCTGCTGCCTTGCTGCGCGTTAAGCGGAGCAGTGCTGCTTGTGGCGGCGGATCTTGCTGCACGTTTCGTCTTGTTGCCGAAAGAGGTCCCCGTCGGGATCGCTATGGCAATGCTGGGCGTGCCCTTTCTGATCCATGCGGCAAGGAGGAAGGCAAATGATTAAGTCGCGCTCGAGAAGATCGATTGTAATCATCATTAGTTTATTTCTCGCGATGATCGTGCTTTCGATGGTTTGCCTCTCCGTCGGCAGTGTACGCATCCCGATGAAGGATGTCTTCCGCTCGTTGATTGGACAGAGCTTAGGCAGCTCAGACCTGATTCTCATGAATTTTCGGTTGCCGCGAATACTAGCCGCAATCCTAATCGGTGCGGCGCTGGCCGTATCGGGCACCTTGCTGCAGGGGGTCATTCGGAACCCTCTTGCTTCGCCAGACATTCTAGGCGTCACTGGAGGTGCATCGGCTGCGGCTGTTGCTTTCATGACGCTGTTCACTGGCTACAGCATTCACTGGGTTCCGGTTGTTGCGATGACGGGAGCGCTTCTCGCGGTGCTCATCAATTATACCCTTGCCTGGAAGAGGGGCGTATCGACGTATAGGTTGGTGCTCATAGGAATTGGTCTCTCGGCAGCGATGGGGGCACTTACGATGTTTCTGCTTATTAGCGGGCCGGCTTACTTGGCGGCTCAAGTGCTGAACTGGATGACGGGCAGCATCTACGGGACGAGTTGGAAGTACGTGCAGGTCATTTTTCCATGGATTGCCGTCTTTATCCCGCTATCCTTGCTGTATGCCAAGGAGCTGACGATTCAGACATTAGGCGAACCTACAGCTCTGGGGCTTGGCAGCCGGCTTCAATTTACCCGAGTGATGGTGTTGCTTTACAGCGTAGCACTTGCAGGTGCGGCCGTTGGGGTAGCGGGGATGATTTCGTTCCTCGGCCTCATGGCCCCTCATATCGCCCGCAGGCTCGTAGGCAATTCGTATTCGCTCGTAATTCCCGTTGCGGCTTTAACCGGTGCGATTCTGCTTCTGCTGGCTGATTTGGCTGGGCGCATGTTGTTTATGCCGCTTGATATACCAGCAGGGGTATTCACGGCGGGTATCGGAGCCCCGTTCTTCCTGTACTTATTGTTCAAACGGAAGCGGGTTGGTTAACTATAGACAGACAATGGTCAGTTGGCGTGAGCGCAACTGGCCTTGTTTTATTGTAGGGGAACAACAGGGCGCTATTTTGGCAAAAAGACCCCTTGGCGTGAAGGAGAGGGAACTAGGGTCCGCTATTTCGCTATATTGAAAGATAATGTGAAGAAATGCAGTTGAATAAGCGCCTGTAGTTCCCCTCCAACCCACAAAGTTTAGTTTTTGCCTTAATAAGGGAGTGGAGTTCCCTCAATAAGGCTAAGGTGGGCATTCATGCCCTCATCCAAGCGTCGCTGATACCCACGACGATATTTGCAGACGGATTTACTTCTTTTTCAGCGTAAAATGCAGCTGCTTGCCTCCGCGTATGGGGGCTTCCAGCGTAAGGGAGCACTTGCGGCAGCAGTATTTGTACGCCTTGGTGGAGTTGATTCTGAAGGATCAGCCGCCTTCAATAACGACAGCGAAAGATGCTGATGCATCGATACAGCTAACGATTCAATACATGCAGGATGCTTACCATACGGACATCAATCTGGATAAGCTTGCCGAGATTGCGGGGATGCACCCAGCTTTCGCTAGGTTTTAAGCAAAAAATGAATAAATCACCGATAGAATTTCTCACGCAAGTACGCATGAATAAGGCGAAGGAAATTCTGCTAGTTTCTGCGCCGCAGATACGAGATTTGAGCGGACGCGTAGGTTACCGTGATGAGTTTTATTTTAGCCGCCGCTTTAAAGAGGTTCCGGATATGCCCCCACACAGTTTGCGAATGAGCCGTTAACCAACATCGTTTCACTATCGTACCTATATACAGATCACTTGCTGACTTTAGGCATTGTTCCGAGTGCAGCCCAATTTCACCGCAAAAAGTATTTGCCGACGGAGTGATTTCGCTGACTTTGCCGCTTCACGCTGCGGACTCTTGGGAAATAGGCAGATTGGCAATAAAATGGCGCTTGATGCGGCAGAAAAGCTTTTCGCTAAATAATCATTCATAAGGCTAGGTAATTTCGATAATGTTAGTTTTCTTTAAACGTGCAGGAACATACAGGCTAGGCTGCAAGAAAAAATGATGAGGGCTATCCCAAAGGTCTTATGACCAGAGGGACAGCCCTATTTGTACGACCATTGAGGTAAAATGATTCTGGATATTCTTTCCCCGATAGGAAATGATAAATGAAAGCAAACCTCAGGAAAAGATCACGCGAATTTACATAAAGGAGTCAATCATATGGAGTCAACCGATATCCCATTGACATCATCAGAAATAGGTAACTTGTGGATGACGTATCAAGAAAAAACCATGTTACTTCAATTTTTGGAATATTTCCTTGAAAATGCGGAAAGTAAAGAAATTAAACAAATTCTTAAAGTAACGTATGATTTCACTGATCAAATGGTAACGACGATCAAACAAATTTTTGAGCAAGAAGGAGCTGTCATTCCACTTGGATTTACTGCAAACGACGTAAATAAAGGGGTTCCTAAGTTATTTGATTACCAGTATGAACCGATGTTTTTGCATATGATAAGTAAAATTGAAGTTCCGCTATTTGCGTTGCATTCAACGATGTCGTATCGGAAAGATATAAGACAGCTTTTTAAGCGGTTAACAGCAAATTCACAAGAGATTTACGATCAGTGCGTACAGTTCCTAGAGGAAAAAGGGATTCTATCGCGGCCGCCTTATATGTCCATGCCCACAGAGGTAACCTTTATTCAGAATGATAATTATTTATCAGGATTCCATTTATTTAAGGATAAAAGAGCTCTAAATGCGATTGAGATTTCGCTCTTACATCATGGCATTGAAGCAAACCTTACAGGGATGCAGCTTATGATCGGCTTCGCTCAAGTTGCTCATGATAAGAATGTGAAAGAATATTTTGTGAAAGGCATGAAGCTGTCTAAAGAGGTCGAAACGACCTTAGGTGAATTTCTGCGCGAGGATTATATTGAGCCACCTGCCACTCACGCTGGGAAAGCCACCAACTCCACGGTTTCTCCATTCTCCGATAAGTTAATGATGTATCTCACCAATTTATTGGGCTCGTTTGCGATTGGAAGTCACTCGCTTGGCGGAGCTTTTAGTCTGCGTAGTGATTTACCGCTTGCGATGGCGAAACTTGCTCAAAAAATTATACCCTATGTCAAAGAAGGCGGGGAAATCATGATTGGGCATGGTTGGATGGAAGAGCCGCCGCAAGTCGAAGATCGCAGACAGCTAACCAAATCATGAGGGTAAGCAAATGGAAACAGACATAGCCACTCCAGTAATTGGAATGGCTTTTTTATATGACTGAAAGGTTCTTGTTGCCACGCGGCTGGAAGTCAAAAATTACTCTAGCAATTTGGGTCATTTTGCAATAAAATATTGAACGAATGGAGGAATCGTTTTGAGTCAACGTTATCGAATTACAAGATCCTTGCAAGTAAATGACAACTCAGAAGCCGTAATCTCTTTGGAAGAATGCAAACAGTATTTTGCGTCTAAACCTGATTTTACCTATACATCTGTGTTTACAATAACCGGTGCTACAACCATGTCGATTGATGGTGATTTCTTCATGTGGAGCTATGGCGATAGCAAGATTCCCTTTCGGCATTATCAGGGGGATATTTATGTGTCAGGCACGAATGAAGCCGTGATTCCAAGGATGATGGAAGTTGCGAGCGATTTAAGGGCGGACATCGTCGGAGAATAATTTGTCTAATTTCGAAAATTATAAAAATTATGTTTACGTTGCAATCGATATCTGATACTATTATCGCAACATTCAAATGCGACGAAGAGATGAGTAAATAAATGAAATCTTTCACAGAGAGCTCCGTTAGCTGAAAAGGAGCAAAGAATTCTTTATTGAAAAAAGGCTCAGAGCAGCACATTGGAACCGAGTAAGAAGGGGATGGTGTGCCAGGAGCTCCTGTTACAGAGCTAAAGTATACGCATTACACCGTAATGCCGTACTTGAAGAGGCTAATATGGCGACATATTGGCGAATCTGGGGTGGTACCACGAGGAATCCAAATCTCGTCCCTAAGGCTGGAATAGTCTTGGGGGTGGGATTTTTTTGCTTTTATAAAAGAAATGCCGTTAACGCGCTGATTAGGTACACCAATTCAGACTTATTGAATAGTTTATCATACCATTTTGAAAGGATTTGAATATCACATGTCAGAAAAATTAAAAGTGGGTATTGTCGGAGGAACAGGTATGGTTGGCCAGCGTTTTGTAGAGCTGCTGGATCAACATCCTTGGTTTAAAGTAACAACGATCGCAGCTAGCAGCAGCTCTGCGGGTAAAACATATGAAGAGTCCGTGCAGGGCAGATGGAAGCTTACTACTCCTATCCCTGAAGGCGTGAAACAAATTGTTGTTCAAGATGCTTCGAAAGTGGAAGAAGTAGCATCTCAGGTTGATTTTATTTTTTGCGCAGTCGATATGAAAAAGAATGAAATTCAAGCGTTGGAAGAGGCTTACGCCAAAACAGGCACGCCTGTTATTTCCAACAACTCGGCTCACCGCTGGACGCCTGATATCCCGATGGTCATTCCGGAAGTCAATCCAGGACATATTGATGTGATCGCGGCACAAAGAAAACGTCTCGGAACTTCAACTGGGTTTATTGCCGTTAAGCCTAACTGCTCCATTCAGAGCTATGTACCAGCGCTTCATGCCTTGCTGGACTTCAAACCAACACAAGTGGTTGCATCCACGTACCAAGCGATTTCCGGAGCGGGCAAAAACTTTACGGATTGGCCTGATATGCTGGACAATGTTATCCCTTATATTGGCGGCGAGGAAGAAAAAAGCGAGCAAGAGCCGCTGCGCATCTGGGGCAGCATCGAAAATAATGCCATTGTTAAAGCGAGCGCGCCTTTAATTACAACCCAATGTATCCGCGTTCCCGTAACAGATGGACATTTGGCGACCGTTTTTGCATCGTTCGAGAAAAAACCATCCAAAGAAGAAATTCTTGCTCGTTGGCTGCAGTTCAAAGGTCGCCCGCAGGAGCTTGAGCTGCCAAGCGCACCTAAGCAGTTCATCACTTATTTCGAAGAAGAGAACAGACCGCAGACGAAGCTTGATCGTGACATTGAGCGCGGTATGGGCGTCTCCGTAGGTCGCTTGCGTGAGGATTCCATCTACGATTACAAATTCGTAGGATTATCGCATAATACATTGCGCGGAGCAGCAGGCGGTGCTGTTCTGATCGCTGAATTGCTGAAAGCAGAAGGTTACATTCAAGCGAAATAAAAACAGTAAGAGGCTGTCCAATAAGTCATCCAATGACCGAGGGACAGCCTTTCTTTGAACTTTCGGGAAAGTCGCTTAGAATAGCGGGAAATACTCCTGTTATTTTGTGGAGTAACGCATCTAAAGCATGAATAAATGGCATTTCTCCTGTTATTGGGGACGATTGAGCTAGGAAGCAGGGGTGTGGGAGTAAATTAACGGGAGAAATGCCTGTTAACTGGCTTTTTAAGCAGGACTTGCAAGAAATAACGGGAGGATTTCCCGTTATTTCTTGACGCAGCTAACGCTCCTCCCGCGTGAACAGTTGTCGTTCATCGGTGGCAAGCGGCTTCGTAGAAAAGGCTTTCCCGAGAGTCATCAATTGACGGAGGGAAAGCCTCTTACTGTTTTTGTGTTTTAAAACATGATATTAATAGGCAATATCGAACTTTTCATCCAAAACTTGCGATATTCGGACGAGATCCCTCCAAATATGGTGACACGAAATATGGATATTATTCAGTTCTTTCCAACCTTTATCAATCTCGGCAATCATCTGATCAATATCTTGATTTGTGATTTTTCTTTCCTTCGTATTGGTTAGCATTGGAAGCTCCTCCATGACAACGTTTCTTATATACATATATTTTCGGTAGGCTGATCCTGTATGAGGGTGTTGCTTTTAGAGAATGCAAATGCCTCGTGATAACAGCCGTTCCAAAGGACACATCTCCCAACATAAGATTACTTAGGAGTGTGATCCCTTGTGACCATGAATAGACGTATACCCTCGTTTCATTTCGCTTACGTTACGAATTATAATGACAACACCATCTCGGTGATTGATACTCGAACAAGAAAGGTCAAGGCAACGATCAAGACGGGAAAAGGTCCCTTTGAGATCGCTGTCACACCTGATGGGAAGTATGCCGTTGTCGTCAATAAAACCGATAACACCGCTCAAGTCATCCAGCGAAGTACGAATAAAATCATTAGCACCATCCCAGTCGGAAAAAGTCCATCGGATGTTGGAACATCGCAAAGGTACGTGTATGTTACGAATTCGGCAGATAAGACTGTTTCAGTTCTATGTATCAAGAGGAGAAAGGTCATTCAAACGCTAAAGGTCGGCAATAGACCAATAGGGGTAACTGTTACACCTCGGAAGTCTGGCCAAAGAACTTTGGGATATGTGAGTAATCACGACAGCAATACGATTTCTATTTTTGATGCAAAATGCAATAAGGTCATAGACACCATTCCCGCTGGAGTAGGTCCGGATCAAATTGCTTTTACCCAAAATCGCAGATTGGCTTATGTGACTGCGAATCAGAATGTTTTGGTCATCGGTACGCGCAGCAGAAGGATTCTTAGTAAAATCAAAGTCGGTACAAAGCCCATCGGGGTAGCGATAACGCCAAACGATCAATTTGCTTACGTTGGTAATGAAGGAGATAACACCGTTTCCGTCATTAGGCTTAAAAAAAATAAAGTGATAGCGACCGTTCCGGTGGGGAAGAAACCCGGTATAGTCGCTATCACACAAAATGGCAAATATGCCTATGTGGCTAATTTTGGAGAAAATACCGTCTCTGTTATCAGAGTCCAGGATAATAAGGTCATTGACACCATCAAGGTAGGGAATGCAGCCTCAGGGCTAGCCATTATCCCACTATAAGTCTTGAAAAATAGAACTAGAACATCCTTCTAGCCGTGGCAAAACGCTTTTTCCATTTATCATCAAAGTCTTCATAATGTACGCCTTGCTCTTTGGAGTAAGTATGAAGAATCCGCCCGTCTCCTGCATAGATACCAACATGCCCGATATCGAGCCCGCGTGCGTCAAAGAACAGCACATCGCCTTTGCGCAGCTCATCTAGAGGGACTTCGGTTCCTTTCAAAGCTTGGTTGTAGGAGACTCGCGGGAGATCAATCGACAATGCTTGCTTGAACACATATTGGACGAATGAAGAGCAGTCGAATGTCTTGGTTTGGCCAGAATCTGCACCGAATTCGTAGGGCGTTCCGAGATATTTTGCTCCGAAAGCGAGCAATTCATCGGCTTTTTTATCCGCTGGAGCCAAGTTGGCGTAATCCGTATACTGCGACCCTGCTGAAAGGAAGCCAATGGACTTGTCTTTCGTCTGAACCTCCAACCAGTTGGCGTCGACTTCTCGGATCACATGAATGTTCTCGCTCTTCGGAATCATTCGAAGGACTTGCGCACTCGTATTTGGAGCGTCGCGCAGATTGACGCCATATTCAATCTTGGTTTCATACTCATTAGCGGAGGAAATCGTAATCGTTCGAGCATATTCATGCCATTTCACGAGATTACCTAGCGTTTCACTAATTAATCGAAGCGGAATCATCGTCGATCCGTTAATAATTTTGCCCGCGATCGGCATTTCAAGCTGGTCTTTATTTTTAAAAGCGGTCATTTCACCAATCCGGTATGTAAATACGATATCATTTTTCTTAGCTGTAACTGTGCGTGTGTTTTCATCCCAGGAAACTTTGGCGCCCTCGGCCTCAAAAATGGTACGGAGTGGAACGAGACTGTAGCCATTTTCGATAACGGGAGGAGTCTCAAAGCTGAGCGGATGCCCATCCAGATAGACAGGAGGCGACGTGATCGCGTCTGCATGCGCACTCGCTGCGGGGAGCAAGCCCATGAGAAGCAGCATTAACGCGGCTCCTGTTTGCAAGCCATTTTTTATCTTCATATCCTCTACTCCTTAGTTGACTTTAGTAATGTATAGACGCAGAAGAAGGCTTGTTTGTTGCTTTGAAATTTGTGGTAAATTAAGGATGCAGGTATTAGGATGAGCATTTGGAGTCAGATGAAACTGGGAGGCATGGAATGTGCAAGCTGAGTTTTCAAGAACAAACAAGAAGGCTTGGGAAACGAAAGCGTATCAGGCTTGGGTACACAATTTCGGGACACCAGATGAACTTGCCGTAGAATTGAAGCGGGAACATAAGCATCATCTGCGCTATTGGTTAAAATACATAGGCGATCCAAATGGAAGGCGAATGATTAATCTTCTTGGCTCGCACGGCAGAAAAGCAATCTCTTTTGCAATGTTAGGCGCGGATGTAACCGTAGTCGATATTTCGGAAGAAAACCGGTTGTACGCCAAGCAAGTTGCTGATGCCGTCGGTGTGAGGCTCGACTATATTTGCTCTGACGTCTTGCAGATCCCGAATGAAGAGTCACTTGGCCAATTTGACATCGTGCTGATGGAGTTTGGTGTTCTGCATTACTTTACGGATCTTAACGACATCTTTGCCGTTGTCCGTCGCAGACTTGGGAAAAATGGCCGGTTCCTCTTGACCGACTTTCATCCTTTTGCACGTGCTTGGGTGAACACAGTTAATCTGACGCAACCTAGCGGCAACTATTTTGAAAAGGGGACGAGGGAAGGAGACGTGGCATTTGCAAAATTGCTGCCAGAGGAAGAACGTTCCGGGTTGGAGAAGGTTCTTATACGGAGTTGGACACTTGGTGAGATTATCTCGGCAATTGCGGCGTCTGGGCTAGTGATTCGCGCATTGGAAGAGATATCAAGTCCCACTGATGCTAGGTTTCCTGAGTTTTACACGTTAGTTGCTGATAAGATGGAGGAAGAGTTAACTTCATTGTATCCATGATGTTCATTGGTAGTTAAGACTCTTTGGACACCTCTTGGGTGTCTTTTTCAACACAGCAGAATTATATGTTTGGGGCGTTCAAGGAACTACAGTCCGCTATTTCTCTGAAAATGCATGTTCTCCACCTGCAAGGGGAACTACGATCCGCTATTTTGAAGATTTCGGTTGAAAAACGCGCCGTGGAGGACAAATAAGAGATTGTAGTTCCGCTTAGCGAGAAATTACTTTGTTTTTCTCAAGATAGAGGACTCTAGTTCCCTTTAGTAAACTTTTAGCGGACAGAGGAAGTCCCTAAAACCTCCGCTCATACACGATCGTGCGCAGCATCTCCATAAATTCAGCATTTTTGCTTATTCACAAACAGGCTGTCTTCCTATATACTCCTTAGTATCGATAACGATAATGATTATCAGTATCATCTAGGGGGTTACATATGTTTCATTATAAAAAGTACGCAACGATCACGTCTGTTCTTCTTCTGACATCGGTATTTCTCGCCGGCTGCGGAGCTGGAAACGATACGAAGCAAGCGGGAACCGGAGCAGCGAATAACACGCAGCTGACTTCCAGCTCGGCAACTCAAAAACCAGAGACGGAGAAAACGCTGACAGACGCCATGGGGCACACGGTAAAAGTTCCTGCACAGCCTAAGCGAATCATTGCGCCATTTCTCGAAGATTCACTTACGGCGCTCGGCGTAAAGCCGGTTGCGCAATGGTCCGCTGCCGGGCAACCGCAGCAATATTTGCAAAATGAGCTCAAAGACGTCGCAATCCTTCATATGGAAGGCGGGCTTAAGCCGGAAGAAGCGTTAAGTTATAATCCAGATTTGATTATCCTCACCTCCGAGGCTTATATGAAAAATGGATCCTATGAAGAATTCTCCAAAGTGGCGCCTACCTATGTGCTTTCAAAAGATGAGAATGACTGGCGTAGCAATTTTGCTAAGCTAGGCGAAGTTCTAGGCAAAAGCAGCGAGGCGGATCAGGCGGTCAAGAAGCTTAACCAGAAGCTAACCGAAGCGAAAGAACAAATTCGCGCAAAAGCCGGAGATAAGACAGCTGTTCTGCTGCAAGCCGGAGATAAGGGCTACAAACTGTTCGGAGCGAAATTCTATAGTGGAAATGTGCTGTATGACGGACTTGGTTTCAAACAGCCGAAATTGTTAAAGGGCGACTACGAGACTTATTCGATTGAGACATTAGCTCAGTTGGATGATGTCGACTATATTTTCGTGCTGTCCGGAAAAGGAAGGGCGAAACCGCCGGTCGATAACCCGCTATGGATGCAGCTGCCTGCGGTCAAGCAAGGACATGTTTATGAGGCAGATTCAGGCCACTGGTTTAATCAAAATGTTATTGCCAACCAACTGATTATCGATGATGTTCTGAGTGACGTTGTAAAATAACCAGAATAATGGGAGAAGCAAACGTCCATGGGAGAAGATTCAGATTTATTTAGCAGCAGCGACAACTCATATGCTGATTCGTGGTATAAGCTCCTTGGCGCCCGGCACGTAACGGAAAATCAGATGAAATGGCCAGCAGAACGCGATTTCATTCGAGCCGATACGCTCATACTTGTTGCATCGGCTGCTAGCGAGGGACGACTTATCGTGGATGGTCATTATCATCCTATGCGGCCGGGGACTGTTTTTGTTTGCAAACCTGGTCAACTATTAGAAATGGGTCTGCACTTTGGGGATGAGCAAGGCTTTTATCTTTTGCGGTTCCAAGCCGTGGAGATGCAATTAGCCGGGCAGAAAGCCATTGCAAAAAATCGCAAATGTTTCCAGGGGAAGGCGAGGCCATTCAGTTGTCAGCTCTCTCCGTCATCCCTTTGTGCAAAACTATTTTTGCTCATTGGAACAACGGAAGTGCTGCTGATCGCTTTCGCAGCGAGGCTGGCTTCTATGAGCTGCTCAGTCAGGTGTTCAAAAACCAAGAGCACAAAACAGAGCTGGCCCTGGAGTGCGCGAAGCTCATGTTAGAGCAGCATTACACGGAAGATATTACGATTGACCGGCTGGCTACGACGGCAGGGCTAAGCCGGTACCATTTTATGCGGCTATTTAAAGAAAAGTTTGGCAAAGGTGTCATTGAGTATGTGACGGATTTGCGCCTCATTGAGGCAAGACGGTTAATGGGTGAGCAGACCAAACTTTCACTCACGGATATTGCTTATAAAGTTGGCTACAAGAACGAAACGTATTTCAGCAATATGTTCAAAAAGCACATAGGACTAGCCCCAGCCGTTTATTTGAAAAATAGGACGACTAAGGTCGCAGCCTATAGTTGGGTTAATATCGGTCAGTTGCTGGCTCTTCGTACAATTCCCTATGCTGCGCCTATTGATCAGTATTTGACAGACTATTATCGAAATAAATATGCCTTTGATGTGTCTGTACCGCTCAGCCATCATTACGATTTCAACAGAGAAGCCCTGCAAAAAGCGCAGCCAGATTATATCGTTGGTGTCGACTCTTGGATCGACGCCGATGAGCAAGCCAGGCTCAAGCAGATTGCTCCTTCCCTGTTTCTGCCGTGGGAAGAAGGCTGGCGTCAACATCTTTTGTTGACAGCAGATTTCCTCGACAAAACGAAGGATGTGACTAGATGGCTTCACAGTTACGATCAGAAGGCTGCAGGGATTAGGGAAACAGCAAAGAAAAGGCTGCAAGACGAGACGGTTGTCGTTGTAGTGGTCGATAAGAAGAAGATGTATATCTGGGGCCGACACGCAGGAACTGTCTTGTATGATGATCTTCAACTTGCCCCAGCTCGCCATATTGATTCTATCTTTTGGACGCAAGCGATTGAGGCTCACGACCTTGGCGTCTATGATGCGGATCATATTCTTTTGAGCGTCCCCAAGATGAGATCTCGCAGACGACATGGCATCGAGTTAGCCGATCTCCCGCATGGCTGGAACTGAAAGCTGTGAAAGCGAAGCAAGTGCACTCAATTGGGGGTTACGCTGGCTTACAAGCTCCATGGAACGAGTATAATGCATTTTGTCATGACCGGTTTCTCGATCACCTGTCAAAGCTGCTAGATAACATGGCTTAGTCTAGCGCTGATCATGACTTCAGTGCCGTCGATACGACATGCCAAAAGCCAGAAAAATTAGGAACTACGGTCCGCTATTTGCCACGGAACAGGCTATTTGGCAGATGGAGGGGAACTACGATCCGCTATTTCGGCGCCTGATGCTAAAATACGGCCAATTGCGGGGAAATAAGGCCCTGTAGTTCCGCTCGCAGCCAGAAATCAGCTTATTCGCTGAAATAGCGCCCTGTAGTTCCCATCACATCCGCCCAGCGGACTGCATGTGAATAAGAAGTGGGAATCGGTGGCGGTAAAACAATCGCATTCGCATTCGCCCTTGCATTCGCACGCATGTTATCCCTCACACGAGCGGCAACAAGAAAAGGCAGTTCCCAAAAGTAGAAGGTTCTACTTGGGGAACTGCCTTTTTTTACAACCGTATGGCTAAGTGCGATTTGCCCGTTTCAGGCGTAAGCACGATGCCGTTAGGGGAATCGATCCAATCCGCTCCATCTACGCCAGCGACTTCATGTATTCCCCTCAGCACGATGGTATATGGCTTCGTTGCACCTTGAGTGAAGAAGCTGACTTCTTCATTCTGGCGCACAGCCTTCACGGTCACTTCCAGCTCGCCTTGCAAGCTGTACAACGAAGCTGCAGCGCTGGCGCCATCCTGCAGTTCAAACAAATGCAGGGATACGCCATCCGCGTAGTCGTAATCGGGGTTTAGATCGTTCGCTCCTATAGCGAGCAACGCATTCGGCTTAACCAACAGTGGCAGCGTCATGTAACCATGGGTTTCTTCGTGCCATTTCCCACCTTCAATGACTTGACCGCCAAAGAAGTCGGTCCAGCGTCCTTCCGGCACATAGTACATCACTTGTCCGCAATCGTTAAAGATCGGAGCCACGAGCAGATTGTCTCCTAACATGTACTGCGTATCAAATGATGGGTAGAAGGGTCCGCCGGGAAATCGAGCACCATCGCGCGCATCATCGGAATCCCCATCTCGGTGGATTGGATGGCACTTTCAAACAGATAAGGCATCAACGTACTTTTGAGCTTCGTAAAATGCCGGAGAACATCGACGGCTTCTTCGTCAAACAGCCACGGAACGCGGTAAGACTCGTTGCCGTGCAGTCGGCTGTGTGAAGACAGCAGACCAAAGGCGACCCAGCGCTTATAAATATCAGGCGGCGCTGTTTTCTCAAAGCCGCTGATGTCGTGGCTCCAGAAGCCAAAGCCGGATAAACCGAGCGAGAGACCTCCGCGCAGCGACTCCGCCATGGAGTCGTAATTGGCCGAGCAATCGCTGCCCCAGTGCACAGGGAATTGCTGCCCGCCTGCTGTGGCCGAGCGGGCAAAAAACATCGCTTCATTTTTGCCAAGCTTTTCTTCCAATACCTCAAATACGGCCTTATTGTACAGGAAGGTATAATAGTTGTGCATTTTAAGCGGATCAGAACCATCATGGTATTTGACATCCGTAGGGATGCGCTCGCCAAAGTCGGTATTGAAGCAGTCCACACCCATATCGATCAGCCGTCTTAAATAATCAGCGGCTGACTCTGTAGAAAATACCAGAGCAGCCGTTTTTCTGTTTCATGGCATCATTACCGCAGCTCATGCTGCTTTCGAAATTCTTTCGGTGTAATGCCCTCGATTTTTTTGAATACTTTAATAAAATAGCTGGGGCTTTCGAAGCCGACTTTTTTGGTAATCGTCTGGATTTCCCATTCGGGGAATTGCTGAAGAAATTCCTTCGCTTTATGAATCCGGAAACGGTTGATGTACTCGAATGGTCTCGTGCCGAGCGTTTGCTGAAAGAGGACACACATGTAATGCGGCGTAACCGATAGGAGATTGGCTAAATTAATCAGCGTAAGCGGCTGGGCATAGGAGTTCTCTATATAGTCGATCACTGGCTTTAAATGTTCATATTGCTCTTGATTGGAGCGGGTATCTGAAGTGGATGTATACCTGATCAGATCGAGCAGCAAGCCGTAGAGGAGCTGAGATCCCTCATAGCTTGAGCCGTATTTCCGGACGGAGAACATATGATTAATTTCATGGATTCGGGACTCGAACACTTCGGGTTTCGTTACAAAAAGTACAGAAGACTCGAGGAATTGCATGGATTGGAGAATTTTCTCTGCGAAGGTGCCATTAAATTCTATCCACTGCACGGTCCATGGCTCTGCAATCGGGTAATAACGGTGTGGGACCCCAGGATACAGCAGCATGCCTTGTCCCTTGGAAACGGTGAGGGATCTCCCTTCCAATTCTAGTATTCCTTGGCCACTCAGACATTGAAGCCATTGAAACGCTTTGTAGCCATTTTTTCGGAAAACCTGAGGCTGGTGCGTCCAGCTCCCGGTTGAGACAATATAGAGGGGCAATTGAAAATCGATATCCGTTAATACGTTCCAGTAAAAAGGTTTCATCTGCATCACTCTCAATAGAATATTAATATTGTTATATTAACATAAATATCGTTAGATTGTTCAAGGATTATGTAGATCATATAATTATCAATAAAATTATATAAGAATACATGAAAAGAAAGAGGTTTAAACATGGAGCATCAACAAGCTAGGAGCAGAGAGTGTTTTGACAAGGACTGGTTTTTCCACAAAGGCGACATTGCTGTGAAGTACGCTGTAAAAGCGGGGATGACAGGCGGTATTACAGACAGTGGAAAACGCGAGGAAGGCGAATGGCTTGAAATCGCTTACGCAGACAAAGAAACAGCGGAGTCGGCCCTCCCAAAGGATTGGAGCCGAGTAGCCATTCCCCACGATTATATCGTGGAAGGGAATGTGGTGAACGATCCGAATTTGGGAAGCCGTCCGGCCAGTCATGGATATTTGCCGATGGGGATCGGCTTTTACAGAAAAATGTTCGCTATACCGTCGCATGACGAAGGGAAAAGCATCGGCATTCACTTTGATGGTGTTATGGGCGTAAGCACGGTCTGGGTAAACGGACATCTGCTGGGCACGCATGATAGTGGCTACACCAGCTTTCATTATGACATCTCAGATGTCCTTCGATATGGGGAAGAAGGCAATAATGTCATCGTCGTAAAAGTCGACGCTACCCGGTGCGAAGGTTGGTGGTATGAAGGCGGCGGCATTTACCGGCATACATGGCTGCAAAAAACAGACCGGCTGCATGTTGGCCACTGGGGAACCTATGTCACTACGCTTGTAATAACGGAACAGACAGCAGACGTTGTCATACGAACTGTTGTGCACAACCAATATGAGGAAGATCGGGTATGCGAGTTGACATCGACTATTGTGAATGCGGAAGGCGTAAGAGTCGCATCACAATCTGTTCAAGTTAGCGTACCTTGGCTGACTAAGCGGGAGACCGAGCAATCTATTTGGGTATCTAATCCCCAGCTCTGGTCGCCTGAGCGTCCTTATCTGTATCGAGTCATTTCGGAAGTGTCCATGGACGGCAGCGTCGTGGATGTCTATGAAACAGTCTTCGGCATTCGCACCATCGCATTTACGCGAGATGGATTCTTCCTGAACAATAAACCGGTGCTCATCAAAGGCACATGCAATCATCAGGATTTCGCTGGCGTCGGGGTCGCGTTGCCAGATCGGCTAATTGCTTACAAACTAGAGCTATTGAAAGAAATGGGTTGCAATGCATATCGGAGCGCTCATCATCCGCCAACACCGGAACTGCTTGATATGTGTGATCGACTTGGCTTGATGGTTATTGATGAGAATCGCCTCATGGATAGCACGCCCAAAGGGGTTACTGATCTGGAAAGTTTGATACTGAGGGATCGCAATCATCCTTCTGTCATCATTTGGTGCATGGAAAACGAAGAGATTCTTGAAGGCAAGCGCATGGGAGCGCGGATTCTGCGATCGCTGCACAATGTTACTCGCAGGCTGGATCCGAGCAGGCCAACGCTCGCGGCTATGAATCATGGTTGGAATAACGGGACATACAGCGAGCAGGTAGACATCGTCGGCTACAATTATGGTCAGCGCAAAAAACAAGATATATCGGATCACAAGTCCCGCCCATCCCGAATCATGCTCGGAAGTGAAAGCGCAAGCAGCACAACGACACGAGGTATTTATGAAATAGATAAGGAAAGAGGATACTGCCCAGCGTATGAAGGGATCTATATGCCCTCATGGTCCTGTACGGTGGAGAAAGCTTGGAACGATGTGCTTAAACACCGGTTTCTGAGCGGCGTGTTCCTCTGGACGGGTTTCGACTATAGAGGGGAACCGACGCCATATAAATGGCCTTGCATCAATTCCCATTTTGGCATTATGGACACGTGCGGTTTCCCGAAAGATGTTTATTATTATTTAAAATCCGTTTGGACCGACGAGCCGACTATTCATGTATTGCCGCACTGGAATTGGGCCGAAAAGGGCGGTGAACCCATTGATGTTTGGGTGTATGCCAATGGAGATCATGTTGAGCTTACGCTGAATGGACGTAGTTTAGGTGTTAAGAGCATGGTCAAGGCCGGTCATTTGGCATGGTCAGTGCCTTACGAGCCTGGCGAGCTGATGGCTACGGCTTACAAAGACGGTGGCATATTCGCGGTAAAGCAGGTTCAAACTACGGGCGGCGCAGCCCGCATTCATATGGAGGCGGACCGAACAGTGCTTCAAGCAGATGGAACAGACGTAGCAATCATTCGCGTATCGATCCGCGACGAGCAGGGACGCGTTGTTCCAATCGCAGATAACGAGGTTGTTTTCGCGGTGGAAGGGGCTGGAAGCATACTCGGAGTTGGCAATGGGAACCCGAGCAGTCATGAGTCAGATAAGGCGAATAGGCGCAGAGCTTTTAACGGGTATTGCCTGTTGTTGGTTCAGACCACTAATGATTCTGGGGATATAAGAATAACGGGGATTTCGGCCGGCTTGCAAGCAGCGAAGCTTTCTTTGACATCACGATAGGGAAAGGGAGTGCCGTTTTGCGTTCGAGGCAGATCAAATATTCGGACCCGGCGGAGGCCTATTTTGATCGTGTATCGATCCCGATGCTGTGGGTGAACAGGAAACATGATCTGTATTTTCCACTACAATCCATAATGTAGAGCAGCCGCTTAACCTTAAGGGGTTAAGCGGCTGTTTTCAACTGCACCATCGTAAAAAAAGACATAGCAGTGTAAGTTCAGACAATGTAAGAGAACCTTATAGATAGTAAAATTTAGGCTGAGTTCATTGCAAATGAAGGTAGGGGGTATTTCATCAGTATGGATGTTAACTTTGCTTTAAATCGCGCAGTAATTTGCAGCTCAGAGTGCGTGAGTGGCGAGGGGCACCTTGCTGTGGATGGAGAAGCGGGCACCTATTGGCAGCCACTAAGCTTCGATAGGCAAGAAGACAACAGGGTCTGGATAACGGTTGATTTGGAACGTAACGTCACTTTTAATCAGATTATTTTAAAATTTGCCTCAGGCTTCATAAGTGGTTATCAGATTTCCTATTCGGAGGACAACCTCAATTGGCATGAGGCTTGCCGGAAGGATGCCTCCAAAGAAGACATTGGCGGCACCAATATCGCCATTTTTCCTCGAGCTGCAGCCAGATATGTCAAGCTTGAAGCGGATCTTTTCGATCCTGACCGGGATTTTCAATTGATTGATTTCGGTATCTATGAGATTCCGTCTATTCCAGACGGACCTTTGTTAGCGAGCGTGTATGTAAGAGATGATGGGGGAGAGTCCTTTGATCAATGGGATACATTATCGCTTGTAAAGGGAAGCAGCACGCGTCTTTCTGTAAGGGGGGTCATGACCGATGGGAGGGTGGCTGATCTGACGCAAGCGGAGGTCGTCATCACTTGCATGAACCCGGATGTAATCACAATGGATGAAGCCGGTACACTAACGGCACTTAAGCCAGGCATTGCTCAAGTTAACAGCCGTGTTACCTTGCATGGGGTAACGCAAGAGATCAGCTTTTTTGTTGACGCCCTCGATCCAACCGAACGGATAGCAGATATATGGCTAACGCATCCCTCTCTCGTGATGGCAATCGGGCAACCTGCACTATTGGCGGTAGACAGCGAATTTCCCATCCTACACATGATGGCGAATGAACGCACGTTAGTGAAGACTGCTTTGATAGATGACTTAACCGGCGAGGTCATCGCCCAATTACCTGAACGTGAAGTTGAGGCGGGTACGGAAAGCACGTTTATATTCCCTAGTAATGTATCTCAAGTTATGCACTATCAATGGCGCGTCGAGCTGCAAGTGAACGGAAATGTTGTAGGTTACGACGCTTTTTATTTCACGATTCTAGAACCTACGGCTTCTAGGGAAGGCCAGAGCCAAATTGTTTATCTGAACGAGGCTGGTAAGCTTGTCTATGTACCGGATTACAAAGGAAATCGTGTGATCGATTTCTCAAATGCGGGATATGGCGGGGGCGGTGTTCCGTTGCCCGATGTGCCGACGGTCATCACAATTGAACCTGTCGAAGGCGATAATACAACACATATTCAGGATGCGCTGGATCGCATCTCGGCCTTGCATCTATCTCCAGACGGCTTCCGGGGAGCTGTACTTCTGAAGAAGGGCGTGTACCAAGTCAGCGGAGAGCTTCATATTCGTGCGAGCGGAGTTGTGTTGCGGGGAGAAGGCATTGGCGAAGAGGGTACGCTGCTGTATGCAACAGGGATTGCTAAGCGGAATGTGATCGACATTCAAGGGGCATCGGCTCCTGATCTGCTAACAGAGACGTCAACGCCTATAATGGATCTCTATGTTCCGTCAGGCTCGCGCAGCCTGCATGTCGAAGATGCTTCCAGTTTCCGTCCCGGAGATACCGTGAAGGTGCTGCGATACGGAAATGAACGATGGATTCATGCCATTGGAATGGACTCGATTCGGAAAAGGCCTGTAGCAGGAGGGACCGTGCAATGGTCGCCTTTTGAACTAGCCTTCGATAGGGTGATCACGCACATTGAAGGAAATTGCATAACACTCGACGCGCCTCTTGCCAATGCCATTGAAAAACAGTGGGGGTCAGGGGCGATCGTCAAATATGAAGATACCGGCCGAATCGAGCGGATTGGCGTGGAACATTTGCGAATCGATGTGACCTACGATCCGAGCATCAAGGAAACGAGAATTGATGGCAATGAGGGAAGCGCCGAGTACTTTGCCGATGAAAATCACGCGATTACGGGTGTATATATGGACCGTGTTAAGCATGCTTGGGTCCGCAATATGGTCGGCTTTCATCTACAGCATGCCCTCGTGCAAGTTGAACGCGATGCCAAATGGACGACTATTCAAGATTGTGCCGTATCCGACTTTATCAGCATGATAACCGGCGGACGCCGTTATTCGTTTCATCTTGTTGGCGAGTTAACATTGGTTCAACGTGTTTATTCGGAAGCAGCTAGACATGCTTTTGCTGTGGATTCACGTGTTGCAGGTCCCAATGTGTTCCTCGATTGCGAATCCAAACAGGATTATAACACCAGCGAGCCGCATCATCGATGGTCGGTGGGCTGTTTGTATGACAATGTGAATGGGCGTATCCACATTCAAGATAGAGCCTGGTTGGGCAGCGGACATGGATGGGCAGGGGCTAACTATGTCACCTGGAATACCAGCAATGAGCTCGTTTCCCAACAACCGCCGACTGCGCAGAACTATGCGATAGGACATGTAGGGAAGAAAGGGAAGGCATTGCTGCCTAATCCATATGACCCTAGACCAAGGCATGAAGCGTATTGGGAAAGCTTTGGCACGCATGTAACGCCTCGAAGTTTATATCTACAACAATTACAAGATCGTCTTGGCGCCAGGGCAGTCAGCAACATTCAGAAGTGACACAGTAAAGCTGATCACAGCGTCAGGGTAAACCGTTACGGTCGATGTTTATCCAGATCCGACAAAGTAAACATAGGAAGGCAGATTGCAAGATGCAATCTGCCTTTTGTCTGGTCCACTAGCTAGTCAGTAAATGACATCACGGACTCCCCTTGCAGAACATGATGATCGATCAATGTCTCGGCCGGCACTTCATCATCGTTAATGCGGCGAATTAACAGATCAGCGAGCTTCGTACCGATGTCGTTCACATTATAATCCACCGTCGTCAAGGAGGGGTTAATATATTTCAGAAACTCAATATTATCGAAGCCCATGAGGCCTACTTGGTCGGGCACGCGGATTTTACGCGCTTTTAGCCATTTCAGAACCTCCAGAGCATATACATCGCTGGAGCAGAGGATGGCGCATTTGCTGTCGATTGTATCCATCAACGTTTCTAATTCATCCAAGTAATGCTTCTGCGCAATAACGTTAAACTGCATTTCTGGAATCTCCGCACAGGCTTGCATAAAACCTTGATAACGCTGCTCAGGCACATAAATATTTTCTTTGCCTCTGCGCATCAATGGAGGGCTTAGATAGATAAGATGGCGGTAGCCCTGGTCGGCAAGAAAGGCAACAGAATCACAGATCGCTTGCTTATCGTTAATCCAAATGTAGGGAAACGGACCGGATAGCCGGTTGCCGAATGTGACAATCGGTGTGCGTGAGCGAAGGAGAAAGGACTCGAACTTCTTGTTGTCATTCGCCGGCAACAGGGCAATCCCGTCGACACGACGATCAAACAAGTTGTTGATGTATTCCATTTCGAGCTCCTTGTCCCGATTGGAAAGCACCAGATAAACGATATAACCTCGTTTGCGAGCCTCTGCCTCGAAGGCATGGAAGAGTTGGGAGAAAATTTGGTTATGTATGTCGAATAACACGATGCCAAGTGTTTTTGTATGTCCTTTTACAAGACTCTGAGCCAAGAAATGCGGCCGGTAGCCGAGTTCCTCGGCGACGCGCATAATCTTTTCGCGGGTGTCCGGATGGATGCCGGGACGATTGTTCAATGCGCGATCGACGGTCCCTCGGGTTACGCCGCACAATTCGGCGATTTGTTTGCTGGTAACGTTCATAGGAATGGACCTCCGGTAAAGGCTCTAGTGGTCTAATCGTAGCTTAACTCAGCGTGCAGGTCAATACCCGTGCTCGTGAACGTAAAGGGAATGCGTGAATATAGGCATTAGGAACGAATTTTATTTAAAGCGTTTACAAACTGAAACTTATTTGTTAAGATGAGTTCGTTCACGTGCACGATTCAGGTGAGTGGAGCTCCAATGCAGGATTAGCCGAAGCGGGGACGCCCTTAACGGCACGGTTGCTTTGTTGCAAATTTTTTTAGTCTTAACCGTGCACGTGCACGGAGATAGCATCGGACCATGAATCACAACGTAGAAAGGCAGCAGGCCGCACCGGTTATATCAATTCGGGAGCGCGGCGTCACATTCTGTTAAGGATGGTGTCCTGTATGAAAAAGGTTTGGGTCTTCTTATTAATTTTTGCACTCGGGTGGTCACTAGTCGCATGCAGCTCAGATTCTACAACAACCTCATCGAAATCAAGCAAAGCCGAATTAACGTTAGTTTGGAGTAAGAATGAAGCCTCTGATGAGCAATTAACGAATATTTTAGCTGAATTTAATAAGCAAAACCCGGATATCACCGTCAAAAGGGTGGAAGTCGTCAGCAGCGGTTGGGCAGATTACTTCAATAAGATCCAGACGATGATCGCCGGCGGCAAATCGCCTGACGTCATTCGCGTTGCAATCGAAGGCATTCAAATGTTTGCGAAGCAGGATTTGCTTCTCCCGCTCGATACATATATGAAAGCGGATCCGGCAGCACTGGATAATTACAGTGATTTGCATCCAAAACTTCAGTCGCCTTTTGTCATCGACAAGAAAACGTACGGTTTTGTATGGGACTGGAACAATGTCGTGATGCATTTTAACACGGATATGCTCAAGCAAGCTGGCTTGACAATGCCGAATAAAAGCTGGACGAAGGACGATTTCCTCCAATATGCGCAGAAGCTGACCACGGAAAAAGACGGCAAGAAGCAATACGGTTTTGCGATTCCAAATTATTATTTCGGAGCTTCCGCCTGGTTGTTTAATAATAACGCAAGTGTTCTGAATGACGAGATGACAACGAGTAAATTGGACGATCCGAACGCTATCGAGTTGATGCAGTTTTTCCAGGATCTCATTTATAAATATAAAGTTGCGCCAGTACCAGGTCCCAAGGATGATCAAATTCAAATGCTAATGAATGGTCAGGTGGCTATGATTTCTGCCGGGAAATGGCCATTTGGTACGTATGACAAAAATAAGTTCACGAATATCGATGTACAGTTCCTACCGACATTCAAGACGAACAAAGTGATCTTTGGTTCAGGGGCGTTCCCTGTACTCAAATCAACCAAATATCCGGAAGCCGCCTATAAGCTTTCTGCTTTCCTGAGCGGTGTCTACTCACAGAAAACAACGCTTTCCAATACCTCCATTCCTACACGCATTTCTGTCATGAACGAAGTACTGCCGAAAACACCGGCTCAAAATTGGAAGGTGTACGCAGAAAGCGCGGATATCGCCAAAGCAGTAGAAGCACCTATGCAATATGGCGAAATTCAAGGCGTATTCGACCGTCACGTATCGGAGATTCTGTCTAATCAATCCGATGCGGCGACAGCCATGAAAAAAGCGAAACAAGAAATCGACGCTATCCTGAAAAAATGACACTGAATCGCTGGCAGTCGGTCGGCGATCCGCAGGGGTCGCCTGGCTGCACAGTTCATGAGAGGAGTCTAGCGTGGGAACCTATCGCAAGATGTCTAATACAGTTGTCGGCCTGTTATTTCTGGCTCCAGCCTTACTATTTTTTGTACTCTTTATTGGCGAACCGGTTGTGGCTACTCTTTATTTAAGCTTTACAAAATACAATGTCATTACACCAGCCAAATGGATCGGTCTTGACAATATCAAGCATTTGTTCGCGGATGATCGCCTATGGCTAACGTATGGGAACACTCTCAAGTATGTATTGATTTTAACCCCTATGCACGCGATTCTCGGTCTATTGATTGCACTAGCGGTGAATAGGAATATCGGCAAAGGGTGGAAATACTTATACCGTACGATTTTCTATTTCCCCGTACTCGCGACTTCTGCTGCGGTTGCGGTCGCCTGGCAGTTCATTTTCAGCAAGGATTTCGGTATATTGAATTACTTGTTAGGCAAATTTGGCGTCAGTCCAATTGCGTGGATGCAATCTCCTCACTGGGTATACGTGGCTGTAGCGATATATAGCTTTTGGAAATTTATCGGTAATGCGTTCCTGTATTACTTAATTGGACTTCAAAGCATACCTGCTGCCCTATATGAAGCTGCCGAAATAGACGGAGCGAATAAGACACAGCGTTTTTTCTCCATCACGCTGCCCATGCTATCGCCTACGATTTTCTTTGTCTTAGTGACAACTCTGATTGGTGCGACCCAAATCTTTGATGAGCCGTATCTCATTACGTCAGGCGGACCAGGAGACGCTTCTCGTTCAGTGAATATGTATATTTATGAAGTGGCATTCCAGCATCATGAGATGGGATACGCGTCTACACTTTCGCTCAGTCTGTTCCTAATTATCCTGTGTGTGACGGTTTTTCAATTTTCCATTAGTAAGAAATGGGTCAACTATGACCGGGATTAAAAGAGGAGTTGATACAAGTGGAGGCATCCAATCTTCAGGCAGCAGGGACCGGGACTAGAACGGGCGCCATGCGGGGATTTAAGCCGGGCCGTATTCTATTAGATGGCGTGCTGCTGCTCTTATCCTTTCTCATGCTGACCCCATTCCTTTGGATATTCTCAACCTCGCTGCGCTTGCCAAAAGATTCGTTCTCGCTGCCGCCTGCCATCTTTCCGACAGCGTGGCATATTGGCAATTATGCGGAGGTGTTTGCGAAGGTACCGTTTTTCGATTTTATTTCCAACAGCATGAAAATTTGCTTGATCATCGTGCTCGGGCATATCTTCATCTCCAGCATGGCGGCGTTTGCCTTTTCTCGCATCGCTTTTCCGGGACGCAACGCGCTATTTCTCATTTTTCTTTCCGGATTGATGATTCCGGGACAAGTAACGATCATTCCGCAGTTTATTCTGATGTCGAAGCTGGGTCTCGTTGACACGCATCTGGCGCTTATTTTGCCGGGACTTATTAATCCGTTCGGCATTTTCATGATTCGGCAGACGATGATGTCGATATCTAGCGCATATGATGAAGCTGCCTATATGGATGGAGCCAGCCGTATCTGGGTATTTCTTAAGGTCATTCTTCCGATGTCCTATCCAGCCGTGGCCGTCACTTCGGTTATTAGCTTCATTGGGCATTGGAATGATTTCTTCCGGCCGCTGATTTTTCTAAATTCATTTGAAAAAATGACGCTGCCGATTGGTATGACGGCATTAACCGGAGCGTTTGGCACCGGGAACCTTTCTGCCATCCTGGCAGGGGTAACCTTGTCGCTCATCGTGCCGCTGCTTTTTTACATTTTCGGACAAAAATATTTGCTCGATGGCATTACGGCCGGTGGACTTAAAATGTAGTTAGGCAAGAAGGTTTTATGTTGAAATCATGAGGAGTTTGAGGAGGCCGTCATATGAGTACGAATCAGTCAAATGAACAGTTCGGTATGGAGAAAAATTTTGTGTATCAAGGTGCCAAAACGAGTCAAATCTCGTTTCCGCTTGGTGGTATTGGGACGGGCAGCATCGGTCTGGCCGGGAATGGGCGGCTGATCGATTGGGAGATTTTCAATCGTCCGAATAAGCTGAGCTTTAACGGATTCTCCTTTTTCGCTGTAAAGGCGGAGCGTCAAGGCGAGGTGATCCTGACCAAAGTATTGAACGGGGATCTGCAGGCACCTTATACGGGTGAAGGAAAAGGGAAATATGAAGGCTACGGCTACGGTCCTAGACGTGAGAATATGTCTGGATTCCCGCATTTTAAGAATACATCGTTTCGTGGTGAATTTCCGTTTGCGGAGATGACGTTTGATGATCAAGATGATCCCATCCATGTCAAGTTGACAGCCTTCAATCCGTTCATACCGCTGAACGATCGGGATTCGTCGATCCCGTGTGCCATTTTCGAATATGAAGTAACGAACCGCTCTGCGGATGAATTAGATCTCAGTGTGGTAGGCAACTTGACGAACCCTCTTCGCAAAGGAGCTATTAACGAAGCCACCGAGGTAGATGGGCGAAGAGCGATTCGGATGTCCTCTGTGCAGTACAAGGAAGATGAAGCTGACTTCGGCGATTTGACGCTGCTTGCCGATCATGATGACGTCAGTTATCAATCGTATTGGTTCCGTGGAAGCTGGTTCGATAACTTGACCGTATTCTGGAAAGATTTTCGCCGCCCAGGCCGCTTTCAGGAAAGAAATTACGAAGCTTCCAGCGAGTTGGATCCGAGAAGAGTGCATGAAAAGCACCAGGATGTCGGATTGCTGAGTGGGCATCGGACCGTACCTCCTGGCGGTAAAGCAACGTTTCGTTTCATCTTATCATGGAGTTTTCCGAATTATGTTAACTTCTGGAATCCAGGCGGCGATCAACTGCCTTCATGGAAAAATTATTATTCGACGCTATTTCAGGATTCTACCGATACGGCTAAATACGTGATGACTAACTACGAGCGATTGCATGCGGAGTCGCGAATGTTTAAGGATACGCTATTCGGGTCTACACTGCCTGATACGGTTGTTGATGCCATTAGCAGCAATATTTCTATTTTAAAATCTCCTACTGTACTGCGTTTAACAGATGGGACTTTGTACGGGTTTGAAGGTGTACATACGAATGAAGGTTCGTGCGAAGGCTCTTGCACACACGTATGGAATTACGAGCAAGCGACTGCTTTCTTGTTCCCGGCTCTGGCACGTTCGATGCGGAAGATCGATTATACCTATGCCCAGTTTGAAAATGGGAAAATGGCGTTCCGTCTCATGCTGCCAGCAGAGCGGACAACGCGCGATAACAAGTTCAGGGCCGCTGCCGATGGTCAAATGGGCGGTATCATCAAGTCATATCGCGAATGGAAAGTGTCCGGCGATACAGAGTGGCTGCGCTCTCTGTGGCCTAACATTCGCAAAGCGCTCGAATTTGCCTGGGAGCCAAGCAACGAAGACCAATGGGATGCCGACAAGGACGGCGTCATGGAAGGGCGGCAGCACCATACGCTCGATATGGAGTTGTTCGGCCCGAATTCCTGGCTGACGAGCATGTATTTGGCTGCTTTGAAGGCTGCAGCCGAGATGGCTAATGCATTAGGGGAGCCAGAGACAGCGGCGGAGTACGATGCGATCAGGGTGAAAGGCTCGGCATGGACGAATGAGCATTTGTTTAATGGGCGTTATTTTCATCAACTGGTCGATCTCAAAGATCGTACCGTGCTCGAAAAGTATGGTGCGGAAACCGTGTACTGGAATGAAGAGGCAGGGGAGCATAAGTATCAAATCGGTGAGGGCTGCGGCATTGATCAGGTGCTCGGACAGTGGTTTGCTCATCTCGTTGGCATAGGGTACGTACTGGATTCTGAGAAGGTTAAGCGTGCGGTTCAATCTATTTATGAGAACAATTTCATTGAAAATTTAGGCGATCATCCGAATGCCTGCCGAATTTATGGGTTAAATGACGAATCCGGTCTCGTCATCTGCTCTTGGCCGGATGCGAACTCTCCGATTGTGCCTGTTCCCTACGCGGAAGAGTGCATGAATGGCTTCGAATATCAGGCTGCCTGCCATATGATTTATGAGGGATATGTAAAGGAAGGGCTTCGTGTGGTGAAGGCAATTCGCGACCGATACGATGGCGAACGCCGTAATCCGTGGAATGAATTCGAATGCGGCAGCAATTACGCACGCTCGATGGCTTCCTTCGGATTACTGCTTGCGCTAAGCGGTTTTGAGTATGATATGGTCCAAGGACATATTGGCTTTAGTCCGAAATGGCAGGAAGACGAATTCCGCAGTTTCTGGAGCTTGAACGACGGTTGGGGTGAGTTCCGCAGCAAGGCTGGACAGCTGGAGCTGGAGGTTAAGATGGGGACACTGTCGTTATCCAGTTTCGGCAGCGAATTGTTGAAAGGGCGCGACATTCAAAGCGTCTGGCTTGGCGGAGACGAGGTAGCCCTAGTTCGATCAGAGGGGAAAGTATTATTTAAAGAAAAGATCACTCTTGATCCAGCGAAGCCCCTTATCGTAAAGTTTTAGTATCAAGGAAGGTGATTCGTCTATGGAAGCCAATGAAGTTATTCAAACGGCCGTAGAGCAGCTGCAAAAAGTTGAAGGAATCGCTGCTATTGTATTAGGCGGTTCACGTGCCTGCGGCACCGAAACACCGGAGTCAGATATTGACATCGGCGTGTACTATCGCCCAGATCAGCCGATTGACCTTGCAGCTTTGGAGAAAGCTGCAGGGTCGCTCGATGATCAGCACCGCAGCGGACTTATCACGCCAATCGGCGGCTGGGGGCCGTGGATCAATGGCGGCGGTTGGCTTAACAGCGGCGGCTTTCCCTTGGATGTGCTGTATCGGGATGCCGCGAAAGTGTCGGGCGTCATTGAGGACTGCCGGCAGGGCCGGATCGATATCCACTATCAGCCAGGTCATCCGCATGGCTTCTGCACATCGATCTACATGGGAGAAGTCGCGCGCTGCCGGCCGCTCTGGGATCCGGATGGTCTCGTCGCTGAAATGAAGGTGAAGACAACTCCGTATCCGGATGCGCTGCGGCAAGCGACAATCGCGAAATTCATGTGGGAAGCTGATTTCTCCATAGCTAACGCTAAAAAAGCTTTGGGGCGTAACGATGTTTCCTACGCAGCAGGGCATCTATTTCGAACCGTAAGCTGCTTGGTTCAAGTCTTGTTCGCGTGCAATGGGCAGTATTTGCTGAACGAAAAAGGGGCCGTCGCTCAGTGCAGTCATTTCGCAGCAGCTCCTGCTGATTTCGAGAGGCGAATCCAGGAGGGATTCGCTTGCATGACGGCCGATCGCTCGGATTTAGCGAGGGCGATTGCTATTTTTGCGGCGCTTGTTGGTGAGGTTCAGGCGCTTGCTGGTTAGGGAGTTTTAGGAGGCGGAACTACAGGCCGCTATTCCGCTGAAAAGGCGCATTTATTGGCTGCAAGGGGGCAGCTCTTGTGGAAGCGGGCAACCGCGAGGATGCGGTGGATTACTTGTACTTAACGCCGATTACTCCTGCTATTTTCCGTAATTGCTCCAATTATTATCAATTAACTGGATTTTCTACCACTAATTTCGCCAATCTAGTACATTTTCGGGTAGCTACGGAACATTTAACTGGAGTTACTACCGCTATTTCGGTCCCTGCGACCGTGTAGCTCAGAATAACGGTAGCTTTTCCATCTATTCTATTTAAAGCTGTCCACGGTGAATCGAAAACCTCGCCTGTTCCTTAGTTTGATGCCTTAGAATTTGTTACTGACGGGTGTGGTGGAAGTTGGTTGTATTGGTGAATAGTGTGATGGGATGATGTGACTGATAAAGTAGCTAGCTTGAAGCCTGACGGAGTAGGATCCGTCAGGTTTTTTATTGATTCTCTAATAAATTCTTCGCAGATGCACCTTCTTAAAATTTCGTTAACAAAAGGGTTTTGACCTTAGGCAAATTCATGTACAATATAACGTAGAATTAGAGAGTAAGAATAAGGAGAGATTCAGAATGGCAGCTTTGGATATTAAAATCGATGATTTAACAGGTCCTGAGGTACAAGCATTAATCCTTGAACATCTGAAAGGGATGTCAGAGCTTTCACCACCAGAAAGCATGCATGCCCTGAATATCGATGGGCTCAAATCACCAAAAGTCACATTTTGGAGTGCATGGGATCAGGGACAACTAGCTGGATGCGGTGCGATGAAAGAACTTGACTCCGAACACGGTGAGATAAAATCCATGCGAACTGCTTCAGCCCATCTACGAAAAGGGGTTGCCAGACAGCTTCTAGAACACATTATTGGGGAAGCTAAGCAACGTGGCTATCAACGAATAAGTCTGGAAACAGGCTCCATGGAAGCCTTCGAACCTGCAAGAAGACTTTATGCAAACTTCGGGTTTGAATATTGTTTGCCGTTTGCAGATTACACCGATGACCCTCTTAGTTCATTTATGACATTAAAATTATAAAAAAAGGCTGCTGGACCAATAGGTCTAGGCAGCCTATTCTTATGTGCCTTTTAAGAGGACGTTTAAGGCGTTTTCGAATAAACGAAAAATCCGCTTCTTTTTTCCCAGCCCGCCGCCGTCCAGAAAGAATGACCAAGATCATTATTTTCGAGTACAAAAATGTGACATTTCTCAATGCCTATTTCTCTTAACTGAGCCAAACTCTTCTCTACGAGCCGATGCCCAATCCTTTGTTTTCGATTTTCAGGATTTACAGCTAAGTGGTAGATAAACCCTCTTCTGCCATCATGTCCGGCTAAAATAGTTCCAATGACCTTACTGTCCGCTTCGCAAACGAAACAAAATCCTTTATTTCTATGCAGATAGCTCCCGATATTAGATTTAGAATCTGCTTCACTTAATACAAGACCTTCAATCTGACTCCAGAGTAAATAGGCTTGCTCATAATCCTCAATTGTCATTTCTCGAATAGTGGACATCTATGAATTCTCCTTTGAATGATACATGTTTTAACGTCATTTTATTATCATAAATTGTAACTAGTTATTTTCATTAAGACAATACAGCATCATTTTGTACAGTTTTAGTTTTTTTTCATACGCATTGAAATCTATGTCATTCGTTGTTATCATGAATTCATACAAGCAACTGTGTGTGACTGGCGGAACATGGGTAACCATGAGGGAGCACATAGATAATCAGCCGTACGCCTGGGCAGAGGTAAGGGGATAACCCCTTACCTCTTTGCGTTTCAAATTTACTCAAAAGGGATGATCAACATGTCAACAGAAACAGTAATCTTGGATGGTAATCGAGTCGCAGACGCCATAAAGGAATCGTTGCTCAGCAGAGTAGCCAATTTGGCCGAAAAAGGAATCGTCCCTTGTTTAGCGACTGTGCTAGTCGGTGATGACCCTGCTTCAGCCACTTACGTACGGATGAAAGGAAATGCCTGCAAGCGACTCGGCATTGCATCTATTCGTGTTGTTCTTCCTGAGCAAACGACAACAGAGGAGTTAATTGCAGCAATTAACAAGCTTAATGATGACAATAGCGTGCATGGTATATTGTTGCAGCACCCAGTCCCGAAGCAGATCGATGAAAGGGCAGCTTTTGAGGCGATACATATCGATAAAGATGTCGATGGTGTAACGACATTGGGATTTGCTCAGAATGCTTTTGGATTTGCTGAGTTCCCTTCCTGTACGCCAGCGGCGATAATTGCTATTTTAGACTATTACCAAATTCCTGTAGAAGGTAAACACGCGGTTGTCATTGGCAGAAGTCCAATTCTCGGCAAACCTGTTTCCTTGATGCTTCTAAATAAAAATGCAACGGTTACGACCTGCCATTCGAAAACAACGGATTTGGCCGATATCGTGCGATTAGGGGATATTGTCGTAGCTGCAGTGGGTAAACCGCAATTTGTTCAAGGTGATTGGCTAAAACCAGGGGCGGTTGTTTTGGATGCAGGTTACAATCCCGGGAACATCGGGGATGTCGATTATGAGGCTTGTATCAAGGTGGCCTCGGCCATTACACCGGTTCCAGCCGGGGTCGGTCCAGTAACCATTGCAACCTTACTTAAACATACGGTCGATGCCGCTGAAAAAATGTAAACATCATATTTTCACCAACAACTGGAAATACTAGGGGATCTAGAGTAATGAGGTGAAAATCAAATCATGCTGTTTAACATTATTGTAGGATTTATAATCCCCTGGGTGTTTGGCATCTATCTGTATAGGAAGTCTCGTATTATTGTATTTCTTATAAGTCCAATTACAGTCACCATATCTGGATTGATCAACGATACAGGGTATCATTTGGAATTCTGGGACTTTACACCATTGATTGAAAATGATGAGACACTATCGGCACTTCCGCTTGATCTAGGTCTTTATCCCGTAATGGCGGGATATATGATTTATTGGATTAGAAAAAATAATCGGCATGCGCTTCTGAAAATAGGCTTTTTTTGCCTGGCTACGACGGCTCTGGAATACTTGGCATATATGTTTGACAAAGTAGAATACAGCAATCACTGGAATATAGGTTGGACCTTTGTATCCTATATCCTTGCTTATGGCCTAGTTTATTTGTACTATAGGCTCTTGGTAAGATACGGCTATTTCAAATGAAAAACTCTTAATGGCTCTTCGGACCTGTGTTCAGAGGGAGTTGTTAAGAGTTTTTTGTTGCCCCTTATTCAGGAATAATTTGGATCAACATGTTAAAAATACTCCTGTACCACTTAAAGAGGGGGTAACAGATGAAAATAAAAATCATTTTAATCAGCCTGTTGATTTCAGTCTTATGGTGTCATGCTGGATTTGCTGAACCAAAGCATTCCATACAAGCTGCTTTTGTACGCGGCGGCGGTCTCTGGGTCATTAAAGACGACAAGGAGCTGCAAGTAACGCAAAATCAAAAGGTGAGCGAGCCCAAGTGGTCATCGGATGGGAGATTCATTGCTTACTCTCTTGCCCTTGGCGAACAGCAGCATGAGATATGGGTGTACAGCATGGAGATGAAAAAACATCGCCGTGTGTATCCAGGCGGTGACAATTTTCAGTGGTCTCCCGATAAGAATGATCTTGCTTTTAAAATAGATGGCGTTTTGAATATCGCAAGGGTTAGCCGCGATAAAGTGGAACCCTTTAGGAACGTCACTCTCGGTGTGGATAACTACTCATGGCTGCCTGATGGCAGCGGATTTCTGGTATCTTCACCGGCTCAACTGCGCCCATCCGGGTGGACGAATGTTGAATTGTTCATGGTTCCGGCAGATGCCAAAATGGACCCCAATAAGAGTAAGCATTTTTATACGCTTCCTACGGAATCACCTAGCTTTTTCGCCGTCGGCACTAGCATATTTAAGTGGTCAAATGATAAGAAATGGATCTCGTTTACCGCGAATCCGACGGCGTCATTGTCAGCTGACGGCAATGCCTTATGCGTGTTGTCTGCGGATGGCAACCAGTTTCAGCAGTTGGATAACATGCTTCATTACCCGCAGTGGTTTGCGTGGTCGCCTATGAAGGCCCGACTTGCTTATATTGCAGGGGAAGGCCGAATGGCCGTGCAGAATAAACATTTGAAGCTCAAGGACCTCCCGGCTATGAAGCCTGCTTCCTTTACGCCGCAAGGATTCGCTGATCGTGATTTTACATGGGAAAATGACCGAATGATTATTGTTTCAAGGTCTAAGGAGTCCAAAGAGGATGCCGCGTGGCCGCTTCCCGCTTTGTATCAGGTGAGCCTTTCAAATAAAGAGCAGAAGCAACTCACGAACCCACCGAAAAAAAACGGAGACTTCGGACCGTACATGCTCAGGAAGAGTAATAAACTGACGTGGATTCGGTCTGATGGAAATCATGCGGAGGTGTGGAGCTCGAATCCAGATGGGAGTTATGCGGAGATCTGCATCCCTCATTTGGATGTAGGCGTTCCTTATTATGGATGGAGTAACTGGAGCACGGTTTTGGCTTGGTATGAGCCTCATCGATAGTGTCAAATTTCATGCAGCCCGTTCGCTTTTCTAGCGTTCGGGTTGTTGTATTTTTGCGAGATTTGGAATAACATTAAACGATAAATGATCGTGTTAATCTCCATGAAAAGGACTCTCAGATGAACGAAATATCGCTTGATTTTCTAACGATTTTATTGCCATCCTATATGTTTTTTTATATGGCTATTTCTATGTATGCCCGGAATAAGCAAAGCTTGGTGAATCGTGTAGCCTCGCTGCTCATGCTCTCATTACTCTTTTATTTTCTAGGAGAATATATCAAAACAGCGCTTTTCCCGCAGTATGAAAGACTGATTGTTCTTTATTGGAATGCTCCAATGCTGCTATTTACGATTAGCAACCTTGTACATCTTTGTGTGCTTGTTGCTGGTATGACGGGTTCGAAAATAAGGCAGTTTGTCTTATGGATCTACATGACTCCGCTGCTTTCGTTGGCGCTGTTGCTGCTGTACTATGGTCCTCAGCATCTCTACCAGCCAAGGATAGATGGACCTAGTCCTTTAAGTCCGCTTATGCTTGGTTTAGCGGTTTTTTTTGTAGGAAGCTATATCCTTTTATCCGTGGGTATTTTGTTAATTGCCTGGTTGACTACCCAACATTTGAAACGTAAAAAAATGCTCGTGAGACTTCTAGCAGGGTTGCTATCGCTTTTTGGCTGGATTCTTGTCGTGACTTTCCTCCTATCTCTAGCGCTAATTACGAGCTCTATTTCTATTGCTCTTTATTTTTCCGGAACTCTTCTGTGGGTTGTGTCGCTTAGAAGACTCATTAGCAAATACGACTTTTTGCCTAGTTACCGCGACCTGTTTCACACTTTATTCCAATCCGCTCCTACCGCCATTTTTCTATTGGATAGGCAGGGGATAGTCAAGGAGATGAATCCTCGCGCGGAGGGTTTGTTTGGCTTACAAGGGAACGGCATAGATCGTATGGATGTTATATCAAGCCTATCTTTTGAAGATGATACGAGCCTTGAAGAGAGATGGGCTGAGCTTCGGATGAAACTGACGAATAAAATCAATTGGGAGATGAGATTGAAAATTCAAGATCAAGAGCAGTTAGATATGATCGTCAGCATGGAAACTATTGAAGGGGCAGAGGAGGGATTAGTCATCCTGCATTTGACGGATATTACCTCTCTCAAAGCTACGGAACGCCAGTTGGTTGAATCGGAAAGGAAGTATCGTCATTTGGCTTATCATGATCCGCTCACGGGTCTCTTGAATCGAGCCGCTGTGCAGGAACATGCGAATCGTAAAATTGCTCAAGAGGAGCCGTTCGCTCTCATATTAGTTGATTTAGATAACTTTAAGACAGTGAACGATACCCATGGGCATCTGATTGGTGATAACTATCTAAAGCATATTGCGGATTTATTGGAATTGCACGCAAGTAGAGGAGATATTGTAGGAAGAATCGGCGGGGATGAATTTGTCCTGCTAATGCCTTTCGACTCGGCTCACATGCAGGTGTACGAGGAAGCACATTCGCGTTTATTTCCGCTATCCGTTAAACCTTTTCGTATCAATCAAATGTTGATTCCAGTATCTTTTAGTGCTGGAGTGAGTCTATTCGCTGACCATGCTTCGGATCTTACGGGTTTGCTGCAAAAGGCGGACGAAGCGATGTATGAGGTGAAGAGAAGCGGGAAAAATGCGATTTCTGTTGCAGGTCATTAATTAAGTTCAACACAGTTGTATAAAAAAAGAGGTTGTCTCAAAAGGTAATTACCTTGCGAGCGGCCTCTTTTTGCATAATTCACTGTATATATTGGTAAATATTAGCGCTATTTGTGCGTGATTAAGCACGTAATTGAACAATTGTTAATAAAGTAGTAGTTTACATAACCTTTACAAGTTCATTGAACTGCCACATTTGTGGTGTTGCGATTTTTCGCATTATGAATTTTTTTTAACTAAATTAATACAGAGTTGCAATTTCGTATACATATTACAAGGCTATCAGAGGCGTAACTAGAATTCTTTGCCGTCGCATATGACAGCGTTTTATTGAAAATATAAGAGGTTTGTTACATATCCAAATAAATCTTACAGTGCCATATTTATGGTTATAAATGTTCCGAAGCTGCTTAGTAAGGAAATAGTTTTGCACAATGCTATTTGAATTTCGCAATTCTTTTTACAAAATCAACATGTTTCCTTTACTTCGATTGTATTGAATGAGGCCTTATTAAGCCGTATAGTACCCTATTGTAAAAAGGTTAGTTAGGAGGGAAAAAGAAGTAGGAAGCGTGTTGCTCTTCCTGATTAAGCGCTACATCTTTATTCATGTTTTATTATTTACCAGTTCGTAACCGTCTTACACGATTGAAGGGAGAGTTGTATGAAAAGAATCATTAGAAACAAAAAATTGCCGGCGATGTTGCTGGTACTCGCGACGGTACTGAATTTATCAGGCATTAGCGCTTTGACGGCCAATGCAGCTCCGCCGGGAGAAGTAAACGTACTGAAAAGCGAGAAAATTTCCTCTGGCGTCCACTTTACTTCGGAGGAATACAATAACTACTATAAACCGAACAATAAAGTAGTCGTTAACCGTCTGGATATTAATCCGGCCGATTCGAATACGAGAATCATCACCGCCAAGGCTTACGATACGATCAGTGCCGTGGAAACGGTCGGCGATCAGGCAAACCGGGAAATTTTGAAAGGGAATCAAGTCATTGCAGGAGTCGACGGCGATTTTTACGATATCGATCCGGCATCCGGGAATCCGCTAGGAATGATCATGAAGGACGGCGAGCTGTTAATCAGCCAAGCGCCCGACGAAACCGCGGCTAATTATCGCACCAGCTTCTACATGGATAACGCGAATAAGCCCGGCATTACTCAAATTCATACAGAAGGTAAATTAACGGTTACGGGCGCCGTCTACAACGTAAACCTGCTGAATCGAAACCAAGCCGTTAGTAACGCTTTAGTTATCCATACGAGCGAAATTACGAAAACGCGCAAAATGACGCATAACTATGCCGCTGACAAAGGTAAATCCGTGTTTGCGTTAATCCGCGTCAACAATTTCGACGGCGGCGTTAATCCGGGGCAAACTTACACGGGTACCGTTGTTAACGTAACGTCGACGGAAGGGTTCGATATTCCCGACGACTCCGTCGTCTTGGAAGGCGTAGGGACATCGAAGCCGATCGTCCAGGCGTTGCAGCAGAACGCCGAAGTGAGTTTTACTTACAATTTGTACGCAGGTAAAGACGCTGAGAACAAAGATATCTTGAACAACAATATCGTGACTTCGATCACCTCTAACGCATGGCTTGTACGCGACGGCGTAGCGCTGCCGACCGGCGACCCTGCTGCTAACGCGCGTACGGCATTAGGCATGAAGGCGGACGGAAGCCTTATCGTGGTAACCGTAGACAAGCCGGGCTCTAGTTATACGGGCAGCATTGGAACGGGCCTTCCTGATCTTGGGAAATATTTGCAAGACGCGGGAGCGGTCAATGCGCTTAATCTGGATGGCGGCGGTTCAACGGAAATGATCGCACGCCAAGCCGGCAGCGATCGTCCGGTAACCGTAAGCCATCCTAGCGATGTCAACGGATCCAGACTCGTTTCCAGCTCCTTGTTGTTCGTCAGCACGGCGACGAAAGGAACGACGATCGGCAATGTGGTCGTCGATAAGAACACGACGCTTTTGCAGGGTTCTAAAACCGATTTTTCTATCCGGCTAACGGATGAATTCGGCAACCCGATCGACAAAGGCAATCGTCCCGTCAAATGGGAGTCGACAATCGGAACCATAGACGAGAACGGTCATTTTATCGCGAATACTGGAGCCGGAAGCGGCGAAGTAACCGCAACGGTCGACGGCGTGAAGGGCAGCGCGAACGTGAAGGTCGTCGCTTCCGTGGCTACCGTTGCTTTGACGAGCACCAACGTGGTTATGAACAATAACGCGAAAAAGCAATTCGGATTTGTTGCTACCGATGCAGCCGGGGGGCAGGTTTACATCGACCCTTCCGTGGCAACGTGGAGCCTTTCCGGCAGTATCGGTACTGTGAACGAGAGCGGTTTGGTCACTTCCAACGATAGTAACGGAACGGCAACGCTTACGGTAACCGTTGCGGGCAAGACGTTAACGACGCTCATAACGGTCGGAATCAAAGAGCAGGTCATCGACAATTTCGAGACGTACCCGATCGAAGGCTACCATCTAAGCGGAATCGGTTTTAATAGCGTCTCTCAATATGCGGGAAGCGCAGGAACAAGCCCGTACTTGAGCATCTCGACGGCGGTTAAGCATTCGGGAAGCAAAAGCTTTAAATTCGATTATGACCTCAGCAAGTGGACGAACAAAAATTCGAACGGGACGCTAAACTGGATCCCGCACTGGTATAAGGGCACGAAATGGTCCGATTCTCTTGCGGATCAAATGCTTTCCACGTACAAGACCGATGTTTATCCGAAAAAATTCGGCATTTGGGTATACGGGGACGGCAAGGCTCCTTGGTTAAGGGCGATATTTAAAGATTCATCCGGCGGCGCGGATAAAACGCTCGACCTAACAACGGAAACAGACGATATTAACTGGGTTGGTTGGAAGTATTTAGAAGTTCCTTTCCCTGAAGGCTGGAAGTTACCGATTACGCTTAACTATTTGTATATGGTTGAGACAACGAAATCGAAGCCGGCATATTCCGGAACGGTCTATTTCGATGATATGAAATTTATTTATACGGACGAGGTTACGGATACTAGCGGTCCGGAGTTTACCGAGACAAGTCCTTCGTCGGATGGCTTGTTCAGCAATACCCTTGATTTCTCGACTACGATTACCGATAGTCTCTCCGGGGTAGACGAGAACAAAATAACGGTTAAAATCAATGACGCAGATTATAAGGATTACACGTACGATAAAGTCACGGGTCGTCTTAGCTTCAAGTTGGAAAATCTAACCCAAGGGGATTATAGAGTATTCGTAGACGCCTACGACAAAGCGTTAACCCCCAACGAATCAGTTCCCTATATCGACAAAACGTATCATGTGGATTTGACTCCGGACGAGGAAGCTCCGACGATGACAGACGTAACGCCTACGAAGGACGTCAAGGTCAAAATTCCGACGCCGAGGGTCACGTTCAAGCTAGTGGACAGCAAATCGCAAGTGGATCCGGAGAGCATCTCCGTTAGGATGAATAATATCGATCTGCCTGTGTATTACGACGCCAACACGGGTTGGGGATATGCCGAACCGACAAGCGGCTTGGCGAATGGCGAGTATACCTTAAGAATCAATGCTCGGGATAAAGCCGGGAACGCGATGCCGACTTATAAGGATCAATTGTCTCTGGCCTCGATCCCGCAACCGCAAGATGGAGATAATTTCAAAGTCTCGCTTATTCCGGATACGCAAGGCAACGCGTTTACCGATAAATTGTTCGCTAAGGTTGCAGCGGATGATTCTTCGTTAGTCCTGCACATGGGCGATATCGTGGATGACGGTTCCCAACTGCAATACGATCAAGCGTCGGGCTTCGTCAACAAGTATTTCGGGGACCCAGGTTCTAAGCCGTTCTTCGTATTGGCGGGTAATCATGAAGCGTTCCAGAACACCTTGGATATCTACTATAAGAAATTCGGTTCTCCGACGATGCATTTCGACTATGGGGATACGCTGATCATCATGTTGAACTCGGCATACATCCAAAGTCTTACCTTGTCGGATTCCACCCAGTTCCATTGGTTGGAAGAAGTTTTGAAGAAGAATACGAAGAAAAACATTATCGTTCTTGACCATGTGATTACGCGCGACGCATTCGGCACCAAGCATGAAATGGATCCGAAGGACGCAGCGAAATACGAGTCTATTCTAAGCAATTATAAGCTCGAGCATCCGGACACGGATATCTACAGCATTTTCGGACATTTGCATTCTCTTCAAAATTGGGAAGTCGGCGGAGTCAAATACATCATTACGGGTAACGGCGCCGACAAGACGTACCTCCCGCATAGCGATGGAGATTTGCTGGGCACAGGTAAAATGACGGTTTCGGGCGGTAAAATGAAGTACACTTTCGACCCTCTCTTGACGAAGGTTTACATTCATAACGACGCGATTATCTCGAGCAAAATGAACACTGTCATCGGATCCCAAGTCCAAATGGATTTGTTCGGGGACTTCAGAGAGTATCCTGCTAATTACTTGACTCAAATCAATAACCGCAAATTAGTTGGGATTGACTGGAAATCGAGCAACGAAGACGTAGCTTCCGTGGATACAAATGGCGTTGTAACTTCAAAGTCTTCCGGTACGGCAATCATTACGGCAACATCCGGAGGAAAGAGCAATTCTATTTCGGTCGAGACGGTTAAGCCGGCGGACGTCAAACCGGTCAAGCTCGATTTGTCCGTTCCTGCGGAAACTGAAGTGGGCGACACGTTCATCCCGACGATTAAAGCGACCAACGCTTACGGCGTGGCTTACGCCATTGACACGAAGGACGTTACCTTCAGCTTTAAGAACGGAAAAGCACACATGCAAGATGACGGAGTTATCATGGCAGATGCCGAAGGCGACGAAGAAATTACGGTTACGTTTAGCGGTTTGAATGCGACGGCCATCGCGAAAATCATTGCTAAACCGACTCCGCCTCCAGCTCCAGGAAAACCAGTCAAGATCGAGATGTCCGTTGATCCATCTATTGAACTTGGTAAACAAGTCATTCCAACGATTAAAGGAACCGATGCTTACGGTACAGTTTCTGATATTGATACGAAAGACGTTGTTTTCAGCTTTAAGAATGGATTCATCGTTCAAGAAAATGGTATGTTGATTGCGAAAGCAGTAGGAGAAGAGGAAATTACTGCTACATTAGACGGTTTGACAGCTGAAGCAAAAGTAACAATTACGCCGAAGGCTGACATCCCTGATAATGATGATGATAATAATGGCTCTGGTGGATCTATTCCTGCAGCACCTCCTGTAGGCGGAAAAGATGAAACCGTCGATTTATCGAAGGACAGCGTCGTGAAATCCGACGTCTTCGCGGAGCTCGCGAAAGACAAGAACGCGACGATGACGTTCGTGGGCAACGGCTACAAATGGAAAGTCAATGGCTCGGACATCACGAATCCTAACGCTAACGTAGATTTGGGTGTTAACGTCAAAAATCAAGCTCCCGCAGGGAAAGTTTCGACCCCTGTTCAAGTCAATACAAAGAAAGTCGTTATGGGCTTGTCTCTCAACCAAAACGGGGCTCTTCCAGGTAAGATGACGCTTGAAATCCCGACGAGCAAAGAACAAGCAGGCAAAAAGCTGTTCTTCTACGCGGTAAATTCCGCGGATCAAGCTCCTGTACTCGTATCCGAGCTTACTGTGGACGAAAATGGAGAAGTTGCGATTCCGTTCACAACGTCAACAGCAGCTGAGTATATGTTGACGACGCAAAAAATTCTTGATTTCAAAGATGCTGATGAGCACTGGGCAAAATCGGATATTTATTATCTGACTGGCAAAGACATTATCAGCGGAGTAAGCGACAATCAGTTCTCTCCGAATAATGACATTACGCGTGGCGAATTTGTAAAACTTATCGCAGGTGCCGCTGGTGTGGATGTATCCGCCTATACGAACAGCACATTCGCGGATGTTAAGTCTACTGATTGGTATGCGCCGTACGTTGCATGGGCAGAGAAAAATAAAATAGTCAATGGGATCGACGCAGAATCTTTTGCACCAAATGCGAAAATCTCCAGGGAACAAATGGCTGTCATCCTTATCCGATTAACAAATCTCGTTGGATATAAGTTGGAAAGCAACGTAACACCGAATCAGTTCGGGGACGAAGCGAGTATTTCCTCTTATGCTGTTGAAGCGGTGAAATTCGCGCAACAAGCCGGGATTATTAACGGATTGCCGAACAACCAATTTGCACCTGCTAAGAGCGCAACTAGAGCTGAAGCAGCTAAGATGCTAGCGACGTTGCTCAAAGCAATGGAAAAGAAAAATTAAGAAATGCATGTTTGAATGAATGTACAAAACGATCGCTCTCCGGAGCGATCGTTTTGCATTTGTATTCGATTAATTGCTTGGCCAAACCACGTGGATGAAATTCCCAGTGGTGAATTTTATCGTAGCATTTTGATGAAAACATGTCTATAGTGATCAAACTTTTACAATATTTTCATCTAAAACGATTAAAATCAATCAAATAGAGCGCTGAAATTTGACTGTGCAGTCAAATTTCAGCGCTCTTTCATGTCGATTTACACCGTAGTTACTCTAATTCCTCTATGCCGCAAGTAGTCTATATCGTCTTTGGGAGCTTCTACTCCCGTTATGATGTGATTGATTTGTTCCATATTGCAAACGAACGCGGCGTTAATGGTGCCGAACTTGCTATGATCGGCTACGCAGATAATCTGAGTAGAATGTTCGATCATATTGGATTTGATTCGGGCCAAGGAGAGATGCGTATCCGTAATGCCATGCTTAATATGAAGAGCCGATGTGCCAAGGAAACATAGATTCGCCCGAAACATTGAAATCATTTTCTCTGCCACCGGTCCTACAATACTATCCGGGTTGACTTCACCAAGAGCCCCTCCGCATATGATGACCGATATTTCTTTGCGATTAATAAATTTATAGGCAATTTCAACGCTGTTCGTCACGACTGTAATGTTGGAGAGCTGAGACAGCTTGTCGGCAATGAGTGAATTCGTTGAACCAGAATCCAGAAAGATGGTGTATCCTTCCTTGACATAGCTTGCGGCTTCTTCGGCTATTCGTTTCTTCTCATCGATATTAGCTTTCTTATAAATCTGAATATTCTTTGTTGATACTTGCTGGATAATAGCGCCGCCATTAATACGTCGCAGCCCGCCCGTTTCCTCAATTTGGGATAAATCCCGTCGTACGGTAGCCGGGGAGACGTTCAACTCCGTACATATCTCTTCAATTTTCATAAAGGTTCGTTCCGTTAATAAATCAATAATTTGCTGATGGCGATGTTTCATATAGGGACTCCATCCTTAGAGGATTAATCAATTATTAATAAATATACCGTACATATTTGAAAAAAATCAAGAAAGAATCCTTTGCTTTTGATTAAAACTAGTGATTTTTGCTGTTTATGTTCGTAGAAATCCGCATTTTTGATCAATGCTGATCATTTTTATGATGATAACGATCGAATTTTAAGTATTTATGAAGTGATTGACAAGGAATTACCCTGTATATAAGATTAAGTTAATCGAAATGAATCAATTTATGATCTAAATGAATCATTTTGCGTGCGAATAAGAATAATGAGGGGAGCTTGAAACATGAAACTGAATAGTAAAAGCCTTGCACTTGCAATTACTGCCGGCATGATGGTGATATCCGGTTGTGCAGGAGATAACAAGCCCGCAGCTGTAAGTACGGCTGAGCCCGTTAAAGTAGAACCTTTGGGCAAATATGGGCAGCCGGTAGTACTTTCGACCTTCCGCAAAAGTGATACGAACATTAAGTTCGATGAAGGAGAGTCCTACGAGAAGAACGCGGTTTATGATGCGTATGAGAAAGATTTTAATATTCAACTGAAGAACAAATGGGTTGTAGACGGCAAGCAGTATCAAGACAAGCTGCGAGTGAGTATTGCTTCTGGTGACTTACCTGACTTTTTCGAGGTGGGCGCAAGTGAGCTTCAGATGCTTATTGAGTCTGATTTGGTTATGGATGTTTCCGGGGTTTATGACAAATGGGCTTCACCTGAGACGAAAAAGTACCTTAGCTCCGATGGAGGAAAGCAGCTGAATTCTGCTAAGGTGGGTGACAAGCTATACGGCATCCCGAATACCAGCAGTCCGTATAACAATGCACAAATGGTGTATGTACGCAAAGACTGGATGAACAAGCTAGGTCTATCCGAGCCAAAGACGATGCAGGATCTACTGAAAATATCAGAAGCTTTTACAACGCAAGATCCCGATGGGAATGGTAAAGCTGACAGCTATGGCATTGGTTTGATGAAAGAAATTTATAACACGTCATATGGATTACTCGGTTTTTTCAATAGCTATCATGCTTATCCGCAGTCATGGTTGAAAGATGCATCAGGAAATTTAGTTTATGGCAGCATAACGCCAGAAATGAAGACATCGCTTAAGCAGCTTCAAGATATGTTCAAGGCAGGTCAAATTGATAAAGAGTTTGTCACCAAGGATCATGCCAAAGTGACAGAATTGATTTCAAACGATAAGTTAGGCATTGTATACGGGCTGAACTTTCTTGTAGGTTGGCCGATGAAAACAGGTGTGGTGAAGAATGGGAAGGTCGCATCGGATTGGGCTGTTTATGCGATTCCTTCCGTTGATAGCAAGCCTGCGATGGCACAAATCGGACTAGGTTTGACAGGCGACGGAATGAACGGCAGTGGGTATTATGTCATTAACAAGCAAGCCAAAAATCCGGAAGCTGTCATCAAAATTCTGAACAAATGGGTTCTGAATACAATTAAAGATGACAGAAGTCCCGAAGTGCAAGTGTATCAAAAGGGTAAAAATTTGAAAGACGGCAACAACTACTGGAAATTGAACCCGATCACGCCGGCTATGCAAGATGTAGAAGTTGAAAGTGGTATTTTGCTTCCAAAAGCTGTTGAAGCGAAGGATATCAAGCTTGTGGGAGATCTGCCGATTCGCACACTGCAGTACGAGGAAATGATGAAGTACCTGGGTGGGGCTGCCGACTTCTGGCCAACATGGATGAAGGTTAATGGCAAGGGTTCATATTCAATCCTAAACCAGTATAAACAGGAAAATCGTTACCTTTATAACGGCTACATAGGGTCTCCAACACCGTCTATGGCTGATAAGAAGCCGCTTCTAGACAAACTAGAGACGGAGACATTCACAAACATCATCATGGGCAAGGTATCGATTGACGAATTTGATAAGTTTGTCACAAGCTGGAAGGCACAGGGCGGAAACGACTTAACGAAAGAAGTCAATGAAGCTTCGAAGAAGAAGTAAGTCGTATGAACCAATCGGGTGGAATTGTGTACACAGTTCCACCGATTTCATTGTAAGGAGGAAGCATCGTTGTTCAAAAGAGCCCGGGCTAAGGAATGGCCCTATCATCTGATGATCATCCCTGGGTTAATTATCGTTCTAATTTACTGTTACGTCCCCATGTTCGGGCTGGTTATCGCCTTTGAAAAGTATATCCCGGCCAAAGGCATATTCAACTCCAAGTGGATCGGATTCGATAATTTTCGGTATATTCTTACCGTTCCAGATACGTATAAGATCATTTTTAATACCTCCTACATTGCCGTTATGAAGGTTGTGGCTAATCTATTTGTCCCCATCGGGATTGCATTGATGTTGAACGAGGTAAGAAACAAAAGGTTCAAACGAAGCATTCAAACGATGATCTATTTGCCCCATTTCCTTTCATGGGTCATATTAGGCGGGATCCTAATCGACATTTTGTCCCCATCATCTGGTCTAGTGAATCAACTGTTGGCTGCATTTGGAATTCAACCGATCTTCTTTCTTGGCGATAATCATTGGTTTCCCTACGTACTCGTGTCCTCGGACGTTTGGAAGGAATTCGGCTTCAATACCATTGTTTATTTAGCCGCTTTAACAAGCGTTAATCCAGCTCTCTATGAAGCCGCTCAAATAGACGGAGCAAGCCGTTTAAAGCAAACTTGGCATATCACGCTTCCAGGAATTCGTCCAATTATTATTCTTCTGGCGACTTTATCACTGGGAAGAGTATTCGATGCCGGTTTCGATCAGGTTTTTAATTTGTACAATACGACAGTGTACGAAAGCGGGGACATTATCGATACTTTCGTTTACAGAATCGGCATCCAACAATCTCAGTATGGTATTGCCACCGCAGTTGGATTGTTTAAGTCGGTCGTATCCTTAATATTGATGACCCTTTCCTATCTCCTTGCGTACCGTTTTGCGAACTACCGGATTTTCTAAGGATGGAGGAGGACATGCAATGGGAGTTACCCACTCCTTCGGTCAGAAAGCTTTTGCTATCTTCAATTATACGTTCTTGTCTATGCTTTCTTTGTTGTGCCTAGTTCCCTTCTTGCATGTTTTGGCTATCTCCTTAAGCTCATCTGCGGCGGCTTCGGCAGGATTAGTTAAACTGTGGCCAGTCGAATTTACACTTGCTTCCTATGAGCACGTGATTCAAAGAGTAGAGTTCATGCGTGCTTTCGGAGTCTCGGTTCAAAGAGTGCTGCTGGGAGCTTCGATTAATCTCATTCTGACTGTGCTTGTAGCTTATCCCCTTTCTAAAGAAGTCCAAGTGTTCAGATGGCGAACATTTTATGTTTGGGTATTTGTCTTGACGATGTTGTTTCATGGCGGTTTGATCCCGCTATATATGACAATCAAAACTACAGGCATTTTGGATACACTCTGGGCTTTAGTGCTGCCTTCAGCCGTACCCGCATATAACATTGTGTTGCTGTTAAACTTTTTCAGAGGACTTCCTAAGGAACTAGAGGAGTCAGCGAAAATGGACGGTGCCGGGCCGTTTCACATTCTTTGGAGCATCTATCTGCCATTATCCTTACCGGCTTTAGCCACGATTGGGCTATTTAGCATTGTTGGCCACTGGAATGCTTATTTCGATGGACTCATTTACATGAACTCCCCGGAGCATTATCCCTTGCAGAGTTTTTTGCAAACCGTCATTATTCAGAATGATACCCGCTTCTTAACCCCGGCGGATTTGGAATTGATGGAGCACATCTCGAATCGTACGAACAATGCCGCACAAATCTTTGTGGCAACGGTACCGATTCTACTTGTGTATCCCTTCCTTCAGCGTTTTTTTATACACGGAATTGTCATGGGCAGCGTTAAGGAATAAACCATTATTAAACGAGGTGGAGACATGAGCGAAACAGCTTCTAACAGTTTGACTTTCCTAGGTACAACAGGTGCTATCCCCGATAGTGGAAATGATTCCCCATGCCTGATTATTAATCGCGATATGATGATAGATACGGGATGGCACTCGATCCATACGATGCGGACATTGGGATTCGATCCCCTGGAAATTCGGTATTTGGTTTTCACTCATTTACACCATGATCATTACATGTCGCTACCCTCGGTTCTCTATTATTGGATGTCCAGGGGGGAACATTTAAGTCAATTAACCATAGTCGGCCCTATTGAAGATCTTGAAAGAATCGTCGGATTGGCCTTGGCTTTTTTGGAAAATGAGAAGGGATTTTCGCATAAAGGACGGCCAAAGCTGGTTCCTTTAAGAGCGGGTGAAAGTTTTGATACAGAGCGTTTTCATATTCATACTTGCCGGACGATTCATCCGGTGGCAGGACTTTGTTATCGGTTCGAGGATCGTGGATCAGCGAAAGTCTTCTCTTACACAGGCGATACGGCTTATTCCGAGCGCATCATCGAGCATGTGAAGGGCAGCTCCATGCTCATTCACGAGACAGCCATGGGACCACTTGCAGCTGACCCAGGCAATAATAAATATTTGCATGCCGGAGCAGTCGACGCAGCGAAAGTGGCGGTAGAGGCTGGCGTGGAAACACTCTACTTGATTCACACCAGTATTCAACGTTCGGAGGAATGTGTTCAGGCTGCTAAGCGTATTTTTGAAGGCCAGGTTATTTGGCCGGCAGCAGGAAATACGGTTATTATTTGATTTTACAGAGGAAGTGGCATCGTGCGTATCGTCGTCCTTGGGGATTTTCATATCCATCCGAAAGAGCATCATTTGACAGAAGAAGCTATCGAGCATATAAACAGCTGTAAACCGGATTTGGTAGTCCCGTTAGGTGATTTCGGGTGCCATTCTACGATAGGCGGTGTGGAAGGACTAGAGCAGGGACATCAATTTCTGAGGAAATTGAAGTCGCAGATTCGCCCGATTCTGGGCAATCATGATCTTCAAAGAGAGACGGGACCCGGTAAGCAATTAAAGGGAACCATGGCGCGAAAGCTGGCGGACTTATATCAAGTTGATGCCGAAAATGGCGTGCTGGAATTTGAACAGTTTAGGCTATTTTTTGTGGGAACGGATCCTCAACCGGAGAACTCCTGTTATCAGATACAAGAATGTTATGTTACGGATGAACACTTTGCGTGGATCGAGGCGAAGCTGCAAGAACGACCGGAGGTGCCTTGTATCTTCTTTACTCATGCCCCTCCGGTTGGCGCTGCATTAAGGACAGTTCCGCTTGTGCATGTTCGGGCGACCAACGCCTATTTGGATCAGAATCATAACTTTTACAGATGGCCTCAGCTAATTCAGGATTATCCTTCTATTAAAATGTGGTTCTCTGCTCATTATCATCTAGGACATGATTTTGAAGATTCTAGCACGTATCGGAACGGCGTTACATTTTTTCATACCGGTGTGCACAGCACTTATAGTCGGGATGGCAAGAGACATTCGCGTGTCATTGATATCGAAGATGGCGCGATTCGTGTTTCCACGCTGGATCATGAGAATGGTCATATACGAACGAAGCCGGATTGGTCCAGTTCTTTTAAAATGTGGAGTACGGATGACGGCAGCTTTGGTAGAAACTCGGTAGAGCAGGTTCGCGGAGAACTCTCATGCGGCATCGGTCAAAGAGAAACCATCGTAACATGGCTTGTCCCGATGAATGAAAATTGCTTGTTAGCTGTAACGAATGATGGGTTTATATGGGAAGTTGATTATAAGTTAGAAGCTGTTTTTGGAACCCATCATATCGGCGATCCGATTAAAGCTGTTGTATCGGCTAAAGATGGCCTGTGGAAGGCATGGGGGAGATATTTGATTAAAAGTAATCCACATGATCTTTACCGCTTTGTTCGAGAACTGACAGATACGGAGGTAGGCGAGGCGCTTCTTCTCCCAAGGAACGTTACGGCATTGGGACAGCGCCATGGAGGAGGAGTTTGGGCAGCTTGCGGCAGAGATCTGTTTGAAATCATAGGATCAACCTATTCGCTAGTTCAAACGTTCACAGAAGGAATTATCCAAATAATTGCCGAGGATGGGAATCTTTTTCTTTTAGACGAACAGGGTCATCTGAGGAAACGGGATGGTACTACCTATGAGACCGCAGTTATCGCATGGGATCGGTATCAGGGTGAAGAAATTGTAATGCAAGAGGAAAACGGTTGGATTCTCGCAAATGGAGAAATTAGGGATATAGAGTGGCAGATACCCGATGGGGATTCTCATGAGCGTGAACCCATGCAGGCGATCTGTCTAGGTGAAGAGAGATTTCTTCTCCTAAGCGCTGGGAGAGTGTATGCATGGAGCAGCGGTACAGGCTGGATTGCGCAGAAACACGGTCGTTTAGTAACTGCGATTTCTAGGGTTCCTGGACTAAGTCCACTTCACTTTGCTGTTGCTTTGGAAGCTGCGGATGAGGATCCTCGTTCGCAAGTACAAATCTGGGAGATATCGTACCAGTAGTTGAAAACCCGAAAAACCGCGTAGATCGCGGTTTTTTTGGCGTATTCAGGGACCTCGCCTGTCGAGTATAAAGCGTCACCTCATATGGCTAGTTTCCCCGTATCGCATGGGCATTATGTACATCATGGAAAAGGACCGCATCTTAGAAGCAGCTAACACACCTTCAATTACTCTTCGAATAAACTTGATTATTCTCAAATAAATTTCTAACCTGATCGGCCATAAATTGTGTGGAATGCGGCATTTGATGACGAATCCACCACTCCACAATGCCAATAAAGGCAGAGGCCATGAACTCAGCTTTTAACTCAAGATCGATATCGGGCTGACTGTCCGGCCTTTCCATTTTAACCATCAGATTGACGGAAATAAAGTTCAGTAATTGTTCTCGGAATAGAAAAGCTCTTTGATTGGAAAACATGGCAGAGAAAAACGGGAAATTGTCGCGAAAATAATCAAAAATCGGTTTGGGCTCCTGCACCATTCCTTGGTTAACCGTATTGTCTTCCCGGTTCTTGCAGAGCGAGATCAATTCGTTGATGTGATCTTCAATACATTTATCCAAAAGGTCGTATTTGTCACTATAGTGCAGATATATGGTGCCGCGGTTCACATTGGCGCGCTCAGCAATCTCATTAATGGTGATTTGTTCAAAATCTTTTTCCGAAAAAAGCTCCAGAAAAGACTTGATTATGGATTGCTTCGTTCTGAGAATGCGACGGTCGGTTTTTACAGTGGTTTCCATATCTTTCGCTACCTCCTTCCGATAATCAACAATAGTGTGTGTGATGTTGGATATGTAACAAATACGCATCAATCAACCATTGAGTAATCCGGGCTTCTGTCTATAATATTAATCAACGGCCGTTAAATATTCAACACGCGTTTGATAAATAGAAAATGAAGGAGCGTTTAACGATGGAAAACATACAAGATAAAGTGGTCATTATTACTGGAGCATCGAGCGGAATAGGTGAAGCTGCAGCGAAGTTGTTAGCGCAAAATGGCGCAAAGGTGGTATTGGCAGCGAGAAGAGTGGAACGTCTGCAGGCGGTTGTTGCTGAAATCAAACAGGGGGGAGGAGAGGCTGTTTCTGTAAAAGCAGACGTCGCTTCTGCTGAAGATATGCAGCAATTGGCCAAGTTTGCCTTGCGTGTGTATGGCCGAATTGATGTATTGGTGAACAATGCAGGCGTCATGCCGAGTTCCAGGCTGAACGAATTAAGAGTAGAAGAGTGGGATCAAATGATCGATGTGAACATCAAGGGTGTTTTATACGGCATCGCAGCGGTACTACCAACTATGAGGGAGCAGCATTCCGGTCATATTATCAACCTATCCTCTACATCCGGCTATCAAGTTTCACCAACATCGGCTGTATACGCGGCTACCAAGTTCGCGGTTAGAGCCATCTCAGAAGGACTGCGACTTGAAGAATCTGCGTCTTCGAATATTAGATCTACGGTCATTGCTCCAGGTCTGACGCAGACCGAACTATTTGACAGCATTACCAGCCCGGAAGTACAGGCGATAGCGGGTAAAATAAGCGGCTTAGGAATTTCTCCTAACAGCATTGCTAGAGCCATCGCGTTTGCCATTAATGAACCTGATGACACGCTTATCAGCGAAATTATGGTAAGGCCGACCGCGTTAGCTTGACCATCTCCAAGCATGTTGATCATCAAAGTTAGGCTGCCGACAACAAAGTATCGGCAGCCTTTTTCTACTAGGTGTACATTGTTTCTTGTACTTTGGATACACTTCTAACAAACGCACTATTTAAAAATATGATAAATAACATCTTGAAGTGTTTTATTCCTAAGCTCATTCTCCATGGCTAATTTCACACTTTCAAAGGTTATATCCAAGGTTTGTTGAATTTCCCTGCCTACCGTACAATTCGGATTGGGATTTTCATGGATATTGAAAATCTCTGACTCCAGTTGGACGGATTTATATATATCATATAAGCTGATTTCGTTTGGACTTTTCGTTAAGGCAAACCCGGCAACGCCTACTCTTGAAGATAGTAATCCGGATTTTTTCAACATGCTGGTAATTCGTCGAATAACAACTGGATTCGTAGAGACGCTTCCAGCGATCATTTCGGAAGAAGCCTTAGGGTTCGTATGAATTAATGACAAAATATGAATTGCAACGGAGAGACGCGTGTTAACCATGAATATCACCTCACTATGTGTCATTATGAAAGAATGAGGTTTCTTTCCATCCGACATGTTTCCCCTATTATAGCAGATAAATTAGCTTCTAGCTTCTCCGCTGTCATGGCACCGCTACAAGAGGGTATCTATCTCAGAAGGTTCAAAAAGTTGCGTTCCCTCGGGCATTAGATGACTTGAGATAGTCCCTGTTTATATGGAGCCGAATCGAATAGCGGGAAAAATTCCCTTTATTTCAAGCGAGTCCTTGCTATATAAACCTAATAACTGGAAAAACTCCTGTTAATTAACTCCTTTAACCCTGTTTCCAAGCTCAATCGGCCGCAGTAACTGGAGAAATTCCATTTATTCATGTCTGAGCTGTGTTATTCAACGATTTAGCGGTACTATTTCCCTTTATTCTGAAAAGGCGCTCCCAAAAGTCAAAAAAAGGGCTGCCTCTCGGTCATTAAATGACTTTCGGGTCAGCCCCATGGCTCGGTTTTCTCTAATTTACTTTGAGTTGCTCTACACTGGGTTGCACTATTTCGATCTTCTTTGTTCAGAAAAACCTTTTTTTCCAAAATATAAAAGCAGTTGTACTAGAAAGAAGTATCGAGATCAAAATAGCCACCAAAAAGGCATGGGGATAAGTCTGAAACGGGATCGGTACGTTCATCCCATAGAAACTTGCAACGATCATTGGCAATGACAAAATGATGGTCACCGAAGTTAAAAATTTCATCACGACATTTAAATTGCTGGAAGTAATGGAAGCGAAAGCATTCATCATACTGCTTAGAATAGTGCTGTACGTTTCAGCCATCTCAATAGCTTGCTGATTCTCAAGGATCACATCTTCCAGCAGCTCCCGATCTTCTTCACACATTTTCAAATAGTGATGTCGAAGCATTTTTTGCATGACCATTTGGTTAGATTTGAGCGAAGTCGTAAAGTAAATTAAGCTTTTTTCTAAATTTAGTAAGGAAAATAGTTCTTTATTTTTCTTGGATTGGAGCAATTCATTCTCAATTTCATTGATCTTTTTGCTGATTTGTTTCAGATATCTCAAGAAAAGGATGGAGATTAAATATAGGACTTGAAGCGAAAATTTCGTTTTTTTATGAGTATAGAATGGCTTAACTTTTTTATGAATAAATTGATTCATGATCGGATGTTCGGTTGAACAGACCATAACGATGCAATCACCAGTTAGAATGATACCTAAAGGGACAGTCTCATAAATAAGTTGATTGTCCTCGTTTTTTGTAAGATTAGGCATATTAACAATGATTAGCGTATGATTATTTTCTTTTTCAATTCTAGAACGCTCTTCTTCATCCAATGGCGCTTTAATAAACTCAATTGGAATGCCAAGTGTATGAGCAACATGCGTCATTTCCTGCCCGCTTGGAGCGACCATATGAATCCAGCACCCATAACCGATCTGATTATTTTTACACAAAATGCCGTTTTCATTGTTGGAATAAATGTTATACATAAGACAGCCTCCTCTCTATGAGGAAGTCATTCATTAACCCATTCGTAAAAGAGTTGATGTTTAACCATAATCAGTCTCTCATGATGAGACGCATTCATGACTTCCCCGTGGGTATGCTCGGGTTCAGGTTCACTACACCTTCGACTTCTCATTAAACCTTCAACTCCTTTGATGGGATCAATGTTGTGCCTAATTTACTGAATAATTGTAACGCAGAATCCTATAAAAATGAGGTAAAAAATCCATAGCATGCGTATAAAAATACAATAAAAATGACTGTTACCTGAATTTTGATGCAATAATGTTCGGGTTCAGGTTTGGCACAATTTATAAAAAACAGAAGCAAACCAAAGCATTTTCATCGAAAATGAAAGTGCCCGCCAATTGGACGCGTTTTCATATGCCAAATACGTCAAAAAGGATGATTAAAGTCCAACGACAGCGTTTTACAAAGATTGCTGAAAGGCGTAACATTCGTTCCAAGAACTTCCTATGAAGTTCTAACGTTGCTAAGAAGCTCGAGAGTAGAGATTCTCTGCTCTTAGGCTTCTTTTTGTTGTTCAAAAATTTGAGGAGTCTCTTACTAGGGTGGGTCCGCATGAATCAAAGGTTGAAGCATTTATTTCATTCGAAAATGGTCGTTAGAGCCCTTGTAGAGCCTTTTTTGAAGTTGAATCCAAAAGTAATGATCAAGAATCCAGTGCTGTTCGTACTGGAAACAGCTACCTTCGTCATTGGCTTACTCATTCTATTTCCACACTATTTTCACTCCGAGAATCAAACGTCCTATAACATCACAGTATTTTTTATGCTCTTGTTTACGATTTTATTTGCGAATTTTGCTGAGGCGCTGGCTGAGGGGAGAGGCAAGGCACATGCGGATAGTTTGGTCAAAACGAGAAAGGAATTAAAGGCCAAGCTGATAGCCAAAGATGGCAGTATCCAGGCGGTTGCCGGAACGGAATTGCGCAAAGGCGATCTTGTTCTGGTCGAAATGGGAGATTACATCCCCGGAGACGGCAGGATTGTAGAAGGTATCGCTGCTATCGACGAATCTTCGGTGAATGGGGAGTCAGCGGTCGTCATTAAAGAGGCGAATAGTGAACATAGTGCTGTAGTTGGCGGGACCATCGTGGCTAGTGATTGGATTAAAGTTGAGATTACCGTAGACCCTGGCCATTCCTTCCTGGATCGGATGGTTCAGATGATAGAAGGGGCCAGGCGGCAGAAGTCACCGAACGAAATCGCATTGACGACCTTGCTTACGGTATTAACGTTTATCTTCTTAATTGTCGTGGTTACCTTGTATCCATTAGCTGCATTTGTGGGCGTTCATCTGGAGGTGTCCACGTTAATTGTGCTTCTCGTATGCTTAATCCCAACGACAATCGGAGGCTTGTTGTCCGCCATTGGCATCTCGGGAATTGACCGTGTCACCCGCATCAACATTTTGGCGAAATCGGGGAAAGCCGTTGAGGCGGCTGGTGATATTAACACCGTCATTCTGGACAAGACGGGAACAATCACTTTCGGTAACCGGATGGCTTCCGCCTTTTATCCCGTTGCCGGCGCCACCCAGGAGCAGCTTATGGAAGCAGCCGTGCTCACTTCATTGTTTGATGACACGCAGGAAGGGCGGTCTATCGTAGACCTCGCCAAGCGACATCATATAACAGGCGATCTCAGAGCCTATCAGGGTGAAGTGATTGCTTTCACGGCTGAGGAGCGGATGAGCGGATTAAATTTGAATGGCAGCTTTTTTCGAAAAGGGGCGGTTAGCGCCATTTGCAGCTATATCACGGTAAGAGGCGGTCATATTCCTGAGGAGCTGGAGGAGATCAATGGTTTTATTGCCGGGGAAGGCGGGACTCCCCTTGCGGTAAGCAAGGATAATTACATTCTTGGGCTTATTTACTTGAAAGATACAATCAAGCCTGGCATTCGCGAACGATTGCAATTTCTGCATCAAATGGGAATACGAACGATCATGTGTACCGGGGATAATCCACTGACCGCAGCTACGATTGCGAAAGAGGTTGGCGTTGATACGTACTATGCCGAGAGTAAGCCGGAGGATAAATTACGAATTGTCCGTGAGGAGCAAAGCGAAGGGAAGCTTGTCGCCATGACGGGCGATGGGGTTAACGACGCCCCGGCTTTAGCTCAAGCTGATGTTGGTATTGCGATGAGCAGCGGGACGTCAGTAGCCAAAGAAGCAGCCAATATGGTCGATTTGGATTCGGATCCAACGAAAATCCTGGATGTCATTTCGATTGGTAAACAGCTGCTCATTACGCGAGGTGCCGTGACGACGTTCAGCATTGCCAACGATTTTTCCAAATATTTTGCGATTATACCTGCCATGTTTGCGGGCGACCTACCGGAACTGCAGGTTCTTAATATTATGCATTTGCAATCACCAACGAGCGCTGTACTTTCCGCACTCATCTTTAACGCCATTATCATTCCGGTCTTGATACCGGTTGCCTTGAAAGGTGTTTCCTACAAGCCCATGAGCGCGAATCAACTGCTTAGTCGGAATTTAGCCATCTTTGGGGCTGGAGGCATCATTTTACCTTTCATTGGGATCAAGGTGATTGATCTTCTTCTGCATTTTTTCTTTGAACAACTATAAGACTGGGGTACATAAGTATGGATAAGCTACTAGACATCAGAAAAAAAGAAGAAGGGAAAAAGACTTCTTTTCGCATCGTATCTATGTATGTACTGCTCGCTTGTACGCTGCAAGTTGCCCATAAGATTGGGGCTTCATATCTGTTTTTCAGCTTGATGATCATTGTGACGGCTTACCTGCTGCATACCATGATTCAGCGCAATATAGCGAAGGTTAACCAGATGGAGACTTCACAGCTGATACGAGAGGAACAGAAAATACGCTCAACCCTGGAAAGTATTCAAGATGGCTATTATGAAATCACGCTGACTGGCAACTTCTTAGTCTTTAATCATTCTCTCGTCATGCTGCTGGGCAAGGCGGAGAAAGAATTGCTAGGCTGTCAAATCGCGGAATTCATGAGTGCGGAGGATGCAAAAAAACTGAAACAGGCTTACCAATGGGTAGCTCATACGGGAACGGCTGTCAATTGTGTGGAATGGGAGGTCATTCGAGCAGATGGTACACGGAAGTGCGTGGAGGCTTCCATTGTTCTTATTCTAGATGCACAACACTCGGCGCCAACTGGTTTCCGAGGTATTATTCGAGACATCACAGACCGCAAAGATTCAGAGAGAATGTTAGAGGAAAGTAGATTTCGATATAAATCTTTAGTTGATCATAATCCCGATCTTGTCTGTTCATTTGAGTTGGATGGTCTGGTTACAGCGATTAATCCGGCAACGGAGAAAATAACCGGCTATTCGGCGAATCAATTAGTAGGCACTTCCTGTACGCATCTCCTGAGCGTGCTCCCAAGATCAACCTACGTAAGACCCTTTATGCTTGCTAAAAAAGGGCTATCCTCTAGTTTTGAAATTGCAATCACGCATAAACGCGGTTACCCCGTTGATCTGCACATTCGATTTGTTCCGATCATCGTCGACAGCCAAGTGGTCGGTGTCTTTGCCATTGGCAAAGATATTACAGAACATAAGCAAGCTGAGGAAACGATCAACCATATGGCCTATCATGATGCGCTAACCGATCTCCCGAATCGTCGATTGTTTACGGATCACCTGACCAAAAGCTTGGAGCAGGCGGAACGCGGTAGACATAAGCTTGCCGTGTTATTTCTGGATTTAAATCGTTTCAAATATATCAATGATTCTTTGGGTCATGCCTTTGGCGACACGCTGCTGCAAACAATAGCGAAACGTTTATTGAGCACGGTTGGTCATCATGGCACGATAGCTCGTATGGGCGGGGATGAGTTTACGATTTTATTGCCAGTCCTCAAGCAGGAGAGCTTTATTCTTATCATCGTAAAAGAAATTATTGAGGCGATTAATCGTCCGATTCTTATTGAAGGCCTTGAATGTTCGGTTACAACGAGTATTGGCATTAGCCTGTATCCGAGTGATGGGCTTGACGCCAAAACGTTGATGATGAATGCGGATTCGGCCATGTATCGGGCCAAGGAAAGTCATCGCAATCAATACGAGTTCTTCACGCCAACGATGAGCGCTCAAGCTTCTGAGAGGCACACGATTGAGCAGGAGCTCCGTAAAGCTTTGGAGCGCAATGAACTGCTGCTCATGTACCAACCTCAACTGCAGTTTGAAACAGGCCAGATTACAGGTGTCGAGGCGCTTGTTAGGTGGCTTCATCCGAAGAGAGGCCTGGTATCGCCGACGGAATTCATTCCGCTCGCAGAGGAAACGGGGATCATTATTCCCCTTGGCGAATGGGTCCTGCGGACAGCTTGTCAGCAAAATAAGGCTTGGCAAGACGCGGGATTCCATCCTATGCGGGTAGCCGTTAATCTCTCTGCGTATCAATTCAAGCAAGCAAATATCGTTCAGATTGTCGCTGATATCTTGAAAGAAACAGGTCTTGATCCAGCTTATCTGGAGCTAGAGATTACAGAGAGTGTCGCCATGCAAAATGCGAAGCAAGTCATAGGGACACTGGAGGAACTGAAAAAGCTGGGCATTCAGGTGTCTATCGATGATTTCGGAACAGGCTATTCTTCGCTTAGTTATCTTCGAAATTTTCCGATTGATCGACTCAAGATCGATAGATCATTTGTTAATGACATCACCTCTACGCAGGGTGAAACCACGATTGCAGCATCGATTATAGCTATGGCTCAAAGCTTGAACCTTGAAGTTATTGCTGAAGGTGTAGAGACGGAAGTACAGTTTGAGTTTCTGAAAAATAAAGGGTGTCATGAAATGCAAGGCTATTTCTTTAGTAAGCCGCTTCTTAAAGAAGACATGACGGGGCGTCTGGCTAGTCTTCAAGGCGTTTCATAAATGTATGGGGAGGACGCGGCGTAGTCGGATGGATTTTACAAAAGGAGTGAGACTTCAACGTGGTTATTATTTGTGTATTGACGGTAGCGGTGCTGCTGTACCTCGCTTATGTGCTGCTGCACATCGAACAGTTCTAACAGCTGAGAATTCGTAAAGTTTTCGTTCATTGGAGGGTTTTGAAGTCATGTTAAGTCAAAGAAAGAGTCCCATTATCCTTAAAGCGCTGCTCGAGGCTGTGCTGAAACTAAATCCAATTATCATGTTAAAAAGTCCTGTTATGTTTGTCGTAGAAGCAGGGGCGTTCTTGATCTTGTTAATGATACTTTTCCCGAGTACGTTTGGTGCTGAAGGGAGGCAGATGCATAATCTTTTTATCTTTTTCATTTTGCTATTTACCATTTTGTTCGCTAATTTTGCGGAAGCATTGGCAGAGGGGCGAGGAAAGGCACACGCGGATCATTTGAAGAAAACGCAAACGGATACGAAAGCGAAGCGCATTCGAAAAAATGGCGAGATGGAAACAGTCAGTTCTGCGGAATTACGAAGGGGAGACATGATTCTCATTGAACATGGAGATCTCGTACCTGGAGATGGCGAAATCATAGAGGGAACGGCGGCCGTTGATGAGTCGGCAATTACGGGCGAGTCCGCCCCTGTTGTAAAAAGGGCGAAGAGTGACTTCAGTTCGGTTACCGGCGGAACGAAGGTCATCAGCGACTGGATCAAGGTGAGAATTACGGCGGATCCGGGGGAAACATTTTTGGACCGAATGATTCTCTTGGTCGAGGGGGCGAAAAGGCAGAAATCTCCGAATGAAGTTGCGCTGAACACCCTTCTGGTTGTGCTTACCATTATTTTTTTTATTGTTACGATCACAATGATTCCGATGGCTGGTTATTTGGGAGTCGTCATTGAAACCTCAACGCTCGTTGCTTTGCTCATCTGTCTGATCCCTACGACAATTGGCGCTCTTCTGTCAGCTATCGGTATTGCGGGCATAGATCGTGTAACGCGATTTAACGTCCTTGCGATGTCTGGCAAAGCGGTTGAAGCCGCTGGAGATGTGAGTACGATCATATTGGATAAAACGGGCACGATTACCTATGGCAATCGGAAGGCACATCGTTTTGATCCTGCACAGGGGATATCGGAAAAAGAACTGATTCAGGCCGCTGTAGCAACCTCTATTTACGATGAAACACCAGAAGGTCAATCGATATTGGAATTGGCTGCGAGTATGAAAATCTCATGGCACGAGGATGACTACGGGGCGGGAAAAGTGATTCCTTTTACAGCCGAAAGTCGAATGAGCGGTTTAATTCTTGGCGATGAAACTTACTACAAGGGAGCAGTTGAGGAAATCGTCTCGCACATTGAGCAGCAAGGAGGCGTCAGGTCTTCAGAAGCGTTGCTCCTCAGCGAGGAGATTGCCAAGGAAGGCGGGACACCGCTGGCTGTTTGCAGGGGCAATCAATTGTTAGGCATCATTTATTTAAAGGACATGATTAAGCCGGGATTACGAGAGAAGTTTGAGGATTTGCGTAAAATGGGCATTAAAACGATCATGTGCACGGGGGATAATCAGCTTACAGCCCAAACCATTGCACGTGAAGCCGGTGTCGATACCTACATAGCAGAATGTAAACCAGAAGATAAAATTCGTGTCGTTAAGGAAGAACAGGCACAAGGCAAACTAGTCGCGATGACGGGAGATGGAACGAATGACGCGCCAGCACTAGCTCAAGCGGATGTTGGGCTGGCTATGAACAGTGGAACCATAGCAGCGAAGGAAGCGGCGAATATGGTGGATTTGGACTCGGATCCGACGAAGCTGATTCAAGTGATCTTTATCGGTAAGCAGCTGTTAATCACGCGTGGAGCGCTTACTACATTTAGCATTGCAAACGATTTTGCGAAATATTTTGCGATACTTCCAGCCATTTTGTCTGCTGAAATTCCGCAGATTGAGGCACTGAATATCATGCATTTACATTCACCGGAAACGGCCGTGATCTCATCGCTAATTTTTAATGCCATCATTATCCCGATTTTAATTCCACTTGCAGTGAAAGGTGTCAAATATTCACCAATGAGTGCGGAGAAGCTGCTGTTTCGTAATATCTGGTTATTCGGTGTCGGGGGCATTCTCGTACCCTTCGCCGGGATCAAAGCGATTGATATGATCATGCAAATCTTTTATTAACTACAGTAAGCAGAGGGAGGCATAAAATGAGATATACAATTCAAACCAAGCTGATGATCAGCTTTACGTTGGCTGCTTGCTTACTTGGTGTGACTGGGCAAGTTTGGTACAATTTGGCGCAAAATGTTCAGGCTCAGCACCTTTCGGCAGAGAGCTTTTCCTCGATCGTGAATCTCGCATTAGGAGTTACCGTGGCTTCTTTTGCTTGCATCCTGGGGATAGGGTTATGGACATCAAGAGTCATATCACGGCCTGCCGTCCAAATAGCGGAAAGAATGGAGCACATGGCATCTGGCCATATCGTGGAAGAAGAACTCTCTGCTCAGATTCGTCATCGGGATGAGTTAGGGGATGCTGTCAAAGCTATGAGCCGCATGGCGCGTAATTTACGAAGCTTGATACGACGGGTATCCGCTACCTCACAGCAATTAACAACAGGCGTGGAAACACTGAACCTTACAGCTGAACAAACGGTGAAGACAAACAAAGAGATTGGCGACTCTATGAATCAGGTCACTCTGGGAGCGGAGCGACAAGTTGACCGTGTCTCTGTGACCATGTATACGCTGGAAGAGATGAACAGTGGTCTTCACCGGATTGCTGATTTTTTCGAAACCGTCGATGCTTCTGCTCAGAATGCGATGAATGAAGCGGTCGCCGGCAATGAGGTTATTCATAAAAATATGACGCAAATCAAGTCGATTCAATCGGTATGCGATGACTCAGCCGAGAATGTCAGGAACTTGAGTGAGCATACGCAGGAAATTGGCAATTTTGTTCGAATCATTACAGGGATTTCAGAAACGACGCATTTACTTGCACTCAATGCATCCATTGAAGCTGCTCGCGCAGGTGAGCATGGGCGGGGATTCTCGGTGGTTGCCAGTGAAGTGAAGAAGCTGGCTGACGATTCCAAGAAAGCAGCAGGTCATATCTCAAGCGTTGTGAAATCCATTCAAAATGAGACCCTTCAAGCTTTTCAGACTATGCAGCAAAGCAGCAAAGAAGTGAGTACAGGGATGGAACTCATGTCAGAAGCTAGCATTGCTTTTAAACAGATCTCCGAGGCCGTTAATGAAGTCACTACACTCAGCGGACAAATTCGCGAAATTACGAATGATGCTTTCGCGCGTGCTGCACAGATTACCTCTGCCGTCAATGAGTTGGCTTCGATTGCTAAAGAAGCTGTGGCAAGCTCAAATTTGGTAGCTGCCTCCTCTCTTGAACAGACGTCATCTATGGAAGACATCTTTCAAGCCACGGAGGAGCTGCAAAAAATGGGAAATGAGCTTAACGATTTGGTTCGAATGTTTAGAGTTTGAAATAATCCTTAGACCCTCAGCACATGGCTGCGGGTCTTTTTTATTGTCGCGCCGTGTCTTGGATAACAATGGTATAATCAGTTTTGTTGATCATGATCTCAAGGAAAGTTGAGGCGTAGAATAGATGATTACAAGAATGATCTATCGAGCGGAATGGCAAGAAGGGCAAGTGTCTGCGGGTGTAAAGGCATTGGAACAAAGTGAACAAGCCATCCAGCGGATCGTGCAGGGTGAATTGATGACGGCTGCTGCTTATGTGTGGAAGAATAGTCTATTCCTCTATTATGAGTGTATGGACGGCGAGTTAAGTCCCGATGATATCGCAGGTGCCGCAGTCCCTTACCTGAAGGACTGGCCTGGGCATTCGGAACCGCGCAAGTGGATTCGAATGATGGATGTGTTCCATTTTAATGAGCCGGCTAATTATGAACACTGGCTGCGCAAGGAGCAGGTAGAGAGGCGTGTCGGTAGAGTGGCGCATTTGAAACCTGAGATGATCAGCAGTTATATCTATTATCATTATCAGCTTCAGGAAGAGCGGTCGTTCACAGGCGACAAGTATGAAATCATCGCGATGCACGAGAATCTTCTGTTTGGCTATCAAGAATTTCCTAAGGTAATAGAAGTTCCCGTTGTGCCGGGACGATTGAATACGAAAGGAACTCCCGAGAACTGGGCGGATTCACGAATGGATCTGCACTTCCAGCCTTGGGAAGAAGACGGCTATCTATACTTTAAACCGATTGAACCCATCTTTGCTTATTACATTGGAGACTACAAATGAAGTAAGCTGCATGGAGGAATGACAACGTGGAACAACGTTTGGATAAGACCAAGAAGGTCTACGCCATGCAACTGGCTACGATTTTTCTAGGCTTCATTGTGTTTGGCTTTTCAGAGAATATGAAGGGACCCGCCATCCCGCGCATTCAATTCGATTATATGCTGAATGAATCGCAGCTTGGCACATTACTGTCTCTCAATGCGCTGGGTTATCTCATCGCCTGCTCCTTCACGGCTTATTTAACGCGCCTATGGGGGATTAAAATCGTCAGTATTGCAGCTTTTGGCCTGATGATCCTTTCTGGCATTTTTATCTATTTGTCCAATAGTTTTCCGATTTTTTCCTCCTCCTACTTTCTCATGTATATCGGCAACGGGATGCTTGAGATTGCACTCGCAATTCTGGGAGCAAGAATCTTTGTGAGAAATACGGGGACGATGATGAATCTCACGCACGGCTTCTACGGACTCAGTTCCACGGTTGCCCCGTTGATTGCCACAGGACTTATGACGGTAAATGTGTTCGGGCATACGCTCGATTGGCGCGGTATGTATGTGGTGATGCTTTCATTGTCGATTTTTCCTATCCTATTTGCATTACGCAGCTCGTTTCCCTCTGACGAGATCTCACATGAGGACCGGGTTCCGTTGAAAGCATTAATGCGTGATCCGGTTTTGTGGTTTATGGTCCTTATTCTTTCATTTGGCGTTGTATCGGAGTTGGCGGTAGGAGGCTGGCTAGTCAACTTCTTAGAGAAAGCGTACGAATGGGAAGCGGTTAAAGCGTCCGGCATGCTGTCGGCTTTTTTCCTCTGTTTTGCGCTAGCGAGGCTGATTTTGGGCCCTATTACGGATAAAATAGGATTCAATTTGTCCCTGATTATTTTCTCTGGATTTTCTGCTCTATGCACATTTGGCGCGATTCTAGGAGGTGAACCGTTCGCTTTCCTATTCGCCGCAGCGGGAATCGGTATTGCGATGATTTACCCGACCGTGATGGCCTTTATTGCCAAAAGATACCCAAACGGCAGCGATACGGCAATTACGTTTACGGTTACGCTAATGGGCGTCGGCAGTGTCATTGGCAATTATCTCATTGGCGGCGTTATTGAATGGGTCAAACAATGGGTGGGACCTGGCACCGAAATTGGCCTGATTCGAGGCCTCCAGACCGGATATGGCTTCATTGGGCTGTGCGCTGCGATCTGCGCAATTTGCAGTTTCATTTTGTATCGCTACTTATTAAAGCAAAAAGAACTTATCTGAATCTAGCAATTTGTGGTACGATTCTTTCATAAGAGGGAGAGGAGTTTTGAGGATGAGACCGAAAGTTTTTCTCGCAAAGCGAGTTCCAAGTGAAGTAGAAGCGTACATAGCACAGTACTGCGATTATCGTAAATGGGACAGGGAAGAAGAAATCCCTCGTCAACAGCTATTAGAAGAGCTGTCCGATGTGGATGGACTCTTAATATCTGGCGGAAGTATTGATCAAGAGTTGCTCAATCATGCACCGAAGCTCAAAATTGTAAGCAATGTGTCGGTAGGCTACAACAATTTAGATACCGCGGCTATGAAAGCCAGAGGTGTTATGGGAACGCATACACCGGGCGTACTGGATGAAACGGTGGCAGATACCGTGTTCGGCCTTATTTTGGGCGCAGCAAGGCGAATACCGGAGCTTGACGCTTACGTGAAAGCCGGCAAGTGGCAAAAAGGAAGCGATGATCACATATTCGGCATCGATGTTCATCATGCCAAGCTCGGGATCATTGGCATGGGGCGCATCGGGGAGGCTATAGCTAGACGGGCGAAGTTTGGTTTTAATATGGAGGTCATGTACTATAACCGCAGCCGCAAAGATGAAGCCGAGCAGAAGCTAGGCGTGGTTTATGTGTCGCTTCAGGAGCTGCTGCAAGAGTCTGATTTTGTGGTGTTAATGACGCCGCTAACGCCTGAGACGACCCGTTTAATTGGCCGCGAAGAGCTGGCGCTCATGAAGAAATCCGCCATCTTTATTAATACGTCCCGCGGGCAAACCGTTGATGAGGAAGCGCTCATTGAAGCTTTGGAAAAAGGACATATCCGCGGAGCGGGTCTTGATGTTTTTGAGCAAGAACCGGTAGACCCGGACAACAAGCTATTGAAAATGCCTAATGTCGTCACCTTGCCGCATATCGGATCGGCCACCCATCAAACCCGTTTTGATATGGCGATGCTTGCCGCGAATAACTTGGTGAAGGGTGTTCAAGGGGAAGTTCCGCCGAACCTTGTTGCAGAGTTGAAGTGAGAATTTAAATGTTTAGGGGCTTTCAGGGAACTACAGTCCGCTATTTTCCTGAAAAGGCACATTTTCCAAGGGCAGGGGAACTACGTTCCCCTATTTTTCTCATGTTCACCTAACTCCTCAGCACACAACCATTTCACGCACTACTGCCACTTTAACGCTGAAAAACACTCTTAAAGTAGCTAATCCCCTCGCCCCATTTCACGCACCACTGCCACTAATCGCTGAAAAACAGTCTTAAAGTAGCTAATTCCTTCACCGAGCCTGAGTTAACGTTGTTTTACAACGCTAACTCCTCAGTTTTTAGTGCTTCAATTTCCTCTATGTTGTACTTTGTACAACATAATTAGATTTTGCGCGGCATTCCCTAGCCTTCATTGTACAAAGTGCAATGAAATCACCGGATTTGTGCTCAAATTTGGCTTTTGAGGGCAAATGGTTGCAGAAAGTGCAATGTAGCTTACTCAAGCCTCGCAATAGTAGCCAAATGGTTGCAGAAAGTGCAATGTAGGCGGGCTAGCCAGCCATTACTACAGGCGAGACTCCCTCCGTTGGCGGAGAGTTGTTTGGCTTGATGCGGGACTTCCACGCAGTAGTTAAGCTTGTTTTACAGCGTTAACACAGACTTTTCGAGGGTGAGCACACTTTAGCGCTGAAAAACAACGTTACAGCGGGAAATCACGGCGTAATCCCCTCACCAAGCCTGAGTTAAGGTTGTTTAACAACGCTAACTCCTCAGCACACATCCATTTCACGCACCACTGCCACTAAGATCCTGTAGTTCCAAACAACACCTAGAATTAGGGCAAGAGGAATGTATGTTTGGTTATCCCATTTTTGCTCAAAGGCTCCATTCGGATAAACGATAAGAGCTAGGACAGTAACGATTATCCCAATTGGAATACAAAGCGATTTGTAATCACTTTGCTGGAATGTGTGTGCTAAACCTCTAAGTGTTGTATGAAAAAACATGGATGTTTTTAAAAAAATGGAAACAAGCCACAAGAAGGCCACGACAACTTCTATGCGCTGCAAGAAATTCCCGATGCTTATTCTTTGGGCCAAGGCATAACTGGGGAAATCTTCCATGGCTGTCGTGTCAGCCCCCAGCACCAATACACTGGATACCACGAGTAAAAGCAATTAAGAATGACGATGATCATGAGTTGCCGCAGTGATATGGACTCTTTGCCCATGCAAGCACGTCCTTGTTTAGCCTTTTTCAACTTTTATTCTGCGTAAGTAGCCAATACCGATTAGAAGAGCGGGATGCAAGCAGCCGAAACATAACCCCAGAGGTACCCAGGTTAGTTGATCCCATACATGGATGTAGGCCGCATTGGGGTAGACCATTGATTTTGCACTCAACGTCAGATACATTTCCTTCTGTCCGAGTGTTGATGAAATGAGTGCCGTATTCGTTCGAATCGATTCGGAGAACGATTCGCGCGGTCCGCGGACAACGGTTTCAACATTTGTTTCCGTTACACCCCGGTCTTTCCAGCCTTTCGTGCTTGCTGCAAGCCCTGTGGTGTAGCTGTTCATCAAGATAACCGTCGCCCGATAGGATATGATGAAACAACTTTTTCATATCGGAGACCTTCTGAATTTCACCAATCGTCAGCGTATGCAATTCCAGTACGTCAAAAGGATTTTGAGCAGGATCAATGTCCAAGGAATCTGTCATCATGGCTCGCATTAATGACATTCCCATCCACAAGGCCATCTGTATAAAGAATGGCGACGCCCTCTGTAATCGAGTTATAGGTTAACTCTCGAATCACAATATCCGTGCTGTTGCCGAGAGCTTGCCTGACATAATCCGTGTTTTCTTGAATCGTTGCGAATAATGGCATAGATGCCATCGGTTCTACGATGGTGCTTTCATTAAGAAGAGTCGGATGTTTTTTGGAGCTCAGCCAACGAGCGAACATATGGTATTTTCTCCAAGCTCTAGGATGTTGTGCTAGTATCTTTTCCTTAAGTTTCCTGCGGTATGCGTGTGAAAAAAAAGCACGGACCGAGAACAACCCCTTTCTTGGCATATTATCGTGCTTATGGTTTAAAAGAACGCGGATTAGGGTATGTATACTTAGGATGAGGCATTATTGTAATGCTCGAAGGAGGAAAAACCTATGTATAACCACATTCTTGTTCCCATCGACGGTTCTCAGCAATCTGATCGGGCGTTGGATCATGCGATCAAGCTTGCCAAGCATGGATCTCCGAATGCTCGAATTACTGTCATTCATGTGAATCCGCAGCTGATCTTAAACGAACCACCGATAAGTGTTCCGCTCAATGACACGTTGGCCGAAGAAGGACGGAAAATTGTTGAGCCTGCAGCGGCGAAATTGAGGGGGAACGGGATCGATTTCAAAAGTGTGACGGTTACCGGGGATCCGCCAACTTCCATCTGTCATAAAGCAGAGACAGATGGCCATGATTTGATCGTGATGGGTTGCCGTGGAGTTGGTTTAATGTCGGAAATCCTCCTCGGAAGCGTAAGTCACAGTGTGATCAAACATGCGAACTGCCCGGTCTTGGTCATTAAATGAGGGCTTGAATGAATAAAAGCTGCACCTTAACGGCAAATGGCCGAAAGGGTGCAGTTTTTTTGCGGTATTGCCGTTGTTGTCTTTTGAAAGGAGCGCCGGACATTTTGCGGAGAGGGAACTGTGAGCCTCTATTCTTTAAAATTAACGCTGCCGCGCGGCGGATGAGAGGAATGCCGCTCAACAAAACGGGTATCCACCCTGATTTTGGAGGTGGCCTCGACACCGTGCTCGATGGATTCGATTAACAAATCAACGGCTAAGTGGGCCATGCGTTTTTTCTCGACGTGAACGGTAGTCAGCTCCGGTGAAATGATGCGAGACTCATATATATTGTCAAAACCAACGACAGATACTTGTTCAGGCACTCGAATGCCAAGCTCCGTCAACGTTTTCATGGCGCTAATGGCGATGTAATCACATTCGCAAAAGATCGCGGTCGGGAGTTGGCGGCCCGGTTCCATATACGCCTTTATTTGTTTCTTAAGTTCTTCTTGGGACGATAACATCGTCGGCGCTACAGCAAAGATGTGATCGGGATGGATTTCGAGCCCCTGTTCATGCAAAGCCTCATAAAAGCCGGCTTTACGCTCCTCAAAATTCTGAATACGAACATTGGAAGCAATATAGCCAATTGCCAATTTCTGTATGACCAATGCCGCATAGATGAGCACCCGCTTGATAGGCTGCTGTGGAAGCTGAGCGGAGGCAAGACGCATGCGACGGATTACACGAACGCTAGCCGCACCTCCCTTTTTAATATCCACTCTTTACAGTGGGATGAGGCGTTGTGCGGTCTCTTTGGCGTGCCGTCAAATCTGCTTCCCGAAGTCAAAGCTTCGGATGAGATTTTTGGCTACACGGAAGAAAAGGAATTATTCGTCGATTGCCGTGTTCCCATAACCGGGGTGATCGGCGACTCGCAGGGAGCTTTATTCGGCAATCAGTGTTTTGAGACTGGCATGGCGAAAGCCACTTACGGCACAGGCACTTCGGTGTTGATGAATGTAGGGGATAGTCCGATCCCCTCTGGCAACGGACTTGTGAGCGCCATTGCTTGGGGCAGAAGCGGCAAAGTGACATATGCGGTTGAAGCCGTTATCCGCACCTCGGGTGACAGCTTGACCTTGGTTCGAGATAATTTGGGCTTGTTTCGTACGTTTGAGGAGATGGAGCAGATGCTTGAGCATACGCCAGATAGTGAAGGCGTATATTTGGTTCCTGCGTTCGTCGGTCTTGGCGCCCCCTATTGGGACTCTTATGCCAGAGCTTCCATTACGGGGATGAATCGGGGGACCACGAAAGCGCATATCATTCGGGCAGCTATTGAAAGTATTGCTTTTCAGGTGATTGACGCAGTTAAACTTATGGAAAATGAAACTGCTGTTGCACTCCAAGAGCTGCGTGCAGACGGCGGTGCATCTGATAATGTGAATTTGATGCAATTCCATGCGGACATGTTAGGTAACATGGTTGTAAAATCGAAGATTGCGGAATTGTCCGCGCTAGGCTCCGCGTATTTGGGCGGCGTCGGGATCGGCTTTTGGCCGTCACTTGAAGCGATAGGCACAAAGCTAGAAGGTTCCATCAAGTATCAGCCGAAAATGTTGCCGGAACTGCGCCAAGCCCATTGTTCCGGCTGGAAGAAGGCAGTATCCTCCGTTTTAACACGGAATGCTTAGGTGCAACGCCCATGACACGCTGTAACGTTGTTTTTCGTCGCTAACGTAGCTGCCACGCGCAAACGGCTCTCGTTAGCGTTGTAAAACAAGCTTAAAACCGTGTGGAAGCCGCAACACCTCCCCCTTAGCCCGGCCGAGAAAGCCAAAAACGCCGTCTCACAGCCGTAAAATCCCCCAATCCCGGTCGAGCAAGCCCAAAAGGCTGTCTCGTGCCTAAATGCAGCCACAATCCCGCCAAATCTCCAGCGAGAAGGCCAAAAACGCCGTCTCACAGCCGTAAAATCCCCCAATCCCGGTCGAGCAAGCCCAAAAGGCTGTCTCGTGCCTAAATGCAGCCACAATCCGGCCAAATCTCCAGCGAGAAAGCCAAAAACGCCGTCTCACAGCCGTAAAATCCCCCAATCCCGTTCGAGAGAGCCCAAAAGGCTGTCTCGTGCCTAAATGTAGCCACAATCCCGCCAAATCTCCGGTCATGCCAAGTCACCCCGCAACGTTGTTTCTAGGCGAGAAAGTGGGTAATGGATGATTGGTCTTTGAACTGCCCCAAACGCTTAGTAATGTGGGACTGGTCGGAAGATTCATGAAAACTTTATTTTCAAGCAGATAATGTGAAATACTTCAAACCTCCATTTACATGCCTTCTTCTATAGCTGAAAAACGCAGGGTTTTGCTCTTTTTTTACATATTTAAGAATCACAATTCTACATATATCCAGTTTCATAAAACCATGGTATGATGTGTGATGTTACAATATTTCGTATACGAAAGATTTTGGTTTGCAAAGAGGGGGGCGCATTTTGGAAGAGGTTAAAGATCTTGTAGCTGAACTTACAAGGCTGCATAAAGTACGGGCTTCTTTACTGTATCGAGAACTTCAGCGAGAAGAGCTTACGGGACCTCAGTTATTTATCTTACGGGAATTGTTCCAGAAGGAACCAAGAAAGCTTGGTGATCTTGCCCAATCCGTACAACTCAGTAACAGTACAGTATCTGGTATTGTTGACCGACTGGAACGTGATGGGATGGTGCAGCGCAATAGAGATGAGCAAGATCGCAGGGTGGTCTGGATTTGTACGACAGATTTCTGTCAACAGATGAAGAAATCTAAAGTTGAGACGATGAACAATGAGTTTTATGCAGGTCTAGAGAACGCCTTTACACCAGAGCAGATTGCGACCTGCAAAGAAGTGGTTGGTACACTGATTAAACATTTAGAGAAAAAGCTGGAGGGAACGGAATGAAACGCAAATTAATTTTAATTATTATTCTGTCTGTTATTGTCATTAGCGGAGCCTATATCGGCGGTTATTACTGGTATCAAGGCGCTAACTACGTTGCGACAGACAACGCCCGTATCTCTGGGGATATCTATCGTGTCATGCCTCGAATTGCCGGCAAAATTAATACGCTTGGCATTAAAATGGGGGATACGGTTGTGGCAGATCAAATCGTTGGGCAGCAGGATATTACGAACTTATCGAATAGTTTATTAGATCAAGCGTCATTACGCTCTCCAATTAGTGGAACCGTCATTCAAACTTCAGCTAAGGTTGGCGAAGTGGTGGCACCAGGGCAGTCTGTAGCCATGATTGTGGATAAAAACGCCCTATTCGTCTCCGCAGACATCGACGAGACGAAGATCAAAAAAATCCATGTGGGGCAGCTGGTAACCTTTGATATTGATACATATGGCAAAACAGAGTTCCAAGGGAAAATAATGGAAATTGGTCAAGCAACAGCTTCTACTTTCTCATTGCTTCCTACAACAAGTTCAAGCGGGAATTTCACTAAAGTCACACAACGTATGAGTGTAAAAATTTCTATAGACGATCATAAGGGATTGGATCTAGCACCGGGAATGAATGCTTCGATCAAAATCCATATCAAAGGGGAGTAAGGATTGCCCATGAAAAAACATTTTAACGTCATTATATCTTTAAGTGTTCTGGCCGGTTCAATGATACTTGCGAGCGGATGCACGTCCTCGCCGACTAGCGCTGCACAGTCAACCGTACCTTCCGTCAAGGTGATTACAATCAACAGTGCGAATGCAGTCGGAGCAAGCGGTAAATTAGCATCGGATCAAACCGTCCAGGTCGTGTCCAAAATAGGTGGTAAAATTGCCGCTGTTTCCGTAGAAGAAGGAGCAAAAGTGAAAAAAGGCGATCTGCTTGTGCAACTCGATACCGAAGATTTGCTCCAGCAGTTGGATCAAGCGCAAGCAGGACTGACGGCTTCGCAAGCCAAACTGGCTGATACGGAAGCGGGTGCCCGTTCGCAGGATTTGCAGGCGGCAATGTCAGGTGTTGAGCAAGCCAAAGCGGGTGTTAATCAAGCTAAAGCAGGAGTATCGCAAGCGCAGGCAGCTTACGATCTTGTGACCAAGGGATACAATCATGCGAAGAATTTCTATGATCAAGGCGATGTTACTTCAGACGAATTGGATAAAGTAACGCTTGATTTTGAAAAAGCTAAGGCAGCTAATGATTCCGCCCTTTCACAACAGCAGGCAGCGAATGCGCAATTGGCAGCAGCAGAGGCGAAGCTAGGTTTGATTAGAGAAGGTGCAACGGCAAATACAATTGAGCAATTAAAAGCGGATGTAACCGCCAAACAAGCTGCTTTGAATCTCGTTCAGATCGCTGTGAAAAATGCAGGAGTCGTATCTCCGATCGATGGTGTCATTGTTAAAAAGAACGTAAATGCAGGAGAAATGGCGCAAGTTGGAGCTGCTTTATTGACCGTTGTTAATATAGATAAAGTGAAAGTTGAAGTTAGTGTGCCTGAAGGAATGATTAATTCGATCAAACAAGGAGCCAAAGGAAACGTTATTGTCCCTAGCGTTCCAGGTAAAACGTTCGAAGGAACTGTATCGTTTGTAAGTCCGGTTTCTGACACGAATAATAATACATTCCCAGTTAAGCTGACGGTAAACAACCCAGATGGAACCTTACATGCAGGTGCTATAGCCAGCGTTGACTTCGGAGGCAGCAGCAGTGAAAATCGCGTTGAAGTGCCTAAAGTCGCATTGATTCAAAAAGATGGCAAATCCGTCGCTTTCAAACTAAGCGGTGACGCCGTCCAATCTGTTGTGCTGCAGACCGAAGATAAGAACCAAGACTGGGTCTATCTCAAAGGAGACTCGGCTCTGAAACCGGGGGATAAAATCGTCTTGAATCCAGGTGACAAGCTGACAGATGGAGCTAAGGTTCATGCCGAGTAAAGGAGGCTGCTACAATGTCAACAACAACGGCAGATACAGCTACTCCGGCAGTTGAGCAACAAGAGGAGAAAATCACAGTCTACCAGTGGTTAGCGCTGTTAGTCCTCATTCTAGGCACATTTTTAGCCATTTTGGACAATAGTTTGATGAACGTTGCGATACCAAAACTCATGGCCGTTTTCGGTTCTACATCGACGGAAATTGAATGGGTTGTCACAGGTTATATGCTCGCTTCAGCTGTAGTTGTTCCAATGGGTGGCTTTCTAGCAGACCGTTTCGGTTACAAAACAACGTTTCTTACAACGGTGAGTGCTTTTATCGTTGGCTCGGTATTGTGTGGGATCGCTTGGAGCGACACGAGTCTTACTATTTTCCGGATTATTCAAGGACTTGGCGGCGGCTTTATTATGCCAGTCGGTATGGCGATGCTTTACCAGATCATGCCTCGCAGCAAAATCCAAGTTGCGATGGGGATCTGGGGGATTGCGGCGATGGCTGCGCCTGCGATGGGGCCAACCTTAAGCGGATATTTAATTGATCATTTTAGCTGGCGGTATTTATTTTATATCAACGTTCCAATCGGTATTATTGCCGTAGGCCTTGGATTGATAATCTTGAAAGAGACACCGAAACGTGAAGGACTGAAATTCGATTATGTCGGCAGTATCTTGTGTATGATTGTTTTCAGCACACTGCTTCTGGCATTAACGGATGGCCAAGTGGAAGGGTGGACTTCTTTCTATATCGTGAGTCTGTTCTTCATCTCTATTTCAAGTTTTATCCTTTTAATTTGGATCGAGCTTGGCAAAGAGAACCCAATTATGGATTTCCGATTATTTAAAAACTCTGTGTTTACGTTAAGCCTGGCAGCCTCAAGCTTCGTTATGATTTCCATGCAGGGCGGGATCTACATGATGCCAATTTTTCTGCAAAATGTAACGGGGTTGACGCCTATGCAAACAGGGCTTGTCATGATGCCGCAATCGATAGCAATGGCTTTCATGATGCCAGTAGCAGGGAAGCTTGTTTCAAAATACGGGGTTGTGCCTCTCAGTATCTTAGGTTTGGCTATTATTGGCTTTACGACCTTAGAAATGCATGTGCTTTCTCAGCAAACGTCTACACACTGGATCAGCGGTTTGCTCGTTATCCGGGGGATTGGGATTGGTTTGTGCATGATGCCGTTATCTTCTGCCGGGATGAATACATTGCCCAACCATTTGATCGGCAGGGCTTCCTCCGTATCCAATGTTGTGCGTAACGTCATGGCATCGCTTGGTATTGCCTTGCTGACCAGTATTATGAATAACAAATCAACGCAGTTCGGAGCTAGATTCAACGAATCCATTTCTACGAATACACCTGCTTTTGCTGATTTTCAGACAAATGTTGTTCATCGTTACTTAGAGCTCGGAACGGACGCAAGTACAGCATCCGGTGGAGTAACCGGCGTTTTATTCGGACTTGTTCAAAAAGAGTCTTTGACAAGAGCAATTGCAGACACGCTGATGGTATCTGCGGTTCCGGCTTTCATTGCGATCGTCTTGGTTATTTTTATGCGGAAGAGAAAGAAAAGTCAGGCAGCCGAGCAGCAAGCCGCCAAAGATTCTGATGCTCAGCATCATGTGATGATTGAAATGTAAAACGCTTAGGAGGAACAAAAAAATGAAAATTCAATTCAAACAAGTAGCTATGACGCTCGTTCTGTCATCGGCATTGCTGATGTCGGGACTCCCAGCGCTAGCAGAAGGAACCGATGCAGCTGTTGCTCAAGCAGTCGCAGCACCGGTCTACAAGATAAACGACAACCTTCAAGTTACAATCGAAGGTGTCTCTAGTGAGAAAACAGCAAACGGTGTGCGTCTAGGTGCTGTTATTCGCATAACGAACAACAGCAATCAGACCCTACGTATTCCAGACTATGAGCTTAAAGTAAAAACGACAGATGGTACCGTGTATACCTTACGCCCAAGCAGCAATAATGCGCACGGGGTGCAGCCGGAGTCGGATGTTGAATTGACTTATATGAAAGTCATTAACCGTCAAACAGAAGTGGATCTAAGCGATTTATCACTGATCGATGTGAACTATGATGTGTATCCGAAACAAGAAACAATCCTTTTCTCTGCTCCAATCGACGGGCTGGTATGGAACGGAAATCGTGGAGAGTTTAAAAAAGCTCCGACGTCTATCAAGTGGGGAGAAACATTCAGCATCCCAACTGTGGCATCGCCATTGCAATACAAAACGGTTGATATAACCAAAAGCAACAGCAATGAAGGTGTTGTGTATGTTGTGAAGCTTTTGGTAACCAATCCAAACGATCAATCCGAAACATTGCCAGCACTTGAATTGGATGGCAAGTCCAAAACGAATCTGTATGCAGGCAAACAAGTTGAAGCAGATCCTGTTTTGCTGGATGCAGGCCAGAGTAAATATGTCCATTATGCGATTCACGCCGATATGGATACCGTGCTGGACAGCATGAATGTGCTGACATCCGAAAGCTTTGCGCAAGCAGATGCAGCAGGTAACGTAAAAACGTCAGCATTCACGATCGGGAAGCTGAATGTTGAGATGCCGGGTGCTGCAGGTGCCACTGGCAGCTATACTTTCGGCACGCCAATTACTTTTGAGAAATGGAATGACGTCATTAATCAGGATCTTGATGTAGCTTTGGTTGAGCTTCATGTTACGGACAACAAAGATCAAGGCAGCAAAGTGGGTTTTGCTAAGTTTACGTTGACGAACAAGGGGGTAAGCGACATCCCTGTCCCAGCTTTCCAAACCATGTTGACGAGCTCAACTGGCTATGATTACACAGGATCCAGACAAAGTGATGTTCAAAAGTCTATTGCGCCTGGAACCTCAACAGTCGTCAGTTATGCATTTGTCCTACCCGTCGCTGAAACAAGTGATAAATTCACAATGAAAGTTCAAAATGAAATCAATGGACAAACGGGCGGAGAAACTAAATCAACGTTCAAGTCAACGATTGCCTCTTATCAGGTAACTGTACAGGAGCCAGAGGATAGACATGCAATATCCTTGTATCCCTATAAGGTTGATATGAAAGACTACACGTTAACTCAAATTACGTCCCTCGGACAAACAATAGCTATTAATTACACCTTTAAATTACAACTATATATGGATCTCATTCGTGATCCTAAGGTATTGGTTGACAATAACTTTGCCAAATTGAAGTTTGAGCTGGCAGATGGTTCGGGAAGTATTCTGGGTTCTAAAATCTTCCCATTCACTGGCACTGACCGCTTAGTTAATGGAAAACAAACGTTAACCTTTAGCAACTTAACGACGGATCAAATTCAAAATAATATCATTGTTAACGTATATGAAGTGTTGAATACACCTGCAGGCGAGGTAGATCGACTGATTGCAGAGTTGAAATAAATAATTGGTGACCCTTACTCAGTAAGGGTCTTTTCTTGTGAGAGCGATAGTGGCCGGCAGCGCTGATTAACGGTAGTTTTTGCATCCCCAAGCCCAAGGAACCATTAAAGCCTACTGTACATACAATTACAGTATCCAATGAGTAGGTTCATTGATCATGCAAATTATTTGAGGTGAAAACATGGCAGTAGTTAAAGCCAGAGATCAGGATATCGACCTTTTGGCAAGATTGCTTCGCGCGGAAGCCGAAGGTGAGGGCGAGCAAGGGATGATGATGGTCGGAAACGTAGGGATTAACCGGGTCAGAGCGAACTGCTCCGATTTCAAGAATCTTCGAACGATTCCGCAAATGGTCTACCAGCCGCATGCATTTGAAGCTGTCCAGCATGGCTACTTTTATCAAAAAGCAAGAGATCGGGAAAAACGGCTAGCTAGAAGATCCGTTAATGGCGAGCGGCAGTGGCCGTCTGAATTCAGCCTGTGGTATTTCAGACCTAGCGGAGATTGCCCAGCAACGTGGTATAATCAACCGCTGGTAGGACGTTGGAAGAAGCACTGCTTCTATCAGCCAACAACGAAAGAGTGCAGCAACATTTTCAGCACGATCTAATCCATCAGATAGGTGTGAGCCAAGGAGCCGAAAGGCTCCTTTTTGTCATACCGCGCAAGAAAATCAGCTATTTATTTTTTATTCAAAATGAACTAAGTTAAAAACATAGATCACTATGCACCACCAAAGGAGAATTCGCGTATGGATTTCGATGTCATCGTAGTTGGGGCTGGGCTTGCTGGTTTAGTAGCAACGGCCGAGATCGCGGACGCTGGTAAAAAGGTGCTCCTGTTAGATCAAGAACCGGAAGCCTCGTTCGGCGGGCAAGCCTGGTGGTCGTTTGGCGGGTTATTTCTGGTGAATTCGCCGGAACAGCGCAGGCTTGGCATTCAAGATTCCAAAGAATTAGCTTGGCAGGACTGGCTGGGGGCAGCGGGCTTCGATAAGCTGGAAGACGAGGACTATTGGGGTCACAAATGGGCAGAAGCCTATGTGGATTTCGCCGCTGGGGAGAAACGCGAATGGCTGCATAAGATGGGCGTTCGGTTTTTTCCAATTGTTGGATGGGCGGAACGCGGAGGCTATCTGGCCGACGGCCATGGGAACTCGGTGCCCCGGTTCCATATTGTTTGGGGAACGGGCACAGGCATTGTAGCGCCTTTCGAGAAGCGGGTCCGGGCGCAGATAGCAGCCGGATTGGTGCACTACAAACCGCGCCACCGCGTTGATCGCCTGCTGGAAAGCGGCGGCGCTATAACTGGCGTAAGCGGCTCCGTGCTTGTGCCGAGTGATGCTGCACGCGGAGAAGCAAGTTCCCGAGAGGCCATCGGCGAATTCGAATACCACGGCCAAGCCGTCATCGTAAGCAGCGGTGGCATAGGAGGCAACCACGACATGGTTCGCCAATATTGGCCAAGCCGCTTAGGTGAACCTCCTGCGCATATGCTTTCTGGCGTGCCCGCACATGTCGATGGCCGGATGTTGGCGATTACGGAAGAGGCGGGCGGCCGAATTGTGAACCGGGATCGGATGTGGCACTATACGGAAGGCATCAAAAACTGGGCACCGGTGTGGAACAAACACGGGATTCGCATCCTTCCAGGACCGTCGTCCCTTTGGTTTGACGCGTATGGTAAGCGTTTTCCTGCGCCGAACTTCCCAGGGTTTGATACGCTTGGCACGCTGGAGGCTATCCAGAAGTCCGGTCACAGCTATTCGTGGTTTATTTTGATGCAAAAAATGATTGAACGCGAATTTACATTGTCAGGCTCCGAACAGAATCCGGATATTACGGGAAAAAGTATAAGAAAAGTATTGTCCAGAGTACTGCCCGGGGCAACAGCGCCCGTCAAAGCATTTATGGACAATGGAGAAGATTTCATAATCGCCAATCAATTGGCGGAGCTCGTAACCGGCATGAATAAGCTGACAGGCCATGGGCTTCTGAGCCTGCCGGACATTGAGCGGCAAATTCAGGCAAGGGATCGCGAAATCGATCACGCCTTTACGAAGGATCTTCAAATTACGGCTATTCGCGGGGCGCGTAATTATATCGGGGATAAATTAATCCGAGTAGCGAAGCCGCATAAATTGCTGGATCCTGCGAATGGCCCTCTCATCGCCGTTCGCTTAAATATCGTAAGCCGCAAAACGTTAGGCGGTCTTCAAACCGATCTTTCCGGCAGGGTGCTTAACCCGGCGGGACAAGTAATCCCAGGGTTATATGCGGCAGGAGAAGCCTCAGGGTTTGGAGGCGGCGGACTTCACGGTTACCGAGCGCTGGAAGGGACATTCCTTGGAGGCTGCCTATTCACCGGCAGAGTCGCTGGGCGAGCCATAGTCGCCGAGCTTACTTAATAGGAGGCTGTTCCGAAAGTCAATTAATGACCGAGGGCTTTGGGAGCGCCTCTTTAGATTATCGGGAAATACTACCGCTAAATCGTTGAATTACACACTACAGGTATGAATAAATGGAATTTTGCAGCTAGAATAAAGAGTGGACACCTCAATAAGAGAATTCGATAATGAATATATCAGGAGGTGTTCCCATGGGTGAACAACGGAAACGTTATAATGAAGAATTCAAA
>NZ_JCAUAU010000010.1:0-195625 GCF_059692135.1 Paenibacillus sp. J22R160 | reverse complement strand
CGCGTGGGCTTCGCCCACACGAAGGTAAAAGACTGAAAATTCAATTAATATAATTTTGATTATGTCTTGATGGATACTTCTACAAGCTTACACAAACTTCTTGACGCTACCGCGGGGAACGAATTAACGGTAGAAACTCCAGCTAAAACATCGCTACCCACCCTAAATCCTCCAATATCTACGAAATTAGAGGTAGAAAATCCAGTTATTTGAATAAAAGCAGCACATTCGCAGAAATTAGCAGGAGAAATCGGCGTTACTTAAAAGTACTCTAATCTACAACCCGTTCAGATCCGCGAAGACGCTCCATTGCTCAGTTGCCCAGTACCGCGAAGACGCTCCATTAAGCCGCATCAGCTAAAATAGCTGGAAAGTCATGAACTCCCGTTATACATCAGAGCCACCTCTCAGTGCAATTGTTAACAATAGAAATCCTGTTATACATTCTTGATCATAAATAAAGTGCACCCTCAGGCTAGTGTTATGAAAAAAGAAAAAGAACCCCATCAGGGGTTCTTAGGTCTTCCGTATAAAGTTAGGCTAGAGATTCGAAATCAAATGATCCTTTGGCTACGATTGTTACCCCGCTTGGTTTGTTAAGAACAGTAGGGCCGTTATATATCTTGTGCAAGCTCTTATCGGTAGCTTTGTGTGCATCCTTGGCGGTTAGTCGGTTACGAACTTTCTTCATGTGCTTCAGCATAGAGAATCCTTCCTTTCACAATGGACTTGAGTGAAGACACGAGCTTCGCATTTCTTTCCGATAACTCCATCATGACTTGATGGTGATTGCGTTGCGGTATATCCGCTCTTGTTTTGAAATGTATGGAGGAAACGATGGTAGGATGCAGCTTCACGCAATATATATATTCAAACTCGCCGTCTTCTTTATCCTTGGCTCGCCCGAGGTAGATGTTCGTATCTTTGCCGCGGTAACATTCCGCTAGATAGCTGGTTGGGTCATTCACATTAAAGCTGTGGTTATTGCTGACCTGTCCCGCACGGCCAAACTGCTGTAAAGTAACTCCGTCATCGAGAAGCTCAAACAGCGTTGCAGCCGTCACTTCTTGAAGCTCAATTATACCACAATTGGTATCAAATGTCTTATGGAATTTGTCTAGAACACGATCATAATCCACGTTTGAGACGCTCAGCGAATCGAGTGCATCAAAAAGGAAACTGCGGATGGCATCATTCTTTTTCATATCCGAAGGCTTCATACGTTTCTTATGCGCAGCAATGCTGCTCTTCATTGGGTAAAGATGAGGCCCTGCCAACTCTCCAATCTCTCGATTATTTTGCGTGTCATCGACTCGCAGCGGATTATAGCCTTCGAGGTATTCAGGCAGCTCGCACTCACTGGACATCACAATAAATGTCCTGCTGTGCCCTAGTTCACCAATACAAAGACCGATGAGTACCAAGAGATTGGCATAGGTCACCTGATGCTGCATGTCTTCGAGAGTCAGAATCAGCAGCGCAAAATCCGTTTCTTCAATATGCTTTTTGAGCATCCTTAATTTATGCTGGGATGCCGTCAGGACACCCTGGTTAATGACGGTGACATCAGCTGTGGAAGCTAGCTGCGATTGATAGAATTCCGCCCAAAGTAGACTTGCAGGCGAACAACCAATAAAAATTTTAGGTTTCATTTGACCCTCAACCCTAACTCCTTCAGCATTCGTTTCACGGTATAAGCGGCCGGTCCCAGTCCTGCCATCAAGCCGGAAGGATGATCCGCCTTATAGGTAAGCGGTGTCAAACCTAAAAGATCTGTGGCAATATGTAAGTCTTCTTTTTCCGGAATGAGAAAATAAGTTCTTTCTAGCCCAATTTGCCCGATGAATAAACCAAGCTCCAGAATAACATTATCGCGAACGGTGCTGACAACTGAATCTCTCAAAAGCGTTAAATCATTTGGTTGAAAGACAAAGATAGCGAAATCACTTGCTTGAGCCTGCTTGATCAGCGGGGCTAGTGTTGTATGTGAAGGCGGGAATAGTAACTGACTCCAAACTGTGACATCACAGGAAAAATGGAGGTTAGATTGCAAAGCCTCTGCTACCTCAATGCTTTCAGCAGACGACCCAATGAATAGCTTTGCCAGCTGCGAACTGCTCACAGAACCACTTCCTTATTTAAGGTGATCGTCAGTTACTTCGACGCCTGCCATCTTTTTCCTTCCAGTTTGGGCTAAAAGTGGGCAAAAGAAAGAACTGTTTCCACGAAGCTCGCAGACACAGTTCTGATTCGTTCAGTGCGTATAAGCCGCTACATTCTCAACGCCTACCGCATCGTGAAGGGCAGCATTCAGACCGCTGGCAATAATATTGGCGATGTCTTCGATAAACTGGTCAATTTCCTTCGGAGTAACTAACAAATCATGACCTACAGGGTTTAGCACCTCTTTGACGAGTTGAAGGCGCTCCTCTTCATGAATATTGTCCAGCAGCCCAAGTATCTGGCCCGTATTGTTTGTCTGTTCGCTAAAATGTTTTTGCATGAGGTCAAACGCGTTATTGACTATCGTCGAAGCATAAACGACCGTTGGGACGCCAATGGCAACGACAGGAATGCCAAGGTTCTCCTTGGTTAGCCCTTTGCGCTTATTGCCGATACCGGAGCCCGGATGAATGCCTGTATCTGCAATTTGGATGGTCGTATTTACACGATCAAGCGACCTGGAAGCCAATGCATCGATCGCGATGATGAAATCAGGCTTGGATTTTTCAACAATCCCGAGTACGATATCACTGCTTTCAATCCCCGTGGTCCCTAGCACTCCAGGAGCTACTGCGCTGACCGGTCGATAACCAGGACTTACATCCTCAGGCATCAGCTCAAAGTAATGGCGGGTGACCATGATATTGTCAACCACAAGCGGACCGAGCGCATCGGGTGTAACATTGGAATTGCCGAGTCCGATAACGAGCGCTTTGGCATTCTGGGGAATCCCGATATCCCGTAAAAACTGCTCGAATTCTTGAGCTAGCTTGGTCGCTACGCGGTCCTGCAATTGACTGTCTTTTTCGCGCAGTGCAGGAACTTCTATTGTTATATAATGTCCTAGGAGTTTGCCGAGGGCTTTGGAACCTTCTTCATTTTTCACATTGATTTTGGTAACGCGTATCCCATTTTCACGGGTCGACTCCTGTTCAATACCAGGTATCGGCTGCCCTTGGTTCGCTGCATGAGCCATATCCCTTGCATCTAGTGCAAGATCCGTATGTGTTGTAAAAGAGCTTAAGTCCATAGAAGTTCCCCTTTCTGAGGTGTGTTGCATCTTTTAGTGTGTGACGAATTTGAGGCCGTTATGCAAATGCAAAAACCACTGAAAACCTATTGACAGGTCTTGCATTTTCAATAGTTGCATGGTAGAATACTTAAAGTTGTCAGCAAACATACAAATGTAACGTTGAACCGTGTTTTGTAAGTAGGAGGTGAATTTCATGCCAAACATTAAATCCGCTATTAAACGAGTAAAAGTTAGCGAAAAGCGCCGTCTTCGTAACGCTTCCCAAAAGTCCGCTCTGCGTACTGCTGTGAAAGCTTTCGAAACAGCTGTAAGCCCAGAAGCTCTAATTAACGCTTCCAAAAAGTTAGACAAAGCAGCTTCTAAAGGTTTAATCCATAAAAATGCCGCTAACCGCAAGAAGTCCCGTCTGGCTAAAAAGCTGAACGCTCTTACGGCCCAAGCGTAATACAGGACATAAAAACAAAAGTCCAGTTCTCCTCAGAGAATTGGGCTTTTTTCCTTTTCCGTTTATGAAAAAACCTTCCTAGGCAGCCAGCCTAAGAAGGAACATTTCTAACCCTAGCACTTTATCAATTTTCCCTGTTTTCATCTGGAAATCAAGATCAGCCAGCTGGGACATGATACTGCTCAGTTTCTCAATATTATATTTACGCGCCTGACCTTCAGCCACCTTAACCGCAAACGGATGCAACCCGATCTGAGACGCCATTTGCTGCTGAGAATATCCTTGCTTGCTAAGCTCTTTCACCTGCAGCATGATGCGAAATTGCCTTGCAATAAGCGAGGCTATTTTAATCGGCTCTTCCCGTTGTTTCAGCAGCTCTTCTAGAATAACGAAGGCGCGTTCAAGCCTTACATTCACAATGTCTTCAATTAGAATAAATACGTTCTGTTCCGTGCTTCGAGCGACAAGCTGGTCAATAACATCGGTTGTGGCTTCGCTCCCAGCCCCCACATATAACGAGATCTTCTCAATTTCTGCGGATAACGATTGCAAATTGCCGCCTGTATATAGAATCAGTTGGTCCGCTGCTTCCCCAGTAAACGAGAACCCCCGCTGCCGTGCCCCAGCAGCCACCCACTGCTGCAGCTCCTCTGGATTTAGCGACAGGAAGGGAACTGCCGCCTCCATGTCTTTGAGCGCTTTAACGATCTTTTTGCGCTCGTCTAATTTATCCGCGTCTACAGTAAACACAACGACAGTATGCTCGGCGGGCGATTTTAAATAGTCGGTAAGACGGTCTAAGTGATGCTCAATCTTCGTGCTTTCCTTGGCGCCTGTAAAAAACAGCGCATTTTTGGCGATGACAAGCTTCTTAGGCACCATGAAAGGGAGCGTCTCCGCATCTTCAAGTACGGCTGATAGTGAGATTTCGCTTAAATCGAATTTACTCACGGCAAATTCCTTATGCTCCGGCTCAATGAGCGAATCTGTTAGCACTTGAATAAACTCTCTCATTTTATATTTCTCAGGACCGTAGCACAAATATACGGGTGCTTGCCGCCCTGCTTGTATATCTTTCAATGCTCTCTTTGCGTCCATAGCTGGCGTTCACTCCTCGCCTTCATTTTACCAACAACAAAGGGATTACGTCAAAGTCCTAAGACCTTGAAATAATCCCTTTGTCTGTCTATTTAAACACCGGTTAAAGGCTCTAGAAACCTTAGACCGTGTGGGCGAACCCCATAGCATTCTCCTGCTACCCTTTGTATAACATACGCAAGAGCCCCTCTAATGGTGCGTTCATTTCAATCTTTTTACGGAGTATCTTCTTTTTTGAGTTTCACATCGACGCGAATCGTATGAAGCGTGCCCTCGCTTTGGACTTGATAAAATAATTTATCATCCTTGGTCCAATCCACTAACGTAATCTGATCCTCAGGCTTCCAAACTTGCTTGGACTCGAATATAATCTCCAGGGTTTCGCTATTACGGATCACCACGTGATGATCTTCAACTGCCGCTGTCAAAGTCCCTGTTGCTGACTTCTTAAAATTATCAGTGACCGGTACGGTCGCAACATACATGCCAGGTACTGTATCTCTCTCTGTCCCTTTTTTTGCATTTGAAGTAGGAGTAGGCGTTGGTGAAGGCTGTGTAGTTGCAGTCTTCTGATCATTATCAGCTTTATTAGGAGCAATAGGCGCCGGATTCGGATTCGTTTGATTCTGATCCGCAGCTTTCTGCTCATTACCGCCTGTTGGCTCTGGATCTTTCATGCGTGCAGGCTCCGAAGTTGAAGGACCCGTGCGGGTTGCATCTTTGGAGTCCACCGGCGTGGACGGATTGATTGTATCCGGCTTTTCTAGTGGTGCATCTGTTGTAGCTTGCGGGCCCGCTGCATCTGACCCTGAAGATTGTGAGTCCTGTCCCGCTGCCGGATTAGATGTAGAAACAGCATCACTTGGAGCAGGTGACTCGTTAGCGCCGGGATTGCCTGAACCTTTCATTGGACCTTGAATTTCTCTATTCATCTTCAGCTCTGGTGCAGCCGAATCCTGATGGTTCACGGCTTGGTTAGATCCTGCCTTTGGCAGTATACCATCGGCGTTTTCCATCACAGGATGCTTCATGTTAAAAGCAAAGAATCCAAGAATGAGACCGGCGGCAACGACGCCACTTGCAAATTTCCAAGAGAACTGCGATCCAAATCGGCGTGTCCAAGGAAGTTTCTTGCGCTGTCCTTGTTCAATATGGCTAACTTCTGCGCTGAAGACAGCTGCCTTGTCAGTAATGGACGCCGCGGCTGCTCTATCAATCTCTGCTAGCTGCGGCAGAATGGCATCGACCAAGCTGTATGGAGGAACAACCTTCGGTAATTGGGCCAACTCACCCGACAATCTTTGTAAACGTTCAAACACTTGTACACAGTCCAAACAGTAGGCTAAATGAGCATGGAGCTCATCTTCCTCTTGCGAGTTCAGATCTCCATCCAGCTGCCTTTGCATAAGTTCCATCACCTCTTGACAATTCATCCCCGAACACCTCCTTTCTGATATTCTTGGAGCAACAATTGTAACTGCTGTCTAGCTCGAAATAAGTAAGACTTCACCGTATTGAGCGGTAAATTTAAAGATTCGGCAATTTCGTGATACGAAAAGTCCTGCAAATAACGGAGAACAACAACAGACCGATGGTGCTCGGGAAGCTTATCGATTGCTTCTCGAATATCTTTGGCTAAATAGCCAGACATAATTTCATATTCAACATTTTGCTCTGCAGTAAACGTCATATCATGCTCATCAATAGAAACCGTAGGTTTCGCCTTGCGAAATTTATCGATGCAGATGTTCGTTACAATCCGCTGTACCCACGTCTTAAACAACGCTTTTTCTTCGTATGAATTAATTTTGGTATAAATCCGAAGTAGCGCCTCCTGTGAAGCATCAAGGGCATCTTGTTCATTATTCAAAATATAATAAGCGGTTCGATAGACGTGAGACTCAATTTCTCGCAATAGGGTAATGAGTGCATCACGATCACCGGCCTGAGCTCTTTTAACCAGTTCGGGTGCTACCACTGGGATCCCTCCCTCTTGCAATCTTACAGACGCAGCAACGTCTCATAATGTTGCAAAATTTTTAGAATAAAAAATATTAAGGCTGTTTGCAACTTCCAGAATATCAAACTTTAACGAATAAATATACTTCTTAGACGTAAAAGAAGCGTGTTAGTTTAATCCATAGGGATAAATTCATTCGTCCCCTTTCTGATTTCGCTCAAAAACCGTTTATTTCTAACTAAAGTGGTAAATATTACAGAGAAGCTATAGATAAGCGGAGGGCTTGCCGTGTTCAAACAATTATTCGGAAGAAGACGCATGTCTCACAGCAGCAATACGAAAACTCCAGCAAGCCGTACATCCTCAAACCCTGCCAAAATCATACTGCCAACTCTGCAGGATAACTTGAATACAATTAGAACGCTGCTGCACCAGCCTAGCGACCTCATTATTAGACAGTTTACAGTTGGCCAGGAAGAGTATCCTTGCGCAATCGTCTGCATTGATGGCTTGGTAGATACAACGCTTGTTAATGAACAGCTCATTAATCCGATGCTTCATTCCGACCTACAACCTGTAGGCTCTGCCTTGGAACTATTAAACACCTTGACACAGCAAATCTTAACTACTTTTGAAATCGATACAGGTGAACTTCTAGACGAAGCACTCCTAGAGATCCTTTCCGGAAACACATTGATTTTATTGGACGATCTGTCCCAATACATCATAGTTACTAGCAACGGCTGGAAATCCCGAGGTATTGAGGAACCGCAGACTGAATCCATCATTCGCGGACCGAGGATCGGTTTCACAGAAGATTTACGAACCAATACCGCGATGCTTAGAAGACGAATAAAAGAAACCAATCTTGTTTTTGACACCTTTCAAATCGGCCGAAGGGCCAGAAGAAAAGTCATTGTCGCCTATATTGCCGATATCGTACATCAGGATCTAGTAAAAGAGGTTGTGCGGCGCATCAATAGTATTGATATAGACGATATTGAAGGTTCCGGTTATTTGGAGCAATGGATCACGGATAGTTTTCTAAGCCCGTTCCCTGTCATTTTGAACACAGAACGGCCTGACAAAGTTTCCGGCGCTCTCCTCCAAGGACGTGTCGCTATTCTAGTTGACGGCGACCCCTTTTCGCTCATTTTGCCGATTACGTTTTCATCGAGCCTTCAATCGCCTGAGGATTATTATCAAAACTGGCTGATATCCACGCTGACTCGGGTTCTACGGCTGATATCCGCCTTTATTGCCACCTTCCTGCCTGCGCTCTATATTGCTTTACTTGAATTTCATCATGGGATGATTCCTTCCAAACTTGCCTTTTCTATCGCCGGGTCGCGGGAAGGTGTACCGTTTCCAGCCGTTATTGAAGCATTCGTGATGGAATTCACGTTGGAGCTGTTACGAGAAGCTGGGCTGCGTTTGCCTAAACCCATTGGGCAAACGATCGGGATCGTAGGCGGCTTAGTGATTGGAGAGTCCGCGGTGGCTGCCGGTATGGTAAGTCCCGTCATGGTTATTGTCGTTGCTGTCACTGCCATATCATCTTTCTCCTTGCCTTCGTATTCATTTGCCATTTCCCTACGTGTCATGCGATTCGGCATCATGTTGTTCGCGGCGTTCCTAGGATTGTATGGTATCATTCTGGCTTATATCATGATCAACATCCATATCGTTAATCTTAAAAGCTTTGGAATTCCCTACTCCACACCTTTTGCGCCTCTGTTCATTCGCGACTGGAAAGATCTTGTCCTGCGCGCTCCTCTTCACTTCATGAAGAAACGGCCGCAAATGCTTCAAACTAAAAACGAGGACAGAATGAAAGTTAAGGAGAAATAAAGAATGAAGTCTTTTGAATACGGAGATAAAGAGATCAGCTTTTTGGATATTTCCATTACGGTGACATCTATGATTATTGGGGTTGGCATCCTGATGCTCCCTCGCGAGTTGGCGAAATCAGTCCATGGCTCGGACGGTTGGATATCTATGGTCATAGCAGGCATACTCGCCATTGGTGTCGCTTGGATACTTGCCAAAATTGCGACGCATTTCAGCGCCCAAGGCTACTACGTCTATGCTTCTGCCGCTGTTACGAAGCCTATCGCTTTCGCAGCTATTCTCTTGCTGTCGCTCTACTTTCTCTCCTTTTGCGCTTATGAAGTTAGGGCTATCGCCAATATTGCCAAACAATACTTATTTGAAACGACGCCTGTAGAGGTCATTGCCTTTGCTTTCTTAATGGTAAACGTGTATGCCGTTAGCGGCAGCCGCGTAGGTCTAATTCGTTTAAATATCTTATTTATACCGATCGTACTCTTTGTCACGGTCCTCGTTCTTCTCTTTAGCCTTGGCATGGTCGATGTGAAAGAATTAAAACCGTTTTTTACGACGGACTGGAAATCATTAGCCTCTGCGACGAAAACAACCGCTTTTTCGCTTTTAGGCTTTGAAGTCATCTTATTCTACATTACGATGATGAATCGACCCAAAGATGCTCCAAAAGCAGTTGCTATTGGTGTACTTATCCCTCTAGTGTTATATACGTCAATCTATCTCGTCTGTGTAGGTGTTTTTTCGCAGCTCGCACTGCCGGAAATCACCTATCCTGCCGTAGAGCTTGCTAAGGAAATGCAGATTCCTGGCGAATTCTTTGAACGGTTTGAATCCATATTTTTTACGATTTGGATTATGGCTGTATTTACAACAACTGTAATGGCCTATGATTGTACGATTTATGGACTTCGGTCTTTGTTCACCAAACCCAAGCACAAAACATGGGTATTTATCCTTAGTCCGATCATCTATCTATTGTGTATGTATCCGAAAAATTTGTCTGATTTTAGTAAAATGAGCTCCATCATTAGTTATACAGGTATAGTGGTGAGCATTCTGTTTCCAATTCTCATTCACGCGGTTGCCAAGCTTCGAGGAGTGAAGAGCGATGCTTCCTAGAAAATTTGTCTGCACGCTATGTCTCGGCTGCACATTGTCACTATTGACAGGATGCTGGGACCGCGTGGAAATTAATCAACGCGGCTTCGTTGTTGGAGTCGCTATCGACAAACCGGACGCGGACAACTCAAAAAATCTATACAAAGGCACTTATCAAATGATTGTGCCAGGCGGTCTAAAACAAAGCAGCGGTAGTAGCAGCGGACAAGGCAACAACATGAATCCGCATGCAGGACAAGCTTTTTTTAATATTTCGACGACAGAAAACTCGATGCCAGCCATTGCTGCCAGGATATCCGGAAGAACTAGCCGATCCCCTTATTTCGAGCACTTGAGAATTATCATCATTTCCAGCGAGGTGGCTAAAAATAAAGAGAACCTTCCCAATGTACTTGATTTTTTTCTACGGAATAGCGAAATGCGACGTGGTGTTCAAATTCTGATTGCTGATGGGAAAGCCTCGGATATACTCGGCACTTTCCCAAACAATGAATCGACGCCAATTGATTATATCTCCTCGATTGCCAAGAACAATCAAAAAACGAATTATATGCTTCCCGAATCAAGGATTGGCGATGTGCATGAATTTTTGATCAAACATGAAAGCTTTGTTCTACAAACAATTAAAAAGGAAGATGGGGGCGTAACGTTAAATGGAAGCGCCTTATTTGACGGAACCACCAAGCAATTCCTCGGTTTCCTAACCGGAGAAGAGACCCAAGGACTAAACTTTATTACGAAACGAGTGAAAGGAGGAATCATTGAGTCCAACATTGATGATCAAATCGTAGGTTTTAAAGTTGAACGCTCAAATCGGAAGTTTTATGTCCAACAAACAAGCCCGGGCCATATGAAATTTACAATTAAAATCATAGCTGAAGGAACTTTGGATAAATCTATCACAAACATCGATCCTTCTGACGGACAAACCGTAGAAACGCTTGAGAAAAGCTTGGAAGACAAGCTTATATCCACAACCTATAAAACGATCAAAAAATTACAACAATCCTACAAAAAAGATGCTTTGGGCCTCGGCCCCTATTTATTCCAGGATCATAATAACATGTGGAAACCCATCGCGGACAATTGGGATTCCGGAGAGAACTTGTTTACTCAAGCAGAGGTCGAGGTGCAGGTCAAAGTGATTATCCGGCGTATCGGCAATATTTTCGAATCAACTAAGGAGTAATGTACCATGTGGTCAACATTTTTAGGAGTTATGCCTTCTGGATTGGTCTTAATCTGTACAATCCTTTCTTTTGCTGTACCACTGGGTACTTATCTCATTAATCAACTCCTTCACAAAAACGGAGACCCGCCGTGGAAGCAGCAAAACGAAATTGAGCTGCAACAATCAAAGCCTCCAGAAGCCAAGTCTTAATAAGATAACAGGAAAGACGATTGCTTTTCAATCTACTTCATTGATTTTGGTGCGCGAAAATATGCCATCTTTGCGCACTTCCAACTGCACCTCCCCCATCTGATCCGTTCGAAAAATAGGCGTTCCGCTATTTCTCAACCGGTCCATGACATCTGGTGCAGGATGACCATACAGATTGCCAGCTCCAACTGAAATCACAGCCATTCGGGGCTGCCAATAATCCAGCCATTCCTGTGAAGTGGAGTGTTTGCTCCCGTGGTGAGCTATTTTTAACACATCAAGGCGATCTGCCGCCTCCTCCTTGTTCTGTTTCAGACGACTCAGGAGCGTCAGTTCCGATTCCTTACCCATGTCGCCCGTAAAAAGCCATTTCGTTCCCAGCATTTCCAGTAGGAGCACGACGGAATACTCATTTTGATCTTCCACAACCTCTGCATTTTCCACTGTTTCTGAAAAAGGATACAGCACCCGTAGTCGGGTTACAGGATCCAATTGAATCCATTCGCTTTGTTCTCCAGCAAGCATTGGAAATTTCCTATCTAGAGCAGTCCGGAACAATTTCTCTATGCCTTTATTCGGATTATAGGTACCATTGAACAGAAATTGTTTAACGGGAATTTGTTCGATTACAGCCTGAAGTCCTCCGCTGTGATCGGCATCTTCGTGGGACAACACAAGCAAATCCAACTGATGAATACCACGTTTTTTGAGCAAAGGAACAAGCAGCTTTTTCCCTACTTCATACGGATCTTTTCGTGCTTTCCACCCCTCGCCCGCCTTACTGAACGTAATGGTTCCTCCGCCATCTATAAGGATATTTCGGCCATACGGTGTTCGGATTAATATGGAGTCCCCTTGACCCACATCCATAAATTGAACAAGCCCAGTCCTCTCTAGTCGCTCAGGGGAATAGCCTATCCACAGAAGGATAAGGAATCCTCCTGCTGCAAGCCATAACCCGATTGCGTGTTTCCCGCTCTCTCTTTCTTGTAAACTCACTAACCTAATCGGGGGCTCATCCATGTTGTCACGAAACCTTTGCCGCCAAAATCCATAAATCCCAATCAGGAGCAGATAATAAAAACCGATCCATGGCAAGCTTGGGGTGGGCCAAATCTGTTTGAATACGTGCAGCTGCTGCAGCTTGTCTGTCGACCAAAATATGGCTTCGTTGAACCAAGAAATGAGCCACCCTATTCCTTTCCCTGCTGGCAAATACAGAAGTCCCGCAAGGACAGCCACAAGGCCAGCAGGAAATACAGCTAAGCTGATTACTGGAACCAGAACCGCATTAGCCAGCCAGGATAGCAAGGAAAACTGATTGAAATAGTAGATCGAAACCGGAAAGGAAACGAATTGCGAAACAAGTGTGATTGACGCCGTGTTTCTTAATACAGGGGAGGTTATCCACTCTTCTAGCAAATCAGTTACGCGCTGTACACCAAGAATAAGTCCAAGAGTGACTAGAAAAGAAAGCTGAAAGCTAACGTCCAGCAAGAAATAAGGATTCCACACCAGCATGATCCAAGCCACAATCGCCATGCTATGCAACACATCCTTCGTTACTCCTTTTCTTGCCGCGTACAGCGCCACCATAGCCATCAACCCCGCCCTAACAATGGAAGGAGAGGCCCCTGTCAGCAGAATGTAGAAGGGCAACAGCCAAAAGCATATGCGCAAATACGTTTCCTTGGTTAGCTTTAAGCGTCGCATGCCCCAGAAGCAGACGCCTAGAAACACAGCAACATTCAGCCCTGATACGGCTAAAATATGCGTCAGCCCCAGCTCCGAAAATTGCTGGAAGCGCTCTGGATCCAGATCAATGGTCAACCCGATCAGCATGCTCTTCATGAACCCCGCTTGCGGCGCGGGGAAGATCAGGTCCATGCGGCGGCTGAGGCTCTCCCGCAGCATGTCGTTCCAGCGCAGCAGCTGAACGCCGCTGAAGCCTGCAGCCGCAGGCTGCACCTGCGCCTGATCCACCCCTTTGGCCAAGAGCTGCCAATGGGTGCGGTGAAGGCGCAAATATCGGCGGTAGTCGAAGCCGCCGAAGTTGCGTGCCGGAGACGGGCTGCGCAGCGTCCCCGTAAGCGATAGGGCGTCGCCTCGGCGCCAAGCCGACGCCGCCTCCTGCTGCGCCTGCGCCAGCAAGCGCAGCGAGACCTGCACGCTTTCCCCGCCGAGCGGGAAAGCGCGGTCCTCGAAGCGGACGGACTCCGCTTCCACGGTAAAGCTGGCCCTGTCGCCGTCAACGGTGACAGGGGAACTGAATCGGCCGAGCAGCGTGACTTCGCGGCCGTCCAGGTTTTCCTGCTGCATGAGGGGCAGCAGGGCTGTGACGTTGCGCTGGTCGGTCCATTGGAAGTAGCCGTAGGCTACTCCGACCAGCAGGAGGGCGCACAGCGGCTGTCTGCCGGGCAGCCGCAGCAGCTGGATGACGACGATCGCGGCAAGCATTAGCGCGCTCGTCGTCATCGACAGCCACGGCAGCTCGCTGTAGAGCGCGAGCACATAGCCAGTTATCCACAGACAGCATCCTATAACAACTGGTCGTTTCATTTAACTGTACTCCTTCTTTCCGGCTATACAAAAAAACCTCATCCCGACAGAGCCTTGAACAGGCTGCTGCAGAAATGAGGTTCTTCCTCTTTGCCGTTTCATTGATCTAATTCACAACGTCAGACACTGTACCTGGCGGTGGCTCGTACCCTTCCATACGGCGGAAGGTGATGCCTCTGACCGACATTAACTGGATAACTTTCTCGTGATCCTTCGGATAGCCGCGATGGAAAACAATCTCGGTCACACCGCTGTTCGCGAGCATATTGGCACAAGTCCAGCAGGGTTGATCGGTGACATAGACTGTAGATCCCTCCCGATCCTCGCGATCTGTAAATAGAAGAAGATTTTGCTCGGCGTGGATGGTGCGGATACACCGCTGCTTGCGCACCACTTCCTCAACATCATCTACCACTTTCAGTTCTATTTCTTCAACAAGCATGCACCCTGCTTCTGTGCAATCAGGCACTCCCATCGGAGCGCCGTTATACGCGGTTCCGAGCAGCTTTTTCCCTTGAACGAGCACAGCTCCGACGTGCCGTCGATTGCATCTGGAGCGTGTGGAAGCCATATAGGCGATATCTAGAAAGTAAGTGTCCCAATCTTTACGTATGCTCATCGTTAGCTCCCCTTCCCATGTGTCCTATATATTCCTTTTTTCATTTCTAGTATTCTCTCATACTTCATCTCAAAATGAAAGAAAGGACTATGATGAAATTACGTAAACAAAAGGCTTCAGCTTTTCCAATATTTTATCCCCAATGCCCTTCACCTCAGCTAACTCTTCAACCTTGCTAAATCTCCCTTTTTTCATGCGGTAGTCCAGGATTGCTCTTGCTTTGCTGTCGCCTATCCCAGGCAAATCATTTAATTGCATAAGTGTTGCTGCGTTCAAATCCAATAGACCGTGAGAAGGCGAAGATAATGGACTTGGGCTTCCTTTTAGCTTCGAGGGAGACATTTCTGCAGGTTTGCTTGTAATCGGGGCATCCGGAGACGCCTCTGGGAAAGAGGTTTCAGGAATTGCGGATGCTTTTGCAGAACCAGCAGAGGCTTCCAACGCTGTTTCCTCCCCTTCCGCAATGAGAGATTCTATTTGCGCATTCACCGGTTCAAATTCCGTCTGTATCATGGATAACCGTCCCCCTGTCACAAATGGCCATACAACAAAAACGGCAAAACAAACAACCATAGAAACATACAGAAATTTTCGATATCGAAATACAGTCACGAATTCCCTCCTAACATTGAAAATAAAATTGTACAGTAAAAAAACATGCTAATCTTTCATAATGGCTGAGAAGCATGCATATACATGAAAAAGCATCCGAATGGCATCCAAAACTGACCCCGTTCTATAAATATTAATGAAAGTGACTGATTTTTTTCGGGAGGGATTACTAGATGAAAGCAGGATTCATCGGCACTGGGAGTATGGGAAGTATTCTGATTGAAGCGTTCATTCATTCTGGGGCTTTCAATCCGGAGCAAATAATTGCAGGAAATCGAACGATTCGTAAAGTCGAGCTTCTTGCGGAGACATATCCTGGGCTTCTGGTAGCCCAATCGAATAGAGAAGTCGTGCTGGAGAGCGATATTATTTTCCTCTGTGTGAAGCCTTCTGAATTTAAAAAGGTTATTGATGAAATTAAAGAGGACTTGCTTCCCTCCCAATTCATCGTATCCATCACAAGTCCTGTGCTGATCAAGCATTTGGAAAGTCTTTTGCCATCGAAAATAAGTAAAATCATTCCAAGTATTACGAACTATGTATTAAGCGGTGCTACACTCTGTATTCATGGTAATCGGATGCAGCCTGAGGATAAAGAATGGCTTGAAAATTTATTTGCCCATATCTCGTCACCGATACGGGTTTCTGAAAATTATACACGCATCTCATCCGACCTATCCAGCTGTGGTCCTGCATTTCTTGCCAATTTTGTTCAATCCTTTATCGATGCGGCTGTTGAAGTAACAGGCATCTCTCCTGAAGAAGCAACTCTGCTTGCTAGTGAGATGACACTTGGAACAGGCAAACTGCTGACAACGGGCGGTTTTAACCCTACGACCTTGCAAAAACGCGTCTCCGTGCCCGGCGGTATTACGGCCGAAGGATTGCGTATTTTGGATGAAGAGCTTTCCGGTGTTTTCTCCCGCGTTATCCGCGCTACACACGCCAAATACCAAGAAGACCTTGAGAAGACTGAGCAACAATTAACCATCAAGCAACAGTCTTCTCAATAGTCTATTTCTTGACTAGCCTACAACGATATTCACTAATTTTCCTTTTACAACAATCAATTTGCGAACGGCCTTTCCGGCGGTCGCTTCTTTGACTTTGTCAAGATCAAAGGCGATTTTCTCCATCGCAGCTTCATCGGTGTCTTTTGAAATCAGCACGCGGTCCACAATTTTGCCGTTGACCTGCACCACGATCTCAATTTCATTGTCGACGGTCCAAGCTTCGTCATAAGTCGGCCATGGTGCATACGTAATGGACTCCGTACCACCAAGCTTCTCCCACAGCTCTTCCGCCAAATGCGGCGCTAACGGAGACAACATTTGAACAAAGTTTTTCATCGCTTCGAGCGGTAACCGCTCTGTTTTGTATGCTTCATTGACGAAAATCATCATTTGGCTGATCGCTGTATTAAACCGCAGTGCTTCGAAATCCTCGGTGATTTTTTTGATGGAACGATGCCATGTTCGTTTGAACGTATCGCTTCCAACTGTTTCATCCGCGCTGATTTTGGATTGAACTTGACCGTTCTCATCCACAAACAGTCTCCACACACGGTTCAAATACCGGTAAATTCCGTCTACACCCGTTGTATTCCAAGGTTTTGTCGCTTCCAGCGGCCCCATGAACATTTCGTAAATACGCAGTGTATCCGCGCCTTGATCGCTCACGATATCATCCGGATTTACAACATTGCCGCGTGATTTACTCATTTTCTCCATGTTTTCGCCAAGAATCATTCCTTGGTTTACTAGTTTGTGGAACGGCTCCTTCGTATGAACAAATCCAAGATCATAAAGCACTTTATGCCAGAAACGGGCATACAGCAAGTGAAGTACCGCATGCTCTGCGCCGCCGATATATAGATCAACTGGCAGCCATTGCTGTTGAAGCTCCTGTGAACAGAACTCTTTATCATTACGCGGATCGATGAAGCGCAGGTAGTACCAGCAGCTGCCAGCCCATTGCGGCATCGTATTCGTTTCGCGACGGGCTTTCATACCCGTTTCCGGATCAATGGTATTCACCCATTCCGATACGTTCGCAAGCGGTGATTCCCCTGTGCCGGAAGGTTTAATTTCATCGACTTGAGGAAGCAGAAGCGGAAGCTGGTCAACCGGTACAGGCTTCATGGTGCCGTCTTCCAGGTGAAGAATCGGAATCGGCTCTCCCCAATATCTTTGACGGCTGAACAACCAGTCTCTCAAACGATACGTGACCTTACCGCGGCCTTTGCCATTCTCTTCAAGCCAAGCGATCATGTGGCTAATCCCTTGCTCAATGTTCATGCCGTCAATAGGTCCGGAATTCACATGAGCGCCATCTCCAGCGTAAGCTTCTTTCTCCACATTGCCGCCTTGTACGACTTCAATAATCGGCAGATCGAACTGTTTAGCAAACTCCCAGTCACGTTGGTCGTGTCCAGGCACAGCCATGATTGCTCCAGTACCGTAACCGCCAAGGACATAATCGGCGATCCAGATCGGCACTTTCCCGCCATTTACAGGATTAATGGCATAGGCACCTGTGAATACGCCTGTTTTGTCTTTAGCCAAATCCGTGCGCTCCAGATCGCTTTTGCGAGAAGCCTTTTCTTGATATTCCTTCACGGCAGCCGTTTGGCCGTCAGTTGTAATTTGCTCTACAAGCTCGTGCTCAGGTGCAAGTACGCAGTAAGTCGCTCCGAACAAAGTATCTGGACGTGTTGTAAATACGGTCAGGCTCTTCTCTTCATGCCCTTCAATAGCAAATTGAACTTCAGCCCCGGTCGATTTACCGATCCAGTTGCGCTGCATATCCTTAATACTCTCCGACCAGTCAAGCTCCTCCAGATCCTCAAGCAAACGCTCAGCGTATTCCGTGATTTTCAAAATCCACTGTCGCATCGGCTTACGAATTACCGGGTGGTTACCACGTTCGCTCAGACCGTCGATGACCTCTTCATTGGCAAGAACTGTTCCTAGTGCTGGACACCAGTTCACAGGTACTTCATCTACATAAGCGAGCCCTTTGTTGTACAGCTGGATAAAGATCCATTGCGTCCATTTGTAGTACTCCGGATCCGTCGTGGAAATCTCGCGATCCCAATCGTAGGAAAATCCGAGCGATTTAATTTGTCGGCGGAACGTATCGATATTTTTCTTCGTAAAATCACGAGGGTCATTCCCCGTATCCAGCGCGTATTGCTCAGCCGGAAGTCCGAACGCGTCCCAGCCCATTGGGTGGAGAACGTTGTAGCCTCTCATCCGTTTAAAACGGGAGACGATATCCGTTGCCGTATATCCTTCCGGATGTCCTACATGCAGACCGGCTCCTGAAGGGTAAGGAAACATATCCAGTGCATAAAATTTCGGCTTATCCGAGTTTTCCAACACCTTGAATGTTTTCTTGGCATCCCAATAAGCTTGCCATTTGGGCTCAATCGCTTGCGGATTGTAGCCTTGTAATTCCTTTGTTTCTTTCGTTTCCTGTGTCATGTGAAATTTCCTCCCTGTGTACGGCTATAAGCGCCAAAAAACCCCTCATCGCTAGCGGATATCGCTAGGGACGAGAGGTTAGATTCCCGTGGTACCACCCTAGTTAACACAAGGCATACTTTGCCTGTGCTCACTCTGCCCCTTAACGCGGGTGAAACGATCCGGCTAGCGCCAACGTGCGTGGCGATTCACCATCTAGCTCCAAGGCGAGTTCACTAGTCGGACATCTACCGGCTTCCACCCTTTAACCGGCTCTCTGCGAGATGCTGTGCAAGTTACTAATCCTCTTCCAAGCTTTGTGATCATCTGATTAGCTTTGATTATATGTAAAATAATGCCGTACTGTCAAGCGGCGGGGCTCCTTATGCCTTTATTTCTTCGCAATAAAGAAAGCCCTCTCTGTCAGCTTCGTTGGCTGATCCCACGTAAAGTCAGCAGCCTTATGCACTTCACGAAAGCCTGCAGCTCGCAGCATCTGCTCCAACCAATCTAGCTCATAAGCACGCTGCTCATGCGTTTCATCAATGCGCCGGAATAGTTCCTTGCCGCCTTCCTCTTTGACAAAGATGGTCAAATCGTGCTGAATTTGAACTCTTTCCTCATCCAACTCGCTTGTCCAAATGTAGGCTACATCATCTTCGTTCAGGAAAAAGGGCTGAGACTCCGCATAAGCAAACAGCTGCCCTGGCGTATGCACATCAAACAGGAATAAACCGCCGGGCTTAAGCCCTTCATAGGTTTGACGAAAGGCATCTGCGATATCCTCTTCCTCTAGCAAATAGTTCAGACTATCACAGAAAGATAGTGCGGCATCAACCGGCTCGCCCAGCTCCCACTCCCGCAAATCCTGCTGAAACAAGCGAACAGCTCCGCTGCGCGCAAGCTGAGGATGTTCCCCTGCTTTTTGTTCAGCAACAGCCAGCATGTCCTCCGACAAATCAATTCCTGTCATGAGATAACCTTCCAACGCCAGCGGAATCGTCAAATTGCCAGTACCGCAGCCGAGATCAACAATCGAAGCCGGCTTCACGCCAAACCGGTCAAAGCTTTCTTTGACGAAACGAAGCCAATCCTCGTAAGGCATGCTGTTCATTAGACGGTCATACGTATAGGCGAATTTCTCATAGCTCATCTTAACTAGGATTCTCCTCTTTTTTCAGATAGGTCCAATCTTCCTCCTGATAAATGAGCCCGTCTTTCATCAGCTTGCCTAGCGCACGCTTAAATGCCGCTTTACTTAGGCCAAACCGCTCCTTAATCATATCGGCAGACGTTTTGTCTGAAAATGGCATCGCATTTCCAGGACGCGTCTCAAGAACACTAAGAATTTTCTCCGCGTCTTCATCCATGCCTTTTTCCTTTGGCTGCCTCATGGACAAGTTCACACGGCCGTCCTCTTCGCGAACAAACGCGACTCGCACTTCAACTAGCTCACCTACACGAAGCAAACGTGTTCTCTCCGTAGGAGCGATAAGCCCGATGACGCCGAAACCGAGAACGCCAGCCTCGCAAATAACGAAAGTTCCCATCTGCAGCGGTCTGTACACACGGGCTTTCACCCAGCGGTTGCTCCAGCTTGAAGGAGCGCGCACACAAAGTGGAGCCAGATCGTCTTCCAGAGCCAGCTTTGCAATTAAGCGGCCTTGACGGTCGTGAGCTAACGTTGCAAACACCTTGTCCCCTACTTGAGGCCGCAATTCCTCCAATTCCGGCACATGACGGTAAGGAAGAAGCAAGTTACGGCCCAACCCCATCTCTAGAAAATAACCAAATCTCGGGTGAATATCGACAACTTCGAGTAGCCCCACTTCGCCCATCTGGATTAGCGGACGTTTCATGGTAGCCATCAGCCTGTCCTGCGTATCATGGAATAAAAAGGCTTCCACGTGCTCACCGGGTTTGATCTTGCCCACAATTTCCGCATACGGTAAAAGTACATCCTGATAGCCGTCGCTCAGGAAATAACCGTTTGGCGGAACTTCCCTCGCTACCTCAAGGGTAACGAGGGATCCTGCTTCCAGTCTCATACGCGCTCCACAACTTTGGCATCGGACCAAAGTCTTTCGATGTTATAGTATTCGCGATCATCGCGGTGGAAAACGTGCAGAACAACATCTCCTAAATCAAGCAGAACCCATCTTGCCGTATCAATACCTTCGTAGCCTCTGATCGTGACGCCGTACTCATGCGCTTTCTTTCTAGCCTCGCTAGCAATCGCTTGTACTTGTGTTTCTGAATTTCCGTGGCAAATGACGAAATAATCCGCAATCAAGGAGATACCTTGCAAATTAAGAGTGACAACGTCCGCCGCTTTTTTATCCTCAGCCGCCTCAACGACAAATGCTAAAATTTCCTCTGGGTTTTTACTCATTCAATCAACCTCCATAAGTTAGGTGTTTATTTGTTGAATCAAATCATTCCGTGTCAAAATGGTAAGCGGATAAATTCGTTTTCCTTTTTCAATTAAAAAGCGAATCGTAGAATCAAAACCGGCAACTAGCGCCTTCTCCAAGCTGGTATTGGCCTCTTCGCGGATGAGCTCAACACCGGGAAATTCACGGCCTGGCTCCATATAATCCGCTAAACATACAATTTTGTCGAGCAGCGTCATCCGTTCACGTCCTGAGGTATGATACCGAATAGCATCTAGTACCTCCTCATCCTGAATACCAAATTGCGACTGGGCAATAAACGCACCAGCATGAGAATGCCAAAGCTCCTTATCAAACTCCAATAAATCCTGCGGCAATCCATTCTCGCGAATAATCTTAGCTTGCTCTTGCACAGGCCAATACTTGCAATAGTCATGTAAAATAGCTGCAAGATCAGCTTTGACAGGATCTCCGCCGAATCGATTCGCAAGGATGACGCTTGTTTCCATGACACCAAGTGTATGGAGCCAGCGTCTCTCTGGCATTTGTTCTTTTACCGCAGCGATTAGCTTCTCACGCTTCATACAATCGGTTCACCTCCATGTAACCGTTCACGACTTCTGGAACGAGGTACCGGACAGAACGTTTCTGCCCTCGTTCCTCACGAATAGCCGTGGATGAAATTTCCACAAGCGGCATAGGGACAATGGTAACTCGCGAGCGGATGTTTGCCGACATATGCGCCATATCCAGTTCGTAGCCAGGTCTGGCTAAACCGATAAAACGAATATGCCGCACGATGTCATCGATGCGATGCCACTGCGGCAAATATTGAACCATATCTGCACCAATAATATAAGCAAATTCTGTAGCGGGATATTCTTTGCACAGCAATTCAATCGTATCGATACTATAAGATACGCCGCCTTTGCTAATTTCGATATCAATCGGACGAAAAAAAGGATTCCCCTCCGCAGCAAGGCAAACCATCTCCCAGCGCTGCTGGGTAGTGGCCTTCGGCGCATTGGACTTATGCGGCGGCACATTAGCCGGCATCAGCCACACTTCGTCTAATCCTGCTTCCACCCTCGCCCGCTCCGCTGCGATCAAATGACCGGTATGGATCGGGTCAAAGGTTCCACCCATAATTCCGACAAGCATGCTTACACCTCTTTAGCTCGGCAGTTCAATCTTTTTCTTGTCACGCGATTCTTTGTAAAGCACGACGATTTTACCGATCACTTGTACGAGCTCTGCACCAGACTTCTCGGACAATTCAGTGCCTACTTCAGCACGATCTTCTCCGCTGTTGTTCAGCACTGTAATTTTGATCAACTCACGAACTTCCAGCGCTTCTTGGATATGACGGATTAAGTGTTCGTTCACGCCGCCTTTCCCTACTTGGAAAATTGGATCTACATGGTGCGCTAGCGAGCGCAAATAACGTTTCTGTTTGCCTGTTAACATTGATGTCCCTCTATTCATTCTTATTCAGCTAACGACTGTTCTACCACCTGTCTCATCGCCGCAACGGGCGCAGGCTGACCAGTCCAGTATTCAAAAGCAAAAGCACCTTGATAAATAAACATACCTAATCCGCCATGAATGCGGGCTCCCAGGGCTTCAGCCTCTCGTAGGAACCTTGTAATTCGCGGATTATAGATCAAATCACTAACGAGATGATGTTCTCTTAAAAGTTCAACCGGCATTGGAAGCTCATCCGTGTGTGGATGCATACCTGCCGAGGTTGTATTCAGAACGAAGTCCACTTCATCAACGACATTCGAAATCTCATCAAGCCCAAGACCGATCGTCCTCGTGAAAGCACGGATTGTCTCCGCCAGCTCCAAAGCGCGCTCTTTGGTTCGGTTGGCGATATAAATACAGCCTGCTCCCTCTTTGGCGAGCGCATAGGCAACACCTCTAGCGGCTCCGCCTGCTCCGAGTACAAGAACGCTTTTCCCCAACAATTCGATGCCAGTTTCTTCTTTGAGCGACCGTACGTAGCCGATGCCGTCCGTATTGTAACCGATGAGCTTGCCGTCTTCATTCACGATCGTATTCACCGCGCCAACGACCCGAGCTCCCTCGTCAATTTCGTCCAGATATTGCATAACTTCTACTTTATGTGGAATCGTTACATTAATCCCCCGATACCCCAGTGCCCGAATCCCCCGAACCGCATCTCCAAGTTCGTCAGGCCGCACATGAAAAGCAGCATAAACCGCGTTAATGTCTGCCTCTTGAAAAGCACGATTCAGCATGATGGGAGAACGGGAATGCCGAATCGGATCTCCGAAAACCCCATATAGAATCGTATGACTGTCAATCGCCCGGCTCTTCTCCATGGTTTCCTCTGGTCCCCCTATATCAATGACTCGCGTACGATAACCTTGATTCCCTTCGGTGCATGAACGGCAAGCTGTGAACCAGCTAGGCTGTTCACTTTGATCCAACCTAAACCGGAGATGAGCACATCCATTTGTTTCCCCTTTGGAATGTTAAACCCATGCTTCACAAGCGGAGGCAACTCGTCCAAGTCCGCTTCATTCGGAGGTGCAAGCATGACGCCTTTGTGATCTGCGTACAGATCATCTGCCCGCTCCAACTTCGTGCGATGTATTTGGATCGCGTTGGACGTGTAGCATGTGAACGACTGGTGTTCACCTTTAATAAAATCAAACCGAGCTAGCGCACCAAAAAACAACGTTTGTTCTTCATTCAACTGAAAGACAACCGGTTTGAGCGGCTTATCTGGCATGATACGGGCCAAATCACGTTTCTTCACAACCTCGGTTAGACGATGCAAGTGTACAATCCCCGGCGTATCTACAATAAATCGGCCATCATCAAGCGGGATTTTGACCAAATCCAGCGTCGTGCCCGGGTACTGGGATGTCGTCAGCTCCGCTTCCAAATCGCTGTAATCGCTGATTAAACGGTTAATAAGCGTCGATTTGCCGACATTGGTAGCACCGACAACATACACATCCATGTCGCCGCGGTGTTCCTGCACGGCTGTAATCACGCGATCGAAGCCAATGTTCTTCTTCGCACTGCAGAGCACAATGTCAACAACCTTAAGGTTGGCCTCTTTGGCTCTACGCTGCACCCAGTTAATGATCTTATTGGCATTTGTCACTTTCGGCAGCAAGTCAATCTTGTTGACGACAAGCAGCACCGGATTCGTGCCGACAAAACGACCCAAACTGCTGATCATACTGCCTTCAAAATCAAAAATGTCCACAATCTTCACAACTAGCGCCTTGGTTTGACCGACATGTCCCAGCAATTTCAGGAAGTCGTCCTGCTGCAGCGTGATACTCGAAGATTCGTTATAATGCTTGATCCGGTAACAGCGCTGACAAATAACCGGTTCCTTTTGCAGCGCTTCTGACGGAATAAATCCGAGCTTGCTTTTGTCTTCTGTTTGCAGCAATACGCCGCATCCCGCACAATGATTAATCGTTTCTATACTCATGAAACCTCCTAATTCTTCATCCTGGTATTCGCCCATTTCTCAATCCGCCGGTTAATTCGCGTGAAGAAACCTTCGTCATTAATGGAAATCGGATTTACCAGAATCGTGTAAAGCCCCATTCGATTGCCGCCAAGCACATCCGTCAGCATTTGATCGCCTATGACCGCTGTTTGTCTCGCATTCGTACCAAGCAGCTTCATAGCTCTGTGAAATGAAACGTTCCATGGTTTCTTGGCTCTGTGAATGAAAGGAATGCCTAACGGCTCCGCAAAGGCGGATACGCGCCCATGATTGTTATTGGACACGATGACGACCTTGAAGCCCATCTTCTGCAATCGGTTCAACCACTCTATTAACTCTGGAGTCGCATGCGGATCGCGCGCGCCAACGAGTGTGTTATCGAGATCGGTAATGATACCGCGAACACCAAATCCCCATAGATGATTGGCATCAATATCATAGATTGTATGCACGGACTGTCTGGGTACGAGCTTTTTCAGCAAACCATTTCCCTCCACTGCTTCCTCGACATATACGAGAAACTATACCATAGTGACCCGTTTGTTGCAAAAAGAAAAGAACATATTTTCCCACTAGGTACGGGCTGGGAGCGGCAGCCAGTTTAGGACATTTTGAATTTTACGGTCCCAATAGCCCCACTCATGTTCTCCAGGCTCTTCCTCATAGGTCAAGTCTAGACCCAATTCCCTGCAATAATTGCGGAACCGGATATTTTCTTCAAATAGGAAATCTTCCGTACCGCAGCACTGATATAAGCTAGGCTTCGGTCCCTTGCTAGCATTCACCTGGTCTGCCAGGTAGAACAAATCATTCTTACTGCCTTTAATAGTCGTCACATCACCATAAATCAACTTGAAATCACCTGGAAAGTTTAATGCTCGATGCGAAATATCTACGGCTCCAGATAAGCTGGCAGCCGCCGCAAATCGGTCTGGATGTGTAAGAGCCAACTTTATCGCGCCATATCCGCCCATCGACAAGCCCGCAGCATAATTCAATTCTCGTTCCTCTGCCAATGGGAAAAAGGATCTAGCAATTGCCGGCAGTTCCTCGCTAATGAACGTCCAGTACTTCGGTCCTGCCGCCATATCTGTATAAAAGCTGCGATTAACAGCCGGCATGACAACGGCTATCCCTAGCTTCGCTGCGTACCGCTCGATGGACGTTCTTCGCATCCAAATGGTGTGATCGTCTGATAAACCATGCAGTAAGTACAGTGTGGGATGCTTTGTTGTTCCGTAGCTTGCTGAGGCCATCCCGATCTGATTTTGAGCAGGCTGAGGTAATATAACATACATGGAAGCCGAAACACCCAGGGAATCTGAATAAAAGTGACAGTCGATAAAAGCCATTTGAATATGCTCCTCTCATAGGGAAAACCACCCCCCGGGAAGGGGGAGTGGCTCTCTTTGCCTATTTCATTTGTTCTTTTAATTTCGTAATCGATTGACTCACAGTTTGATAATCGGTTTCGGTAGAAACACTTTGACTGTATTTTGCTCGTTCAAACAGCTCTAGTACTGTTTCCAGATCTTTTTTCATCCACTTGCTTTGGCTTGACCACCGAGCCGTCGCTTCTCTCATCGTTTCATGCTCTAATCTTGTATAGCCCTTACGCCGGCTCATCCGCAGAAGCTTCTCGAATTCCACAATAATTTTCTGATTAAAATTAACGGCTTTCAATTGCTTTCTGTGTTTGCGCCATGTCCGCCAGTAATTGCTCTTGAGCACGAACAGGACGCCAGCAGCGATCACTAGAGCAGCACCAACACCGCTTAACGTCAACCATAACCAGCTTAAGCTTGGAGCTTGCTCAGCTTCTTCAGGCAGTGTAACCGGATCGCTCTCCGTGGAGAGATCAACAGGCGGTGGCGTCTCTTCTGGAAACACATTCGGAAGCGCAAAACCGGAAGTTGGCTCAAAAGGTATCCAGCCGAAGCCTTCAAAATACACTTCAACCCAGGAATGAGCATCCGAATTCCGGACTGTATAAGTGCCGGCAGCGTCAGCATCGATGTCTTCACCCAACTGACTCAAAATACCAAGTTCACGCATCTGCTCAGAGGCTGGTGAAGTTCCTGACGAGTAGCCCTTAACCCAACGGGTCGGAAGCCCGATTGAACGAGTTAGCACGGCCATCGACGTGGAATAATAATCACAGTACCCCTGTTTGATTTCGAACAAGAAACGATCTACAAAATCTTTGCTCTTCCCTTTGCTTTCGTCCGGTGTGTTCGTATACGGGTAATGCTCAGACAAATAAGCCTCAATCAGCTTGGCCTTATCATAAGGATTAGTCGCTGATTTGGTGATGTCAATCGCAAGTTGTTTGACACGTTCCGGAAGATCCGCTGGTATTTGCAAATACTCCGCCCATTCCGGTTTGTTCGTATAATCACTCTTCACCTCGCGCAGTTGCGCTACATCCAAAATCGGCTCCTGAGTAATAATGGCATACTCTTTGGGGTAACTCGTTCTGCCTGTATAGCGCAGCTCCGATTGCCGAGGCGACCATAGAATTCGCTGGACCTGATTCTCACCTTGATTCACTTCCACCAGACGCTGGATGGCATAACCACCGAAGAGAACCGGAAAGACATCCTCTCTCTGCATGACAACGGTTTGTGTGACTTCCTGCGTTTTCAAAAGTGAGAGATCAAACTTTGGATCAAGAGACAGTGTATTCAGATTAACCCGATTCATTGGAAGCTTTTTCTCATTCGGACTAAGCTCCCATCCTTTTCCATTATATTGCGCTCTCGTTTCGCCACGGAAATATGTGCGTTTGCTCGTTTCTACTGTCATTACAGGTGTGTAATCAAATTGAAATCCTCCGCCTAGCCGACTGTCATCCCTGCTGTAGCCCGATGAAGTATCAGCGGTAGACGCTGTGACACTGACTCCTTTTCCTAATAGAGGTACGGTTTCTCCCCTACTCACTTTGTAAGCCGTATAAGGATCAGTTAGAACCGGTTCTACAGTAGGAGCCAGTATCCCAACAAGCGTAATAACACCCACGATCAGCCCAACTGGAAGCAGAAGCGATGAGGGATAATCGGTAATCGTCTCCCAAATAACAGGTGCGCGTTTCTTCAGCTTGGCGAAGTGACGAACCATCAGCAGCGAAAATCCGCAGAAGATAACCATTGCTACTTGCGGCCATAGGAAAATTGTGCTGAAGGAATCTCGTACAGCAAAAAACAAAATACTGACAGCAATGAGTACGAAGACCCGAAGCCTTGATTTCACTGACCACATGGCAAACAAATAAGTGAGCCAAGCAATTAAGCTAAACCAAATGTACGGCTCTAACTGACCTGCGTTTAATGCGATCCATCGGAGTGCGCCTTTCCAAGTCGTCACTTGTACAGCAACGAAATGGTAACCCATCCCAATGACGTGAAGAGCAATAACCAATCCAAACTGAATGAGTATGCGCCAGAAGCGGCGAAGATGCGGAATCAGATAGGTAACCGCCACTAGGCTTAATGTTCCTGTGACAAAAACGACTGTTTCAGGGAGCCATAAGCCGTCTTCCTTCATAATCCAAATCACAAATTGATACAGAAAAATACCTGTAAGAAGGGCACTTAGGCGCTGCTCCCAATCGGTAAAAACAATTCTTTTCCAGAATGAGCTAAGCATAACGTTTCGCCCCTCCCAACAGGTTAGGCAAGTCCGTTAATTGACTAACCTCATACCCCATATAACCTTGTGAGCGAATCGCCTTAACCCAATCGTCCTTGGCGCTCTCCTGAACCGCACCCTGCAGTTTGAAGGCATGCGAAGGTTCCGCATGAATCCACATATGGCAGGGATTCATTTGAAGATGCTCGAGCTGCGTCAGCACCTGCATCATGACAGATCCCTTTTGCGGGGAAATAAGCACAAAGAAGCAGCCAGCGGGCAGTTCCCGCGCATGTTCTTTTAATATTTGCTGCAGTGAGTGAAAGCCGTCAGCTTCAACCCCGACCAAATGTTTTAAAATATGTTTGTGGTGATTTTGACTTTGTTTCGGTTCAAAATAGGTGGATTCTTTCCCGATCGATAGCAATCCCAGCGCTAAGTCGCGGCCGGACCCATAGCGGAACAAGGATGCCGCCACAGAGACAGCAAGCTCAAATTCAGCAGCGTCACCATAGGCACGAGCCGTCCGGTCCAATAAAATGATCGTTTTGGGCAGTGACTCCCGTTCGAACTCCTTAGACTTCCAAGTCCCCGTCTTCGCTGTTGCATTCCAGTGAATGCGGGATAAGCGATCACCATAAATATATTCACGGACACCGTTAATTTGCGTTGTTTCCCGGTGCGCCCTTGTCGTCGTGGAATGATGCTGCATGCCTTTGAGCATTTGATGAAATTGCGCCCATTCCCGAATGGCCACGGTTTGTGGATACACCGTAATCGATTGCTGCAGTTCTAAGCGGCCCTTGTGCTGAAAGAAGCCAAAGATATCCTCGGTCAGACACTCCGTATCACCAAACCGGTAATACCCCCTTCGCAGTGGAGGCGTGCTGTACAGCAGTTCCCCTCTTCGCTTCCAATCGGGGATCAATGAGCCTTCAAAGATGGTTTCTTCTCCGCTCTGACGAATGAACTGATCTTTGATGATCATATAAGGAATCGGCCAAAAACCAGGAATTTGCACACCGATGCCGATTTGCAGCGATTGACCCGCTTCAAGCTGTGCGTCCTGCCCTGGAATGGAGAGCTTTCTCGTTCCTTGAGCACGCCTGATGCCGCTCCAGTTGCCCGATAGCAAATAGATCGACAAAAGGGTGATGATAATGAAAAGCATGGAGGCCAGCTTGCCTCCTTGAAACAGCATGAAGAATAAGCTAGCTGTGAAGCAGCCGATCAGTAGCCATAAAGGAGCCGGAAACCGGGGACGTTCCCCGAATCGTTTGAATACCGGTCGAGTCATAGGCTCACTTCTCCAATCGAACCGGCACGCGAACCTGCTCGAAAATCGAACCGAGCACGGAGTTAACGGTAGCTCCATCCATGCGTGCTTCGGAATGAAGAATCATGCGGTGACCGAGCACAAAAGGCGCAAGGTATTTGATGTCATCCGGAATGACATAATCTCTGCCTTTCAGGAAAGCAAACGCCTTGGACGCTAGCACTAATGAAAGCGTGGCTCGCGGACTTGCGCCCAGAAATACAGCCTGATGCTCACGCGTTTTTCTGGAGATACTGACTAAATAATCCGAGACTGCGTCATCCATATGTACATTGCGTGCCTGCTCTTGGGCTGCTAATACTTCGGAAGTATCCATCACCGCATGCAAGGCTTCCATCGGATGTGCCTTGCTTTGCGAAGCAATCATCTGTTTCTCGGCAGCTTCACTCGGATAACCTAAGCTAAGCTTAATCATGAAACGGTCAAGCTGTGCTTCTGGCAGGATGTAAGTGCCTTCGAAATCAATTGGGTTTTGAGTGGCCAGCATGAGAAAAGGAGATGGCAGCTCATGAATATCGCCGTCTACCGTGATATGCTGCTCTTCCATCGCTTCTAGTAGAGCCGACTGAGTTTTGGTCGTTGCGCGATTGATTTCATCGACAAGCAAAATATTCGTCATAATCGGACCTGAACGAAACAGGAATTTTTCTTCTTTAGGATGATATATAGAAACACCTGTAATGTCGGAAGGCAATAAATCGGGATTGCACTGAATGCGACGGAATTGGCCGTCGATGGAACGAGCGAGAGCCTTAATCAGCACGGTCTTGCCCGTACCTGGCACATCTTCGAGCAACACATGACCGCCGGCCAGCATTGCAGTCAAAAGTAATTCAATCTCAGCGCTCTTGCCGAGAATGCATGATTCTAAATTTGTTTTCAGTCTAGTTAAAACTTCTACATGATGATGGGTGGCAGTTTCCATGACTTAATCCTCCTTAGAGTTTTCGTAAGAAAACTTACTTCGTAAGCACTGCTGAGTTTTCGTAAGAAAACTTACTTCGTAAGCGCTGATGGTTATCATTTGAAAACTTACGTCGTAAGCATGGGCTTAGTTTTCGTAAGCGTTTGCTGCATGACATGTAAACCTCATCTTATCACGACCGTCAGGCCAAAAAATCGCCAAAATGACCGTAATTCTTAAAATAGAAGAGAAAAGTGCGTAAATCCAGTTTACAGCAAAGTTTTTCGTCCGTATACTTGTAATTCCTCTAAATTTATTTGTTAAAATTACCCATGTGAATTTGGCCCTTCGATAAGAGTTTGAGCGGTGTTTGGAAAAGGTAAAAAAGCGGGTGTCCCATAAGCATGAATCATTGAATTGTCGGACACCCGAAGGAGCTTCTCCCGCTATTCCATTCCCTGCCATCAATCAGCGCAGATTAACGGTGGATTTTCCATCTAACACAGCCGAACCGCCTAAATGACGCGCCAACCTGTAACTGGGCACAAAAGTAGCTTGATTACTTGTCATTAACGCCGATTCCTCCTGCTACTTCTCCGCTGCTGATCCACTTTTGCCCAAGTAGCTGGAATATCTACCTCTAATATCGGCGGATCTAGCGGTTTTCGTCCAGCTACAGCCGATTTAGATGGAGTTTCTACCGCTACTCCATTCCCTGCCAACAATCAGCGCAGATTAACGGTAGATTTTCCATCTAACTCAGCCGAACCGCCTAAATGACGCGCCAACCTGTAACTGGGCACAGGAGTAGCTTGATGAATTGTCATTAACGCCGATTCCTCCTGCTACTTCTCCGCTGCTGCACCACTTTCTCACAATTAGCTCCAGTATCTACCGCTAATTTCGATGGATCTACCGGTTTTCATTCAGCTACCCCTGATTTAGATGGAGCTTCTCAGGCTGTCGAGAAAGTGCCCTTTTTTGGTTTGATAGAAATGGTGTCATTTATAAAAAAAGTTGGTGCTCAGATCGTTTTAAATTGATTTTTCTTTTTAAAAGGAGAGATCCAGCACATGAAAATCAAACTGACGAAAACTCCACGAGACTTTCTCGAAAGCCTGATGGTCAATTCGTGTGTAACGGCCCATTCATTGCCGTACTATAACCAAACGCAGCATGCTAAAAGTATTCCGTTCAGAGTAGCTTTGGTTGAACTTTGCGAATACGTGGGGCGGGGATGTTGTGGCGGGCGCCGCGAGTTTGGATAGGGGAGTGGAGACGTATGTCTCGTGCCATACAAGTCCTGCAAAAAGTGCAGCAAATTTGGCGGAAGTCACAGATTTAGACTTATATCCTGCAAAAAATGCAGCTAAATTGGTGATTTCTGCGTATGTCGGGTAAAAAGCAATGAATGACATGTACTTTTTACATGTTTATCGCCAGAAACGGCAAAAGTGAGATCATTTGCTGTACGTTTTGCAGTTTGTCGGGTTGGAAGGGACACCGTTGGCGCGAGCGAGACTCTCACAAGACGCATTAAGCTTGTTTTGCAACGTTAACTTCTACCGGAGGCTCATTTGCCTATCGCTTGTTCTTGTACAATGGGAACTACAGGGCGCTATTAAGCCAAGTAGGCTGATTGCAAGGTCGGGAGTGGGATCCAATATGGATTAAATAGATGCCGAAAAGGACTATTCATCAGGTCATTCCTGACCTTCTGAAACAGCCCCTCTTTGTAGATCTTTCTATCCCTTTGGTTTAACAAACACAGCGGCAATAAACGAGAAAATAATCGCTGCCGAGACACCCGCGCTGGTTACTTTGAAGATCCCGGTTATGATCCCAATGTAGCCATCCTTGTGCAGCTCTTCCAGAGCTCCATGCACCAGGGCGTTACCAAAGCTAGTAATCGGTACGGTCGCTCCCGCACCGGCAAATTCAATGAATGGGTCGTACAAATTGCAACCGTCTGCGATAGCCCCAAGAACGACGAGCGTACTCATCGTATGTGCTGGCGTCAGCTTCCCAACGTCCATTAAGAGCTGTCCGAAGACACAGATAGCGCCGCCAATGACAAAAGCCCAAAAAAAGTTCATGCGTACAACCCTCCAGACTCGATAGATACTGCATGCGCGATACACGGGATGCTTTCCCCTTGCTGGAAGGAGAGCGGAGACAGCAACGCGCCTGTAGCAACAACCAGAATGCGTTTCAGCTCTCCTTTCTTCATGCGCTTGAGGAGATGCCCATATGTGACCGTTGCAGAACAACCGCAGCCGCTGCCTCCTGCCTGCACATTCTGCTTATCCCGCTGATAGATCATTAAACCGCAATCGTCATACGTCGTTTGTTCGATCGGAACCTTGTGCTTCTCAAATAGTTCACGTGCAATTTCGGAACCGACCGCAGCAAGATCCCCGGTTACAATGAGGTCGTAATACCCCGGCTCACGGCCCAAATCGCGGAAGTGAGCTTGAATCGTATCCACCGCAGCCGGAGCCATCGCTGCGCCCATATTGAAAGGGTCGGTGATGCCCATATCCACGACCCTCCCGATCGTTGCCGATGTGATGACGGGACCATCCCCCGTCTTCCCAAGCACTGCCACCCCAGCGCCAGTCACTGTATATTGCGCTGTCGGCGGCTTCTGCGATCCGTATTCCGTCGGATAGCGGAACTGCTTCTCGACCGTGCAGTTGTGGCTGCAGGTGCCTGCCATCGCATAATTGGCAGCGCCTGAATCCAACAGCTGCGCGGCGAGCGCCAGCCCTTCCATCGAGGTCGAGCAAGCGCCGAAGATGCCAAGATACGGCATGCCCAGCGTGCGTGCCGCGAACGTATTGGAGATGATCTGATTCATCAGATCGCCTCCAATATAGAACTGGATTTGGCCGCCGGTGAGCCCGGCATTGTCGAGCGCATGCTGTGCGGCTTCCTCAAGCAGCGCCTTCTCTGCTTTCTCCCACGTCTTCTGACCTACGGTCAGATCGCCGTGCACGATGTCAAAATCTTCAGCCAACGGGCCTTCGCCTTCATCAGGCCCAACTACTGTCCCCGTCGATAGAATGACTGGACGATTCTCAAAAACCCAGCTTTGATGCCCTTTCAGCATATAATCAGCCCCCACCCATTATGATTAGATGCAAGAGGCCCACAACGAAAGCAGCCACGGTGCCGAAAACAATAACAGAGCCTGCGAGTTTGAACATGTTCCCGCCTACTCCAAGGACCAGTCCTTCAGCCCGGTGCTCGATCGCAGCGGAACACAGGGAGTTCGCGAAGCCTGTAACAGGAACTGCGCTGCCCGCGCCAGCCCACTGAGCAATTTTATCGTAGACGCCGAAGCTTGTTAGAATGACTGAAATAATAATCAGGACAGCCACGGTCGGGTTGCCAGCTGTTTTCTCTGTAAACCCGAACCAATTGATAAAGATTTGCATAAAACACTCACCAATTAAACAAATCGCGCCGCCAACTAAAAAAGCTCTAAGGCAATTTTTCAAAACAGGTCTCTTGGGTTCAATCCGTTTTGCTAATTCCTGATATTCCTGTTGGGTCATTGTTAGATTTTTCTTCTTATTGTTGGCCATACTTTCCCTCCTGCTTGATTAGGTTCTTAACAGGGAATGAAGATCCTGAATGACCTTCGTCATCGTCACGGAACAATCTTGATACATTATCTTCGCATCAGGATGCTTCGTTGTTAAGGAATACAGCTCTAGATCCGCTTCACATTTCTTCAGTGTTGCTAGAAGCGCAGGTCTTTCGCTCGGCTGAGGCACTTGCAGCTTGTCATCATAGAGATCAACGGTAAATTCCCCGTTGGTATCCACATGGCCAAGAAACACATTTTCTTTCGTTACTCCTAGCTTATCCAGTTCCGTTTGCAGCCATCCCATTCCTTTGCCTGCTGCAGCCAGCGGTTCTTTCTGAATCACACCATCCATAATAACCGTCTGGGTCGGTTTTTCTGTTCCCAGCTTCATCCCTAGATGTTTAGGCGTCAAAGGTTGCATCTCGCTTTTGAGCAAAACGCTCAGATCACCGCTGGATTCAAGCATAGCAAACTCCACATCCGCCAGCCGGAAAACACTTTTTGTGCGCAACTGCTCGAGTAGCTCGTCCCCTGTATATCTTTCTTTTTTCAAATTATCCTCAAGAACCTTCCCATCTTTGATGACCACTGTGCCTTTCCCTTCAAACAACATGCGCAAGCTTTTGCTCTTGAGTGTCAGTAGTTCCAATATAAAAGGCACAAGACACCAAACTAATATGGCGACAATCCCATGCATGAAGTTGCTTTCTATATCCGTTGAAATGGCACCTGCCAAGTCACCGAGCGTGATCCCAATCACATACTCGAAGAAAGTCAACTGAGATATTTGTTTTTTCCCAAGGATTCGTGTCAGTACAAACAGAATAACCAGCGCGCTAAACGCCCGAATAATGATATGTACCCAATCAGCCACGGGCTCGTTCCCCTCTCCTTCATCATGCTCCAAACAAAGTCATTATGTGCAAAATAAGCGAGTGCTATCATTGAATTGTTTTGTATTTAATTGTTAATTATGAGAAAGATGAGACAGGGTATATTAATGAGCGCAAACAAGTGAAATCATTATGCTCTCTTTGGTTGCAATAATCCAAACTCAAATGAAGAGGTGTCTATCATGACTGTAGCTGCTCAAGTAAAAACAACATTAGCCTCTCTCAAAAGCGCGCAAGCAAGCCTAGAGACGTTTGCGTTAGCAACGCAGAATCAAGAAGCGAAACAACTGTATGAAACGGCCGCGATGGCCGCGCAAGACATTGTTAATCAGGTTTCCTCCAGGGTGCAGCAACTGGAAAACGAAGAGCCACAATACAAAGGATTCTAGTTTTGTATACAAAAACAGCCGATACTCACGAGAAAAGTTCTCGTGTACCGGCTGTTTTTGCATTTAATACATCAAGAGAAGAATTAGCGTAAGCAATACAAAAAGCACTAAAATAAGCAATTTGAGATTATCTTCTTTTGGCATGCGAGCCGCCCCTTGTTTCAGATCATTTTAGTCAAAATTATGCTATTGCGTTGGTTGACCGGAAGCTTTTCTCAATTCATTCGCAAGTCGGTGAAACTCTTCTCTTGCCTGCGGATCCTCCGTTGCCATGTACGCCGCTGATAAAAAGGCAATGATTTTATTAGCATCTTCAACACTCATCACAGCTTATTCCCTCCTAGAAGATCACTCACTTTATTTTCCGGTCCAATAATCAAAGGTCAGAAGATTACTTTTGAAAAAGGAATAAGGCAAATAACAGTAGCCTTGGTCACCCCAGCCTTTTCCCCATGAGTTTCGGGCGATCACCTCACCCTGGCCTTTCTTCTTGCCATCCCTGTACCCAACAGCCAGCATGGCGTGCCCGCCTAACAGCATTTCTTTTTTCCGGTCTGGATAGGGGACACGTCCTGTTCTTAGAACTGCTAGGCTTTCGAAAGAGGCATATAAATATATGCCGAAGACAACAGGCTGGCCGTCTGCCAGAGCCGCTTTGATTCCCGCGAGATCGTGAATGCGATGATAGCTGCCAATTCGATAATTCCCTGCCGTTTGCTCAGCCTCTTTATCAGGCTTCTCTTTAAATTTCGCAATTTGATACGGCCATTCGCTTTCTGGGCAAACACCGACTTTCTGAAGCACTTTCATACCGTCGCGGACCGTTGCACCCGAGTCCCTATTTACCGTACCTTCTAATTGCCGCTCATGCCAGTAATGAAAAAGCCGGGATAAGCGAAGCGATGAATCGCTTTCTTGACGCAGCCAATATTCACGCAGCCCACTTACAATGGCATTCGATGTGCAAGAACCTAAATTCCCTTGATTGACAATTGGAGAAAGCTTGCTCCGCAAGTCGACTTTGCGGGGGAGCTGAGATTCACGGACATAATTGGTGCTTCTGTAAAAATAGTCGCGAAAGTCACGTTGATCGCGCTTTACCGTTAACTTCCTTCTCATCTGTTTTCCTCCCCATTGCCCGTTTGTGGAATTGTACTCCAGTATATTCACCCATAGGCAGGAGCGTGCAAAAAGCGCATACCCGTAGGGCATGCGCGCGGCAAAATTAATTAATGTTCAACATTTGTTTAATTGTTAACCAAAACTCTAGTTGACGTTGTTTTTCCATTGTTTGCAACCGCTGTTATTGTAAAACTTCCGCTTGTTATGCCTGGAACGAAGCTAACATTAACTTGATTGCTAACACCCTCAGAGCTGTTAGTTAGACTGATCGTCATTCCTTGCGATACGTCGTTTATCATATAAATTACAGGAACAATTTCTTTGTATTTAGCGATGTTGGCTTTAGTAAATTCATTGCTATACTGGTCTTTTAATACTACTTCCATTAACTGCCAGGCGAATGCACCGTCAGCGCCTTGGACTTTTACTGTCGTACCATCAATGTCATAAACCGTTGATCTTGCAAAAGTCTTAGTGGCGCTGCTTGTAATAGATTGAATAGCTATGGGATCACTTTTCACAGTAATTGCAGTTGAAACGAACTGGGAGTCGCCTTTCGCATTCGTATAAACCGCAATAATATTGGCTTTCCCAGCTTTGTTCCCGAGTACATATGCTTTTCCGGCTACAACTTGTGCCCGAGCCGTTTGATAAGTATCGGAAACTACTGTGGAAATCGTATTTGGAACTTTCACTTCTGCCGCTGATTCATCCGTTGCTGAAAGGGTAAGCTCGGCAGTCAGTTTATTCGAAGAATCGATAAGCTGTGCTGCCACAATATTTTTTGCAGTGTCATCAGCTAAAGTACTGAACAAATCCCTTGCTCCTTTTAGACTGTATGTCAGCTTCACGCTCGAAGGGTCGATAACCGTGAATTTCTTGGTTATTGAACCAACACCATCGTCAAGAATGGCACCAGCCGCGCCGCCAGTATAATCCCGTTTTCTTAAGCTAAATTTAACGGATAAAGAGGAATTTTTGGCAGACGAAGTCGGTGTGAATTTAAACTCTTTATCGCTAATTTGACCGATTGTGAGCACTTGTGTGCCCGAGATAAGTGTTAAGTCACCAGAATAAGTTCCAACGTAGTCACTTGATGGAGTTACTGACGCATACACGTCATAAGTAACGGAACGGCCATTCTCAGCGATTTCAATCACGTCTCCTGATTGATTTTTAGAGAATCCAGTTATTGTATCTCCGTATTGATCAATGATTTGAAGCTTTCCATTAACAGTCGCATTGTCGACAGCTTTAGATGCAACATCTGTTGCAACTTTTAAACTAGTAGGATATCGAACGGCAACGAGTGGAATATTGAGTTGGGACTGGCTATTTACGCCAAGACCGAACATACCAATGAATACGTTGGCATTCCCTTTTCCCGCTACTTTTTTCACATAAAGTTTCCCTTTATTAGGCCCTTCAGTTACAATTAGCCCTTTACTATCGAGCATAACAGCTGGTACGTCGGTTGAAGGGCCAGTAATCAGGTTACCTGTAACTGAAATCGTAAATTTGCCATCTTTCGCATTTTGCGCAATATCGTCTGTTGTTAGCTTGCTGCCCTCTGAATCATAAGCAATGATATCAATGTATTTGTTATTGTCTCCATAAGCCCAAGTGCCGCTTGGTTGAACTAACTCTACTTTATTCGCTACAGCCGTAGGCTTTGCTGCTAGTTTGGCAGTTGCTGTCGATCCTCCCCCAAATACGGAAACCGTATACTCGCCGCTTGTTTCTAATTTGGAAGTTGCCTTAACGACGACATCATCGGTACCATCATTGTTCTCATCCATGATTTGGGCACTCAGTTTTGGCTCGAAGGGTGCCATAGAAACCAATGGATTTACCATCGCTTCGGAATCTTTGGTAATGATTGAACCGTATTGATCATATTGCATCAAGGAGATCACAGCTACTTCACCAGCTAAGCTTAATGCTGACTTACCGCTTTTGTATGTAACCCCACCCAACTCAACCTTAGACAAAATCGGCTGGCTGCCTATCTTAAAGTTTTTTGTTGCGGAGACGTGTTGATCATTATCGTAGATATTAATAGTAACTTGACTGTTATTCGAAATTAGCCCAGCATCTGACGTATTTAACTTCATGTACAATCTGCCATCCTCTGTTTTTAGTAAAGTGGGCGGATTTGCCGTAGATGCGAAGACCGTATAACTCCCACTATTGAAAGTAGCTGTCTCACCAAATTGATTCGATGGCATCACTTCAACACGCACTTTGGGCGATTTCGCGATCGTATCGCTTGTGCTCAAAAATTCAATCTTTGCAACTTTCTCTGCTTCTCCTTTAAAAGTGGCACTGGCTTTGTCAATGAATGAAGCATCTATTCCCGCCATCGTCACGGTGTAATCGCCATCCCCAATTTTCGTATCCGTAAGCGCAAGTGCAGCTGATTTCTTATCCTCTGACCATTTAACGGAAAATGCAATATTCGACGCTCCTTTCATTAGCGTAAGTGTTGCCTTTGCTGTATCTATATCACGGTCAAATTCAACTAAAACCGTTTTGGCACCTATTTGTTTGGCAGCTTTGACAGATGCTTTAGCAGGCTTGTTTACATTCTCAAGTGCTTGATACGTTTTAAATGACCCTTTAACAAGGTCGGTGCGAGTCGCGATTTTCGCGCCGTCTGTCCCAAGGTCAATCCCATTGGCTTTTGCAACTTCCAGATAGCCGTTATACCAAGGATTCGTTGGCTTTACTTCCGAGGCTTTCCCTAAACCTTTCACAATTAAAGTCGCCAATTGACCGATTGTCACTTCTTCTTTGGGGGCAAATGTATCAACCGTTACACCGTCGATCACCCCTTTGGTTTTAGCGGCTTCGATGAAAGGAATGGCCCAAAGGATGGAGGCATCCGATTCGACAACATCCGCAAAACTTGACTTCGCCTTCTCATCAACAGCTAGTTTACATACTTTTGCAATCAATTTGGCAGCTTCAGACCGAGTCATGCTCCCCGTGATATCAAAGTTCTCTCCTTTGCCATCCATATAACCTAGTTTGAGCAAAGCGTCGATTGCGGCTCTCAGTTCAGCATCAATGGTGCCTAAATCTTTAAAGTCCCCAGTAGTTTTAACCGATGAGGTTGTTATTTCTTGATCCACCCCAGCGGCTAATGCAACCGATGTTGATAATGAGAATGCCAATACTAACGAAGTAATGATTTTGAAACTTCTCTTCATTTTTTTTCCTCCCCTAATGGTTAAACAATGACACAAAATGCAAGTTTTACATTTGTCACATTCAGTTTAGCGAAATAGGGGGAATTATGTGATGTACAGATGAAACCTGTATATGACGATAATGAAGGAATAAAATTCATTTTATACAGGGAACACCTTTCTTTTCGACATTGGTTTTTCGCTCATTTGGCATATAATATGAACATAACTAGTTAGGACACGTTTACCCTGCGGTATTTCAGCGCCTTCTCCTCCAAAATGAATGCGCTTTCTCTAAGGTTCCCGTAAGGGAGCCTTTTTTTATTCAATTTGTTCGTGTCTAACAAAAAAATCGCCCCGCCTTGTAATCAGGACGGGTACGATTATTGTTAAAGCAATAATTAAATGTAATTACACTCCATACATAGAAATACGCGGCTCCAATGTTCAACTACACAGATTTTCTCATTGTTCTGCGAAATTCACCAGGTGAAATCCTGTACATTCTTTGGAACATTCGATATAGAGATCGTGACTCCATACCAACATTTTCAGCGATCTGTTCAACTGTCATATCTTCATTCTCAAGCAAAATTGCTGCCTGCTCTAATTGCACCTTCAAAATATACTGATAGATGGAGTTACCTAATTCATTCTTGAAAAGCTTATTTAAATGTTGAGATGTATAACCGAACTTACGGGCAACTTCATCTAACGTGAGTTTGCTTGAGTAATGAATATTGATAAAATTTACGACTTTCTCGATGGTCACTTTAGGAGTGCTTGCATGAATAGGCATGCTCATAGTCTGAAGTTTAACTTCTGCCAGTAATGAATAAATAATTTCAGAGCTCTTTAATGGTCTGTCTTTGGAATCCTCCTCGGGCTTACAAAGGGTATTGATCAATACTAAAATTCTATTTGACGCATTGACAAGCAAGGGCTTGTTCATTTTCAAACCAAATTGCAAAAGAAGAGTAGAATTGCATGCAAAGCGAACGGATGCGATCTCCCATAATTCATCTAATGGCTGATATTTATATTTCGTATATGGCATAAAAATAATCATCTGATTTGCCTGAATGACATACTCGAGATCGCCACTCATTCGAAGCAAGCCTTTGCCTCTTATACAAAATATGATTTCGCCATAACTGCTCCCTTCAGTAAAATGTCCAATAGGATTGAGGGCATAGGTTGCTGAGGAAAGACGGAATGGAAGTGACAACTGTGGCTGAATGACTTCGTAGAAGATGTCTTGTCTATACATTGGAATACCCCCTCCAACGTGAATTGATAACGCTTTCTAATTTGTTTGAATACACAACTCATTTCTGTCTATTATTGCTTGTATTTACCCGCAAAATAAGTAACAAATGTATTCATTATAAGTAACAATTTTACGTATTTCTCACACAGGAATTCGCTTGCTGGATACAACAATAAAACCCCACGCCCAAATATGGGCATGGGGTTTTAACCTATCGAAGATAACGCCAAAGCGGCTGTATTTGTTGCTTTCGAATACACGCTACTACTAATTCAGCGATTGCGATACCGCCTTTTTCTTGGAAATGCGTATTATCCTCTGCGCCTTTGGGGAAATTCGGAAACTCCCCGGGCCAGGCCCACATGAACAAGGATTTGGATTCCTCAGGACCGAGCGTTTCAAACAATTGCTTGCTTTCTTCCGCCAAATGAATGAGAGTTACGTCCGCCTCTTCCGCCAGCTGCTTCATAGCCGTGATATAGTCACCGTGCGTGTCGATGATGTTACCAGCTTCATCAAAAAATCTCCGCTGCACCGGCGTCACTAGAATGGGAACAGCTCCCCGCGTCCGAGCTTCCTGAATATAGATCATTAGATGCTCTTTATACGTTGTAAAAGGGGAAGTCGCCCGCTCCTCGTCCAGCTTTTGATCGTTGTGCCCAAATTGTATGAACAAATAATCATTCGCTGTCATCGCCTCAAGAATCGGCGCAAAACGCCCTTCATTCAAGAAGCTCTTGGAGCTGCGTCCTGACAGCGCATAATTCGCTACCGCAGCATCTGCTTTGAAGAAAAGCGGAAGCATTTGCCCCCAGCCTGTGTAAGGATATCCATCCTGCGGCTGATCGGTTACAGTGGAGTCGCCAACCAAGTACAAGGTAGCCGCTTGAGGCGCCGAAATGATCTCTAACGCGTTAATACGAGGCGCAACGCCCGAGAACGCAAGCCTTAATTGTCCATCTGTTACATTTAAGCTAAAGCTATTAGACACGAACTCCCCCGCCGCCGTACGGCATTCCGACAGCAGGAGTCTACCCTGTCCTGCCTTCAAGCCCGTAGAGGTTGCCGTAATCAGATCACCCATGAGCGTGTGAATCGTATAATTGCCATTCGGCAAATCGACAAGGAATACAGCGCGGGCAGGAATGCAAAAGTCTTGACGGAGCGCTTCCGGTCTCCCGCGATCCCTCTCATACACCTCAGAGCCAGCCAGAAAGCCAAATCCCTCACCACTACTCTCTTGATAGAAAGAATCATGGCTAATTTTCGTATAACCCTCTTTCGCACCACTTTGCTCAGGACCAAAATCAAATTTCAAATGGATGTTCATTATTTTTACCCTCTACCAGTCCCTGCGGTTAAGCAAGGAAGATAAGAAGATGAGTCCCAGACCTTGACCCCATCCTTGAATTCTTTTGTAAGGAACCCCTTTGTAGCCCTCATTATCCCGCATTACCGCTGTGCCAGCAGATACGCCCGCAACAGTACCGTCCTCTGTGATGCGCGAAAGAATACCCTTAATCGACTTGTTTGTATATTTATTGTATAACGGTCCTGCGCCGATGAGAGCGGCCGCAATTCCTGCGGAACCGGATGTTTCCAAATACGCATCCTTATCCGTCAGAACCGTGTGCCATAGTCCACTCTCGTCCTGCAAACGCACGAGTGCGCTTAATTGATCACGCAGAGATCCTTCAATAATCATGAAAGAGGGATGCGTCACTTGCACAAGTCTCAATGCCCGCGCCATCGTAATGGCAGCCCATGAATTGCCGCGTGCCCAATAGATGCCTGACATGTGATTTTGCGCCAAATTGTCCCAGCCGTGATAATACAAGTTCGTTGCAGCATCCTGCAGCACATTTTCATGTCCGTGATACTGCTTCAAGCCGTCCTCGAAGTAATCCTCACGATTCAACATTGATCCGATACGGACCAGGAAATAGCCCGCCATGAACATCGTATCCACCCATGCCTGTTCAGGGAAATTGTACGTTTCCGAGTTCACGGTATGTTGGAAAATGCCATCTCCAAAACGCTCCGCTTCATGTTTCAGGAAGTCCGCCATCTGTGTAGCGATTTCCATATATCGGTCTTCTCCGGTTTCCTTGTACAAGGTTAACAAAGAGTGACCGATCGAGATGCCGTTGACGGACAGCTTGGGCAGCCCATCCACCAATTTCTCATCGACCCATTCTTTTAACATATGAAGATACTCTTTATTTCCCGTTGCTTCATAAGCTTCCGTCACACCGTAGAAAGCTACGCCACCTGGCCAATCCCAGTTAAAGTCCATGCGGAACGTTCTATGAACAACGCGGTCAATGACTTGGCGAATTTCATCTGGATCGAATTGTAAAGCTGGCATCTCTTCATTTCCTCCCTGTAGACGGTTATTGATTAAATGAGTATGCATACTCGTTATCCTTTCAAGCCGCTCGTCGATATTCCATCAACAATATATTTCTGGAAAATCATGAAGACCACGAAGATCGGGACTAAGGATAACGTCGACATGGCGAACATACCGCCCCAGTTATTTAAGGACTCACTGTCCAAGAAAAGCTTAAGCGCTAGTGATACCGGGTAAAGCTCGGCATTATTTAAATAGAGCAGCGGCGTGTAGAAATCGTCCCATCTCCAGTAGAAGGAGAAGATTGCCGATGTCACTAGAGCCGGGACGATAAGCGGAACAATAATTTTGTAGAAAATACTGTATTTGCTGCAGCCATCCATTTTCGCGGCTTCATCAAGCTCAGGCGGAATCGTGCGAATAAACTGCATAATAAGAAAAATAAAGAACGGAATTCCAAAAAATTGCGGTACAATAATCGGCTTAAAGCTCGATAACCAGCCAATTTTGGCGAACAAAATATACTGCGAAATAATGGTCACATCTTGAGGCAACAATAGCGTCAGCATGACCATGGCGAACCAGAACTTACTCCCGGCAAACTTGATGCGAGCGAAGCCGTATCCGACAACAGCAGAAGAAGCTACAGCACCGATCGTTGACAGAATAACGATAATGAAGCTGTTTTTCATGAAGGTTGCAAACGTGATGCCTGCAAATCCCTTCCAACCGGACACATAATTGCTCCACTCCAGCCGGCTGGGGATCAGAGAGGTTGCAGTTGTGTATATCTCCTCATTTGGCTTAAAGGAGCTGGCGACCAGCCAGAGAATCGGATAAATCGCTGTAAGTGCGATAAGGCAGACGAACAGATGATACAGCACTGTTTTTATATTTTTGGCTCGAAAAACCATGTCAGATCCCTCCTAGCTCTCGTAATGAACCCAATATTTTGATGTTTTGAAAATAACCAAGGTGATGAGACCGATTAAGATGAGCATGAACCAAGCCATTGCTGAGGCGTAACCCATTTCAAAGAAGACAAATGCGCGATGGAATAAATACAGCGAATACAACAGCGTATTATTCAGCGGTCCGCCTTCACCGTTCGAAATGATATAGGCAGGCGTGAAGGTTAAGAAGCCCGAAATCGTTTGCAAAATGAGATTAAACAAGATGATTGGACTTAACAAAGGCAATGTGATGTGAAAAAATTTGCGAACAGGTCCCGCTCCGTCTACGCTTGCTGCCTCGTAATAGGTGCCTGGGATGTTTTTGAGCCCAGCTAGAAAGATAAGCATCGAAGAACCAAACTGCCAGACCGACAAGAGCACCAGCGTACCAAGTGCCGTAGCCGGCAAGCCAATCCAAGAGGTGGTGGTGTGGATACCTATGCTGCCTAGGAACGCATTGATTAGCCCTTTGTCTCCAAAAATTTGACGCCACATGATAGATACTGCTACGCTTCCACCAATCAACGACGGTAAGTAATAGGTGGCCCGATATAACCCAATCCCTCTGGCAGCACGATTGAGCAGCATGGCTACTAGCAATGCGATGATTAGACGCATCGGAACGGATGTAAGTACGTAAGTTAACGTCACACGAATCGAATCTATGATTTTGTCATCACTCGTGAACATCTTCTCGTAATTCGAAAATCCTACCCATCGCGGTGGAGACAACAAATCATACTCCGTAAATGAGAAATAGAGCGAAGAAAACATGGGAAACAGCGTGAAGATCAAAAAACCAAGAATGAAAGGTGAGACAAACACATAGCCGACTATGTGATCATTTTCACGTAGTTTCATAATTCCACTCCTTTATGCTTGTCATTTTCTGTGTATTGGGAAGGGCAGCCGATTTAGAGCCACCCTTTTATACCTGTACAATGTGTTGCAACCATCCAAGTATTTACTTCTTATTTTTAGCTAAAATGACGTTGGCTTCACTCATGAATTTGGCAGCGGCCTCTTCCACCGAAATCTTGCGATACAAGATTTGCTCTTGCATATCACGGAGCAGCCTGCTCACCTCTGCGGACCCGATCGGATCAGGCGGATCCATGGGGCTGCTGTTCTTCTCCACCCACGTTACATAATCGTACACTTTCATTTCTTCTTCAGAGAGTGTAGGCTTCAAACCGTCCTTGACCTTAGAGGAAATGGGAATCCCCCGATCACCTTTGATCAATTTATTAGCCTCCAAATCATTTAAAAACCATGAGATGAATTTGGCCGCTTCGGTCTTTTGCTTCGAGCTTTTGGCGATGGAGAACAGCATGGTGGGCTTTAAGTATAGCCCTTGTTTCCCATTGGGTCCCGGCAGTCCGGTTAAGCTGAGGGGCTTTTTGGCGGCTTCTTGCAGTGATGTGAATTGATTCGACCACGCCATTGTCATGAAGCCATCTCCTAAGGCAATCGGATTCTCCTCAGGCGTCAGCTTGGACAGCGACTCTTTGTCCCAATCGCGCATGTAACCAGCTTCGTACCACTCAAGATACATGGTGAAGTAATCTATAAAATATCGCGGATCGCTAAATCCAAGACTCGTACCATCCTGGCTAAAATAGTGCTGATCTTGCGTGCGCAGATAGTAAGGAAAAAACTGATCGAAGCGCATATGGTCGAGCACTTTTCCTTTTGCCTTCATTCGCTTGGCGATTTGTTCCAAATCGAACCAAGTCCAGCTTTCGGGGATGGCAGATATCCCTGCCTCCTTCAGCATCGCAGCATCGTAGGTGGTACCCATCGCATTCACGCCTAACGGCATGCCGTACAGCTTCCCGTCCACTCGTCCGGAATCAATCGTCTCGGGCGATGCTGATCTCACATCGATCGTGCCGTCATTCGTCAGCTCAGACAAATCTTCCAATTGATCCTTCGTCGCATATTGGGTTAGATACGAGATATCCATCTGGATAATATCGGGCAATTGATTCGCCGCAGCCTGCGGAGCTAGCTTTTTCCAGAAATCATCAAAGCCGGCATATTCCGTATCAATTTTCACGTTCGGGTTCAGTTCCTGGTACATGGCAATCAGTTTCAACGTGTAATCATGTCTCGATTGACCGCCCCACCAGGCAATTCGCAGCTTAACTTCTTGCTTGGAGCTGCTTCCTTCAGACTCAATTGTCTTCGTGTTTCCATTCACAAATGGCTGTTTCGCGCTGCATCCGATTAGGGAGAACATCAATGGAATTAAAAGCATGGCCGGGAATAGTCTGCGTTTCATTGTTAGCGTCCTCCTGTGTACCCTGCACTCCACATGTCTTATTATGGGCTCGCAGGAGCAAAAGTTGAATCTAATTTACCGCGTTAAATGTTCAAAAAACAGTGAATACGTGTTTACAGCGCCAGCTTCTTATACTCAGAAGGAGCGCAGCCGGCAATCTTTTTGAACACCTGCGAAAAGTACTGCGGATTATCACCGAAGCCTAATTGCTCGGCTAGCTCGAACATTTTGACATCATCATTCAATTTGATAAGCTCCATGGCTTTTCGGATTCTCACCGTGACGACGTAATTAGAGAAGCGCTCGCCAGTCTCTTTTTTGAACAATTTCCCCAAATAATCCGGGTTCATGTACAGCATTTTGTGGGCCACCCAATTGAGTGACAGCTCGGCGTTCGATAGCTCCGCATTCACAATGTCGATCACTTTCTGAATGACTTGGGAGTGTTTATTTCTGTTCTGTTCAAAAATGGCGTGGGTAATTTCGGATGCGGTTTGCTTCAACAGCTGGATGCTCGCCTGCAGTGTTTCCAGCTGTGAGATATGGCCAATCAGCCCCATATATTGGTGCATTTGCGGTTCTGCACATAATCTTGTCATGGAAATAAAGCTTTGAATGACATACGATTTTGTCGTCTGAATGTCTAATCGGGAGTTCACAAGAAGTTCTTGAAACGCTTCAATACTAGCTTCAGCTTCTCCCCAGTTTCCTGCGCGGATCGGAAATATAATGCGATCTTCATCGAAGACAAACTGGGCTTTACTCGGCTGCGCAGAACCCAAAATGTCGCGCATCGTGATAAGCCCACCTTCGCCGAGGTAAAAACGATGGCTCAAGCAATCAATCGCTTGCAAATAGAGCTTTCTTGCTTCCCCGATTTCCCCAGCCTCGCTTAAAGCGGCGGTTGTATCGATTTTGTAATACAGCATAAAAATACGTCGAATTTCTTCAATTTGCTCCTGCAGTCGCTTCATATCGTCCTGATCCTCTATCATCACCAAAATTTGCTCGGCAATGGTAGAGCTGAGGAGCGGCTCATCGAGAATATCTTCGGCAATATTTTTCACGGCAAATAAATGCTCATATTCGAACTTGTCTTCCAACCGAAATAACAACAATCGAACTTTCCTTCCGCTGACATGCAGTCCGAATAAATCCTGATAATACTCCCAGTCTCGGCTGCCATACGATTTATTCGTTACGAATTCCTTCAAGAATTGCTCTTTGACATGAGGCAGGACCTTCTGTAAATTTGCTTTCATCGACTGGATGAAGCCTTCCTTGCTCTCTTCCTGTTTGTACTCGGAAGCGATTTCACTGAGCGCTTTCAAAATACTGTTCTCGTTGCAAGGCTTCAACAAGTAGTGCTTAACGCCATGCTGCATCGCAATTTGCGCATATTCAAATTCATCAAAGCCCGAAAGCATAATAAAGCGTGTATGGGGATGGGTTTCTTTGACTTTCGCCACTAGCTGCAAGCCGTCCATGCCGGGCATCCGAATATCGCTGATGACAATATCCGGCTGATGCTCGCAGACAAAGGCGTAGGCTTCAATCCCGTTGCGGGCGGTTCCGATTAGCTCGGTATCGACAGATTTCCAATCCACAATGGAAGAAATCCCTTCTAGAATCATCCGTTCATCATCAACCAATAACACCTTGTACATAGGTCGTTACCCTCTTTTCGTAATCGGAATTCGAATGGTAATCCGTGCGCCGCCATCCGTGCGATTTTCTACTTGAATACCGAATTCTTCGCCAAACGAAAGCTTAATTCGCTCGTCAATATTTTTCAGGCCAATGCCTGTGCCTCTGGATTGACGTTCGCCCGTCAGGATTTGTTCTAAGTAAGCCTCATCGATACCGGGACCATTATCTTCAACAATCAGCAAGACAGCATCGCCTTCCTCACGCCCCGTAATGTGGATGATGCAGGGTTCCAGCATGACCTCGACAGCATACTTAATCGCATTTTCTAACAGGGGCTGCAGCGTCAATTTTGGAATGCAATGACCTCGCAAAGCCTCAGGAACTTCCAAGCGGAAATCAAGCCGCTCCTCAAAGCGAACCTTTTGGATCGTAATATAATGCTGCACAAGCTTCAGTTCGTCTTCAATCGAGATCATATCCTGCTTTAAACTGATCGACGAACGAAGCAGGTAACCGAGCGATTCCACCATTTGCGAAACTTGTTTCTGCCCATTCATCTTAGAAATCCAGTTGATCGATTCCAACGTGTTGTACAGAAAATGCGGGTTGATTTGCGCCTGTAAGGAGCGGAACTCGGTCTCTTTGATGATGATCTGCTTCGTGTAATTCTCTTTGATCAATTCCTGAATCCGCACAATCATCATGCGGTACGTCCGCTGAAGCAATCCAACTTCATCCATCTGCTGAGAAATCGGTGCAATCGGCGGAAGCTCCGAATTTTCCAGATCGCTAATTTGCAGCCCTCGCATATTGCTTATTAAGCCTTCGATGGGACGAGTAACACTTCGCGCAACCGCCATACCGAATCCGACAAGCAGAAAAAAAGAAATAAGGAATGCGGCGATCATCCAATTTTTCATCAATGTGAGGTTATAAAAGATCGTTTGGAACGGCAGCGTGTTGTAGTACGTCCACCCCAAATAATCGGAATGAATATGCGACACGAAATATTTCTCGCCATCCTGTTCGATAATGCGAAATCCCCTCATGGAAGATCCTACTGGACTGCCTTCGCTAATCAATGACTTCATACTCACAGACCTCGGGTATACTAAGCCCCCCTTGGAAACAATAATGAGCTCGCCGTCCCGCGTCACAGCTTCTCGGGCATATTGATTCACCATCTTGTCCAAATTGACATGCAGCACCAGGCTGCCGAGCTTCTTCAGCTCCAAATTGTCGGAGGATCGGATTTGCCTCGTCGCAATGAGACTGTAATCCTGTGCATCCGGATTTACCCAACCCAAGCTGCCCGCTCCACGATCGGACGTTTCTTGGATCAAGGTTTTCCGCTCAGGAGAAAGCGTTGTCAAATTTCCGCTGGAGTAGCTATTTCCCATCACATCGGTAATATCCGCGGCTGAGATATACGTCTCAGAGTTGATATACTGGACTAGCCTGTCTACGAGCTTAGCACGGGACTGGATGCGGATATAGTCCGATTCATCCGAATTCATTACACTCAAATGCTGCTGAATTTGCTCATCCGACATGATGCTAAAAGTCAACCGCTCCACTTTATTGAGTTCATTCTCAATCAGCGTGGAGGAAAGATTAAGAACTTGCGACGATTTCTCGTAAATTTGCTGATCATACATCGAAAAGCCGATCTGTAAGCCTACGAGTGAAATGCTTGAGCTAACAGCCATCGTAATGGTAATAAGCAGAAACAGCTTCGCTTTAATCCGCATATTACGGATTTCATCGAACCAGAGGCGGAAGCCCGTCTTCATGTAAGGTCACCACTTTTCTTCCTGTGTAAAGTCTTGTAGCACTGATTCTTCGCGGTTGAGGGCGTCATTCCCTTTAACTGCATAAAAAAAGGATGTTGGAATTAATTCCCAACATCCCACTTATCGGTCTACGATCTGCTTCGTTTCAGAACTCGCACGCCGTATGGCTGAAGCTCTAAGCTTGTGCTGACGTTGCCAGAACCAGCCGTGTCATCAGAAGAAAACATATCTGAATAGGCATGTTCACCCAGCATAATTGTCTGATCTTGGTCGCTGAAATTCATCAGGAAGACGAATTCATTCACGCCATCTGTTCGAATTTGCGCTGTAACCTCGTGAGGCAGTTCCGTTTGTAGAACTGGTTTGATATTTGCCTCTTTTATAATCTGCTTATAGAAGCTGCTCTGGAACGATTGCTCCGCTCTAGCTGCGATATAGTAAGCTTTGCCTTGACCAAATCGATTAACCGTCAGGGCTGGTCTTCCCGCATAGAAATCGTCCCCATAGACAGCAAGAGCCTGAGCCCCTTCCAAATGGATTAGCTCGCAAAGCTCATGCACCTTAAAAGTCCCTGAGAGTTCAAGCGAGTTACCCTCGGTGTAGATGATTTGATTCTCATCATGATCGTAAAGCCCGTCGATTTCTTCCGACCAAATGCCGAGCGTTTGACGAAGCGGCCCTGGGAATCCGCCAAGGAAGCACAAATCATTCTCATCCACGATGCCTGACCAGTAGGTAGCTACGAAAGTGCCTCCGTCAGCAACGAACTGCTCAATCCGCTCCCCTACCCCAGGACGAACCATATAAAGCATTGGAGCGACGACGAGCTTGTATTTGCTAAAATCACCTGTCATATCAATGACATCAACGGGAACTCCCTGATCCCAGAAAGCTTGATAATGACTAAGAACTGTCTGCTCGTAGTTGATTCCAATGTTGCGTGGACCTTGCGAGTCTTTAATTGCCCAACGGTTCTCCCAATCGAAAATGATAGCTGTTTCCGCAGGAACTGTTGTACCTATAACTTCAGTCAGCTGCTCAAGATGACCACCAAGCTCCGCAACATCGCGAAATACGCGCGTGTTCTCATGCCCGACATGATCGACAACAGCGCCATGAAGCTTCTCGCTGGCTCCTCTGCTTTTGCGCCACTGGAAATATTGAACAGAGTCTGAACCATGAGCGACAGCCTGCAAAGAGGATAGCAGATGCATGCCCGGCCTCTTAAGCTTGGAAACGGGCTGCCAATTCGTTAGGCTCGGCGTGCTTTCCATCAGCAGAAATGGCTGTCCGCCGCGCAAAGAGCGGAACATGTCATGATTGAGCGAGAACCAGGCTGCCAAGCTGCTTTGATCCTTCGCATGATGCCAAGTTGGATAAGCATCCCACGAGATTACATCCAGCACATCAGTGAATTTCCAGTAGTTCAATCCTTCATAAGCGTCCATGAGATTGGCTGTCACAGGAAGTTCTGCGTTGATGGCTTTCAGTGGAGCAATCTCATGACGGCAGAAGTCAACGGTCTGATCTGTCACGAAGCGCTTCCAATCCAGATTCATGCCATGCACAAGCTTCTCGCCGTGCGGTGCCGGAGATTCGATTTGTGACCAGCTTGTATACGTATGACTCCAGAAGCTTGTCCACCATGCCTGGTTCAGCGCATCAAGTGTTCCATACTTGCTTTGCAGCCACTCACGAAATGCGTCTTGACAATAATTGCAATGGCAATCATCGCTATATTCATTGGAGATATGCCAACCGACAACGGCTGGATGCTGGGAGTATCGTTCAGCTAATTTATGATTCATCACCGCTATTTTGTCACGATACACGGGAGATGTGTAACAATGATTATGGCGAGCACCGAAGAGATTGCGCACGCGATTAGCGCCAACACGCAGTACTTCCGGGTATTTCTCCGCCATCCATGCCGGTCTTGCTCCGCTCGGCGTTGCCAACCAGGCGTAGATGCCGTTCTTGGCAAAGGCATTCAGCACACGGTCCAACCATTCGAAGGTAAACACCCCTTCTTCCGGTTCAAGAGCGGACCAGGCAAAAATGCCGACAGCCATTACATTACATTTGGCAAGCTTCATTAAACGAATATCTTCTTCAAGCACCTGCGGATCATGCTGCCATTGATCGGGATTGTAATCGGCGCCATGCATGAATACAGGCAGCTTAGGGCTAACGGGCGGATATTTGTGTGGCAAGCTGTTCACCTCTTAGATAGTTTTGGTGTTGAGAGAAGTCTCAATTTCATACCATAAGTATCCATGACATCGTTTACAAGTGCAACCTCATTTTTCAATAAAAAAACCGGAGCATGGTTCATCCATACCCCGGCTTATTTGGTGCATCTTTTAAGGCTTACTTTGAATTACCTTGAATCACTTTGAATCACCTTAAGCAAGCAATCGCAGGTTGCAAGATGCATTCCTTCGTGGACAACTCCGAAGTTAAGCAGCTCTCCCACTTTATGAAACGTGAGTGGTCCAAATTGCAGTGGCGTTTCAAACCGAACTTCCAGACTCTCAGGAGATAACTCGCTTATTTGGTTAAGTTGAGCAGATAGCTGCTGGGTGAGTTCTTCTTTCGAAGGTGGCACTTGGTCCCAGCTTGCCGGCGATGTTCCGGAATTGAAGAACGAGGTATAGCTTTCGGGAATCATCGAATCCTTTGAGAAACCAATCTTCATGTATGCGTCCATCCAATAAATCATGTGCCCAACGTTCCAGCGAATCGTATTGTTATAGGAATCTGCTTGAATATCGAATAGTTCTTCTGAGATGCCCTGCACCTTGTGCAGGGCCACTTGACGTACTGTTTTTGCCGTACCGATAATTGTTGCTGACATATGTTTAACCTCCTTCGAATTGAGAAGCGTTTGATCTGTTTTTAGTATAGGTTTGATGGGATGTTCCATCAATGCCGTGCGAATTACCGGAACGTTAAGTATAAGTTAACGATCATGCATTGACAGAGAAACAAGATGAAGCAACAATAAGGATTGAAAATACCTTCAGCCCTTCAGCGATGCTTTTGAAAGTGAGTGTGAGCTATGGAGTTAAAGCAGCTACAGTATTTTATGGCGATTTGTGAAGAGCTTCACTTCACGAGAGCCGCAGATAAGATGGGCGTCAGCGCTCCCAACATCAGCCAACAGATTAGGAGATTGGAGGAAGAGTTAGGCGTTCTCCTTTTCGATCGAGTGGGCAAAACTATCGTCCTAACGGAAGCAGGAGCCATTCTGCAAGAACACGGGGCGGCCGTGTTCGGGCATCTGCAGCAGGCGAGCGACGCCATTGCTGACTTGAAGCAGATGCAAGGAGGATCGCTATCCATCGGTGTCTTGCCCGGCGATGCGGATCTCATGTTTAATGCCTTGCTGCTGAATTTCCATCAGACCTATCCCACCATTTCGCTCTCTCTATTGGAAACCACGAGAGTCACCGAGCAAGTTCTGGACCGAAGCATCGATGTTGGCGTCACGATCGGACCTGTTAGCGATGAACGCCTCACCGCTATTCCTCTATTTCACGAAGAATTTTCACTGGCCGTCGGTGTGAATGATCCCCTTGCAACTGAGAATTTCATCCCACTAAGCAGGCTAAATGAGTTAAAAATGGTCATGTTTCCTCCCGACCATCAATGTCGTAAGCTGATCGATCGCTTCTGCATGGATAAAGGGTTTACTCTGCAGCCGCATATGGTGACAACAACGTTATCCTCCCTCCTACAGATGGTGCAGAGCGGAGTTGGCGCATGTGTTCTGCCACGATTGCTGCTGGATACCCTTCCAAACAAAGACATTAAGGTTGTGAACCTGCGGCATCCTACTCCTTCTCAGGACATTTGTCTGATTTACCGCAGTGACAGGTATGTCGGATACGCTATGCGAACCTTTATTAAAACTCTTAGAGCCTATCTCGAAGCCGTCATTCAACAAGCGAAATCTTCGTAGAGGAAATAAGGGAATAGAGTTCCCCTTTTAGGGTCAGGCGAGTTCAGCCAACCGAGTCATTCGACCACAAAAAAAGGCTATCCCTCCGTCATTTTCATGACTTCTGGAATAGCCTCTTTTGTGATTTATGTCCTATTTTAAATAGAAAACTTCACGCATCGGTTGAATCGGCACGGCTTCACGGAAATCGAAGGAACCCACGACCATTTTGCTCGTAATTACGTTCCATCGATTGCAAGCTTCACTCTCAGCCAAATAAGCAAAAGCGGCTTCCAAATCATCGCATAGAAAGCAATAGAAAAATTGATTGCCATTTTGGAAGATCGAGTAATCCCTGATCCCTGCTTTACTGTGTTCATCCATGATTTCTGGCCAAGGCGCCAAATGCATTCGGACGTATTCCTCCAGATCTTCCTCCCGAATCGTCCATGTCCATGCGAACTTCCCGCTAGTGGTCATGCGCTACACCCTCTCCCCATATATTGGATAACCGATTACTTTTACTTTACCGCGCTAACCCTGTCCCGTCAATGCTCATCCTCCTCAAAATAAAAATAAACAAAAAAAAGAAGTCCCAAGGACTTCCGTTTTTCCGTCTTTATATTTGTTTCGTATTGTGCGATGCACAAACAAACCAAACAAAAGAAGCAAAACAAAGTAGAGCAATAAACCCATAACCGCCAAACACGTCATTCCGGGCAGCGAAATAGCCGAAGCCAAGACCAGCGAACGTGCTCAGCACATTCTCCCCCAACGACTGGAAGGAATCGATCGTTGCCCTCATGTTCGAATCTATGCGGTGATGCAGATAACCGGAGGCAAGCGGCTGCATGACGCCAGAGAATAGGCAAATGCTCAGCATGGCTGCCAGTCCGATGAAATCATGGCTGATAGAAACGCAGAGGAAGCCGCTCGTGATGATCGCCACAATAAGGACGATCAGCCTCCTGTAGCTGAATTGCCGCAAAAGCGAATAGGCCAGCAGATTGCCAGGCAGCTGCAACACCATGATAACCGATGACAGCATCCCGAAAAAATATACAGGCGTCCCTATTCGGCTAGCGTACAACTGCCAAAATTCCTCAATGTAGCTCATCGAAGCGCCTGTGACCATGCCGGAAATCATAACAAGAGAGACATTGGGATTCTTCCTAAAAAAACGCAACGATGCCGTAACATACGTTTTAAATGGAATGGCTGCCTCCGTATTCTCCTTGCCGTCTCCACCCATCGGCGGCTCAATCAACAGGCATGCTAACATTAAGGCAATACATGAACTGACGAGCGATAGCCAGTAATTCAGTTCAAGACCGAATTTGCCAGCGAGCAAGCTCCCGCAGAGTGCCGCAAGGATAGCTGAGAGCAAATCACAGGCGTTCAATCGTCCAAGCAGTTTTTCGAACTGGGACGCCTTGCCCTGCTGCATTAACGTATCATACAACAAGGCGTTCTCAGAGCCGCTGCTTGCCGAACGAGAAATACCGGCCAAGAAAACGACGAGCGCAAAATGCCAGAACTCGGTCGCAACGATCAGAATCAGGAACTCGCAGCAGCCCAGCAGAGCACTCAGTACGAGCATTTTTTTCCTGCCCCATTTGTCCGCGATTACACCTGTTGGAACTTCTAGCAGTACGATGGTCAGTGCAAATATAATTTCCGTATACACGACCATTTGAATCGTCATGCCCCGCTCCTCCCAGTACAATCTCTCGATGACGTAAGCTGGGATGAGACTGGAAAAAAAGCGAAGCGCAAATAGGATTCGTATATTCATTGTGTGGTTCATATGGAGCTCCTCTCCGAAATCTGATTGGGTATATGGACGCAATCGGATCGGGGGTGCTCGTGAACAACGAAAGGTTACGTCTTAGCAGGGAGGTCTTGCAAACTTGATAAACCTCATCATTTGAGGATCTCCTCCATTCGTCAACCTGTCTTTTAGTTGGATAATCGATTGGATAATTTATTTGAATAATAATACCTTGTATATTTTAATAACACTAAAGTGCATGCCTTCATGATATAAATTAAAGCTGAGGAACTGCTCCAAGGATTCGAGTTTCATCCCTGCGGAAGTTGTATAAGGCGTCACGTTGTCGTGCAGTCGGTTACCCAATTTACTGTGAATTCTCTCTACCTGCCTTCTTAGCAGCATTTTCAGCTCCGAGAGAGTAGGAACGACAATGTCTGACGGCGTAGTTAAAGGGGAAGTCTTATACTCAAATTGCTCCTTGAACCCCTGCGGTAGATGAAGAGGAAGCTCCATGTATTGAAAAGCATACCTTTCCATCACGACATAAATGTGCCCCAACTGCCAACGGATTGAATTGCGGAATCCATCCGGAATCTGATCTGCTGTCTCTTCCGAAATCCCTTCGACTGCTTGTAAAACTTGATCTCTAACGAATGCCAGCTGCTTGAACAAATAATGTTCCAACATTCTCACTCCTTTAGCGACTCTTTTGGCCAATTGTAGCACACTTCCCCGCTAGGGAGTATATGGAAATCTACGCCTGCCTGGTCAACCAACGCGCGCTGTTTAGCACGAGACGTCGGTACGATTCCGGCTGAAAAGAAGGGGCATGATGCCCGGGCTGCACATACACGACCTTCCCTAGACCATAATCGTGCTCCCATGCCGCGGGGTACCGTTTCCCTTCAAATTCAAACTCCATAAAAACCGTTTTCTTTGTAAAAGGATCAAATTCGAACAAGTACGGCTCTTCTTCCAAGTTGAAGTTCTCGACACCTTCTAACAAAGGATGATTTTCGGCTGAACCATAATAAGCTAAAGGCTGATAAGGAGGATGACCTGTAAACTTGGCGCCGATCATCTGCAGAAGCTCGTAGCTGCTCTGGAGAGAAATACCGTTATGGATGACTAGCAAGCTGCCTCCCCCTGCGACATATCGCAGAAGACCTGCGGTTTGCTGCTGCGTCAGGTCTCGATTCCAACAGTCCGTGTAGGAAATACATAGAGGATACACTTCATGGTCCAGTTCCGCGAAGGTTTGATAATCTTCCGTAGCGATTATCGCAAACTCGTTGCCAAGAATGGCTGCAAGCTGCTCTCTAGCAGGCTCCAGTGGATGCCAAGGAGCATCCGTGTTATCGCCAATCAACATGACTTTTATCTCGCGCATATGTCCTTCTCCTCTCCCATTTACCAGGGCAGCTCTTTTCCACTGCCAACTTCGATATAAAGCGGCAGCTCCATAGGCTTGTCCTTGTGCTCTTCAATTCGCAGCAAAATATTCGCCGCGGCTTCTTCCGATGTAAAGGTGCCCGCTGAATTCCATTCACCGCTCATATAAGACTTGACCCAGCCTGGATGGATCAGCAGGACACGCCCGCCTTCTTTGCGAATTTGGTTATGAATGACGGTAGAGCCCATATTCAAAGCCGATTTGGCCATGCAATACCCGAACCACGCATCCCGATGGCTGTTCGCAATACTGCCCGCTTCGGAGGATATGTTCACAATCAGCTTCCCGCCATTCATGATCGGTTCAATCAAGCGATTAGACATCCGAATGGCGCCAAGAGCTGTCACATTGTACACCTTCTGAATCTCTTCAAAATCGAGGTCATCTTCGATCGTTTTCACCGTATCGCCCAGAATGGCAGCATTGTTAATCAAAAGCTCTACCTGATTCGTTTTACTTTTGATATAACGGGCTGCTTCCCTCACACTCTCGTCAGATCCCACATCCAATTGGAAAGCGTGCAGCTGATTCGGAAATTGTACCGCGAGCTTGCTGAGCTCCTCGTTATTGCCTCGAATGCCGCCAGCATAAACGGTATATCCCTGATGCAATAGAGCTTCAGTTATTGCGAGTCCAATCCCTCTGTCCGTCCCGGTTACACAAACTGCCTTGTTCAACAACATCTCCTGCGCTCCCACCATTCCTAGTTATTAGACAAGCCTCAGCTCTTTCACAGATCCGTCTTGATAACCGACGATGACTCGGGCAGCCATCTTAATAAATAATCCATTATCGACGACACCCGGAATGTTATTGATGGCATCATGGCATTCACTTGGCCTTGAAATCTGCTTAAAATCACAATCCAGAATATAGTTGCCATTGTCCGTCGTAAAAGGCTGCTGATCCATCATTCTCATCTTTGGCTCGCAGCCAAGCGCGCTAAGCTTGTTGCGTGTAAGCTCGTAACCGAACTTCACAACTTCAACTGGCAAGCGGAATTTCCCCAATTGGTCGACAACCTTGCTTTCATCAACAACGATAATAAGTTGTTTGCTGGAAGAAGCAATGATTTTCTCACGCAGCAGCGCACCGCCGCCGCCTTTGACCAGATTCCACGCTCCATCCACTTCGTCAGCGCCATCAATCGTCACATCAATTTCCTCTACTTCAGAAAAAGGAATCAACGGGATTCCAAGCTCCTTGGCCAAATTCTCAGATTGTACGGAAGTTGCTACTGCCTTTATTTGTAGTCCGTCAAGAACTTTTTTTCCAATTTGTTGGATAGCCCAATAAGCTGTGGAGCCTGTGCCTAAGCCTACGGTCATGCCATCTTGTATATACTCCACTGCTTTTTCGGCGGCAGTTCGCTTGGGATTACTGCTCTCAAGATTCATCTGCATATGTCAGTCCCTTCTCGGCAAGTGCACGGCGAAGCGGGTCCAGCGACTTAGGTCCCATGCCATGCAGCTTCATAATCTCTTTCTCAGTTGTCTTGCTGAGCTGTTCAAGCCGGTGAATTCCGGCACCTGCGAGTGCACGAAGTGCTGGGTTTGAAAGCTTAGGCAGGTCTGATTGCTCATCTTCCTTATTCATTCGCGTGTCATTCGTGGACATGTCTCGCTCACCTTTCCACTCTTTTGTACCCAACCAAATCTCGAATCAAAATCGCTACTCGCTTCATACCCCATTCAAGCTCATGCAGCTTGGCATAGGCGTACGAGATTCGCAAATAGTTCCCTGTAAGTCGATTATAGATCGAACCGGGATTTAACAAAACTCCCTCTTTTAAAGCTCGCTCAAATAGGATTTGCATGGGAACCTCGACAGCTAGCTGAACCCAAATGTAGAAACCTCCCGTTGGTACAGTCCAACTAGCAATCCCAGTAAAATAAGTATGGAGCAGCTGCACTGTACTATCCCGTCTCATCTTCAGCTGCGCTCTAATCGTGACAAGATGCTCCTGATACAAGCCTCTTCCAAGCCACTCCGCTGCAGCCCATTGGGAGACAGAGCTCGAGCCATAGTCATTCTGCATTTTGATATCCGCTAGTCGTTCGATGACGGGCTCAGGAGCAACCACCCAACCAATTCGAAGCCCTGGACTTAGCGTCTTGGACAACGTCCCCAGATATAGGACCAACGCGTGTGGGTCCCTCGCTTTAAGTGGTAACGGAGGCGGTTCATCAAACCAAAGCTCTCTATACGCGTCATCCTCAATAATCGGGAGACCTTCGTCGGCGCAAGCGTTCATGAGCGCCTGACGCCTCCCTTCGGGCATCAAAGTGCCTGTTGGATTATGAAAAGTTGGTATCGTATAGAGCAGCGAGGCATTATATCCCTTTTTGTAACGTCCAATCTGGTTCGTAAGCAGGCCATCCTCATCCATTGGTAAACCTACAAGCTTAATACGGTTTGACTGAAAAACATGGACAGAATACAAATAGGACGGCTTTTCTAAGAGAATCGAAGAACCACGCGGCAGCAGCCCGATGGAAATGAGCTGCAAAGCTTGAAGAGCCCCGGAGACAATCAGGATGTTCGATGGCGAAGTGTTGACGCCGATTCCTTGCAGGTAAGCTGCTAGCTGCTTGCGTAAATAAAGATTCCCCTTCGGTTCTTCATAGCCCAAGAGGAACGAATTCGTCGAGCTTTCGGCGAAAATCTCCTTCATCCGCTCAGATGGCAGCAAATCAGGTGAAAGCTCCCCGGTTCCAAGCCGAATGATGCCTTCTTGAAATTCTGCGCGATTGATGTGCTGGATAGCCGGCTGGTTCGGATAGTGTGCTCCAGCTTGTACATACGAGCTCCAGTCTGGCGGAGGAGAAGCGGTTAACAGGTTCCACGAGTTATTAATAACCCTCGTTCCGCCCTTGGTGTTGCCCTCCAATAATCCATCAGCAATCAAATCACTGATTGCCGTTACAACGGTGCTTCGATTCACGCCAAAATGCTCAGCCAGAGCCCGCTGCGAGGGAATTTTGGTCCCCACTGCCCACTCACCCAACGATATTTTATGGATAATAAACTCTTTAATTTGTTGATATAACGGAGTTTCAGATGATAAATCAGGTCTCCAATCCATCGTTTCCTCCTTCCTTACAGCTCCACTATATCATTTGGTTGGGGTCAATTCCATCCATTTGGACGGAGACAATTATCAGATTCCCTCTATACTAAGAAATAATTCGACAGCTAGATAGGGGCGATTATTTTGTTGCAAACGATCATACATGCGGTTGTTTTGGGCTTTGGCCTTATTTTACCAGTAGGGGTACAAAATGTTTTTGTGTTTAATCAAGGCGCCAGCCAGCGCTCTTACCTTGGGGCACTGCCGGTTATCCTCACGGCTTCCCTCTGTGACACCCTGCTTATTCTCGCAGCGGTTTTTGGGGTTTCCCTTATCGTGTTGACCTTTTCATGGCTGCAAACGGCATTGTATGGAGTTGGCTGCTTATTCCTGCTCTACATGGGCTGGGTGCTTTGGCGCAGTAAGCCCAGCACTGATCCTTCTACACAGGAAGCAGAGATACGCCAACCAAAAAAGCAAATTCTGTTTGCGGCATCTGTTTCCTTGCTGAATCCTCACGCTATTTTAGATACGATTGGCGTTATTGGTACAAATTCCTTGAACTATGCTGGCGGGGAAAAATGGGTGTTCCTTATTAGCATCGTTTGTGTGTCTTGGCTATGGTTTTTTGGATTAGCATTTGCAGGGCGGCTCGTTGGTAAACATGATACAAGCGGGCGTTTTATCGCGAGGTTGAATAAAGTGTCGGCTTGCATGATATGGGGTGTAGCCGTGTATATGGGGTTGCAGTTCGCGTGAAGTGAGAGGTTTGGTGGGGTGAGTATGGTGCGTGCGGTGGTGCGGCCAGATCAGGTCAGGTCAGGTGCATCTGCGGATCACTCACCCGTGGAGTATGAAAGTATCTTTGCAGGTTGATTCTACTGGAATGTTACTCTATCGCTGATGGCCGTTGGCTGAAATCCAATGAACTCAGCAAATTCAGCGCAGAATGCATCATCTCATTGGACGAATTCCAAGAGACACTAAGAAATTGACCTCAAAAAGCGGTGAAATGAGTCCTCTCATTGGAATATGTCCAATGAAAAGTAGAATTTACGCGCCTAAAGCTTGGCTTCATTGGAATATGTCCAATGAGATTTTTGGGAGTAGGAGGTAGTGCTCTGCGCCAATAGGTGGAGCAGTTTCACCTCGCCACGATGAACACATAAAAGCCAACTGCATGTTGTATCTTATACAACATACAGGCGCTTTTTACGCAGCAATTTCATCTTCATTGTACAACATACAATCATTTGAGCCCTAAATAACAAAGAAATGCCCATTTCATGCGAAATAGTTGTATAAACTGCAACATAGAGGGGTAATGAACCAAATAGACACCCCTAAGGTTGTACAAACTACAACATAGTGCAATGCGACCAAGTACCGCTGCCTAAATCCTCGGTCATAGCAAAGACCCTCAAGACTTTACTGGCATCAGGTCTTTTTCTCAAAATAGCATCAACCCTTGAATAACCATCTTGTTTTTACACAGCATGTACTCTCTCCGCCTCGCCTCGCCTCACTTCTCATCTCACTCCACTCCACAACTTTTCTCTCCCATTCTTCCTCGCTCATCTCCACAACTTCTCCTCCATTCTCTCTCACTCATCTCCACAACTTCTCCTCCATTCTCCCTCACTCATCTCCACAACTTCTCTCCCCCATTCTCCCTCACTCATCTCCACAACTTCTCTCCCCCATTCTCCCTCACTCATCTCCACAACTTCTCCTCCATTCTCACCACACACTTTCCTCAATCTCCTAAAAAAACTACAAAAAAACCTAAAAGCAATGGCGTTCCAGCCCAAACCCTGGAACGCTATACTTAAGTCAAACCAAATGAAAGCACTTACAAAAATAAAGAAGGGAGGTCGCTTGACGATGCGATTACTTCGCAAAATAGCGCTAGGCATCGATACTTTCATCGAATCCGCCGCACTCATCGGCTTGCTCAGCATGATCATCATCGTCACTGTGCAGGTGATGACGCGCAAGCTGTTCGATTTCGTATTCTTCTGGTCAGAAGAAGTGACCATGCTGCTGCTCATTTGGTTCTCCTTCATGGGCATCGCAATTGGCTTTCGGGAAAAGCTGCATCTCGGCATTGATTCCTTCACCCACAAGCTTCCAGCGCCCATCAACAAAGCTTTGGATAAAGTCATCGAGCTAGTCATTCTCGGCTTCGGAATCTATCTGGTGTTCTATGGCTGGGATTTCACCGTCATGATGAATGAATCTGAACTGCCGGCCACTGGCCTGCCGAACAGCACACTCTATATCATCATGCCGATAACAGGCGTTATGACCTGTGCTTACGCGCTGCTGCAGTTGTTCGGGATCGAAACGAAGCGGCATGTTAATCTTCAGGAAGGAGGCATCCACTAATGGATCCGACCATTGCCATACTCATTCTTTGCATCGTCTTCGCCCTCCTGATTATCCTGCGCTTCCCGATCTCGCTAGCTTTAGCCGGTTCTTCGCTGCTTACTCTGCTTTACTTGAAAGTCCCGCTCGCCACCGTAGGACAAACGATGATTCAAGGGATGAATTCTTACTCGCTATTGACCATCCCATTCTTCATCCTGGCCGGGCAAATCATGAGCGAAGGCCAAATGGCTTTGCGCCTCATCAATCTCGCCCAAGTTCTCGTAGGTGGTATTCGCGGGGGCCTAGCCATGGTCAACTGCGTTGCCTGCATGTTCTTCGGGAACATTTCCGGCTCCGCCATTGCGGATGTTTCCTCCATCGGGTCCGTCATGATTCCTATGATGAAGAAAAAAGGCTACGACACCGACTACGCCGTAGGTGTCACCGTTTCCGCCGCCATTCAAGGCGTCGTCGTTCCTCCAAGCCACAATCTCGTGCTGTATTCTCTCGCAGCTGGAGGCGGGATCTCGATTGCTTCGCTTTTTCTCGCCGGCATCGTACCCGGCTTGATCTTATGCGTATCGCTTATGATTACAAGCTATATCATTGCCATTAAACGCGGCTACACCAAAAGCGAAGCCGTTCCGATGAGGGACATTCCCAAAATTGTGCGCGACGGTCTGCTTTCACTTTTAACAGCAGTCATCATTCTTGGCGGTATTTTCACCGGCTGGTTCACGGCTACAGAAAGCGGCGCGTTAGCGTGTTTGTACGCTTTTATCCTAACCTTTCTCGTATACCGAGATATTCCGATTAGCCGCATGTGGGTCATCCTTAAACGCACGTTCCGAACAGTCGCGATGGTGCTTTTCCTCATTGCCGCCTCCGCTACATTCAGTTATGTGCTCGCCTTCCTCAAGGTTCCCGGCATGCTTACGGATTGGATGCTCGGCATCACCGATAGCCCCATTGTCATTCTGCTGATCATCAACGTGTTGCTGCTCTTGCTTGGCGCACCTATGGATATGGCTCCGCTCATCCTAATCATGACACCGATTCTGCTGCCTGTCGTCACCGCCCTTGGGATGGACCCTGTTCACTTCGGCATCATTATGATGTTAAACTTAGGCATTGGATTGCTGACGCCTCCTGTTGGAACCGTTTTATTCGTCGGCTCTGCCATTGGCAATATCTCCATTTCTGAAGGCACCAAGGCGATGATGCCCTTCTTCTATGTCATGTGCGTCGTGCTCATGATCCTGACTTATATCCCTGGCCTTGTGATGTGGCTGCCAAATCTTCTGAAATAATCAACTAAATCTATGAAAAGGGTGATCACCATTATGAAAATGAAAAAATCATACATAACCATACTTTGCACAATGCTCGGTGCAAGTCTACTGCTAGTCGCTTGCGGCGGGGGAAGCACCCCCACAACCAGCAGCTCCACAACGGCACCGGGAGCAGCTAGCCCTGCAGCGTCCAAGAAAGCTAATGGCCCTAAGCTAACTTTTCGCTTGGCTGAAACGCATCCTGCTGACTATCCGACGACACTTGGCGATAAAAAATTCGCCGAACTCGTGAATCAAGCCTCCGATGGCCGCATCAAAATCGACGTCTTCCCAGCTTCCCAACTCGGTGAAGAGAAAGCCGTTATCGAACAGGTGCAATTAGGTGCGATTGAGTTCACCCGAGTCAGCACTGGAGCGCTTGGCGGCTTCAACAAGCAATATGAAGTGTTCAGCTTGCCTTATATTTTCGACAATGACAATCACCAATGGAAGTTCCTGGAGAGCGAACAAGGCACGAAGCTGCTGGACAGCTTGGAGTCCTCGCGTATGAAAGGTCTTGCTTACTACAGCTCAGGGGCGCGTCATTTCTACTCCAAGAAACCGATCAAAAGCATTGCTGATCTGAAAGGGCTTAAAATTCGCGTTATTCAAAATAAAGTGAACATTGATCTTATGAACGCGCTCGGTGCGAATGCAACGCCTATGCCATACGGGGATGTGTTCAATGCCTTGCAAACAGGTGTCATCGATGCCGCTGAGAACAACTATCCGAGCTATTTCTCCTCCAATCATTTTCAGCAGGCAAAAAATCTTATTCTTGACCAGCATCAACGTGTGCCGGAAGTGCTTTTGATCTCCAAAGTAGCTTGGGATAAGCTCAGCAATGACGACAAAGCGCTGATCAAAAAAGCGGCCCTCGAATCCGTCAAAACCCAGAAAGCCGAATGGGATAAATTCGAGAAAGACTCCGAGGCCAAAGTCAAAGCGGCAGGAGTCACCATCACCGACGTTTCTGATCTCAAGCCATGGCAAGACGCGGTAAAACCAGTTATCGAGAAGTATCGCACAGAGTATAAAGAAACGCTGGAAGCTATTGAAAAGGCGAGAAAGTAAAGTCGCTTGTTCTTTAAATCTTGTTCTCTAAATATTGTTCTCCAAATCTCGTTTCCCAAATAAATGGAAAATCTACCGCTATTCTACGCCGTTATGAAGCAGAAAGCATAATAGCAGGAGAAACTCCATCTAAATCGCCGGAAACGGAGCAAAATCTCCTGGATAAGTCGATATTAGCGGTAGGAAATCCAGTTATTTGGGCAAACATGGATCAATTACGGAGAATAGCAGGAGTAATCGGCGTTAATCACTAGTAATCACTAGTAATCACCAGTAATCACCAGTAATCACTAGTAATCACCAGTAATCCACAAATAATCCATCTACACAGCTGATCGATTCCAAGTTGAGCTCCATGAAGGCGCCTCAGCTAACATAAATAAACAAAAGGAACCTGCGCCCACCTCAGGTTCCTTTCTTCTCCTACGGCTTCCCTCCACTTTTCCGGTATTCCAAAGGAGAGCTACCCGTCAGCTTCTTAAACGTATTGCTGAAATACGCAATATCGCCATATCCCAGCCTCTCCGCGATTTCGGATACGCGCAAAGCTGTTTTGATAAGCAGCCTCTTCGCTTCTTCCATCCGCATGACGATAACATAATCAACAAACTTACCTCCCGTTTGCTGCTTGAACAACTGACTCAAATAGCTAGGATTCAAATGAACCAACGCTGCTGCATCGGTTAATGTAATATCCTTCGCTAAATTAGCTGCAACAAACTGCTGCACTTGCTCGATGACAGACATTTCGGCTTTCTCCGTCTGAAAAGTATCGTTCGTGCCTCCCATCGCCTCTTTCAACAACGCTCTACCTTGTATCCATCGCTCCAAGCAATCCGTCATCGCCTCCATTTCCACCGGCTTTAGCAAATAATCTTTGACCCCGTAGCGTATCGCTTTCTGCGCGAATTGAAAATCGTCATAACCGCTCACAAGCACCAGATTCGCTGTCATCGTCGCCATCTGTTCCGCCAAACCGATGCCGTCCATAATCGGCATTTTCACATCGGAAATAACTAGATCCGCAGCATGCTTGTGCACCGCATCCAAGGCTTCAAGCCCGTTGGCGCATTCCTGCACAATCACAACGGGAAGCTTCGTTTGCTCCACAGCCTTGCGCAGCACAACCCGAACCCATTTTTCATCGTCGGCGAGAATGATTTTGTACATGATCCCTATGCCCCTTCCCGCAGCCCATGTCCAAGCGGCAATTTCAAGCTAACGGTCGTTCCTGCGCCTGCGCTGCTTTCCAACTCCAAACCGTAAGCTTCCCCGAATAAATAGGCGATGCGCCGATGCACATTCACGATCCCAATCTGTGAAACAGCCGCAACCATATCCTTCTGCAGCAAATCGAGCTGCAAAGCACGAAGTTTTTCTGCCGGTATCCCCATCCCGGTATCTTGAATCTCGATGACAAATTGCTGCTCATCCAGCTGCTTAGCGGAAATGACGATATGAACGGGACGGTCGCTCGTCTCAATGCCGTGGATCACGCAATTTTCAACTAAGGGCTGCAGCGCGAACTTCGCAATCATCTGATTTTCCGCCCACTGCGGAATTTGAAACTCATAACTGAGCTTCTCCTCAAAACGGTACTGCTGTATCCGCAAATACATCTCACAGATATGAATTTCCTGCTGCACAGCGCTCGTTGCTCCCGCATGATTCAAATTGTAGCGCAGCAGCCTCGCCAAGGAGGCGACTAACACCGAAATGTCAGTCATATCTTTTTCCAGCGCCATCCCCCGTACCGTTTCCAAGGCATTCATAAGAAAGTGGGGATTCACTTGAGATTGGAGCACCTTGAGCTCGGTTTCCTTCTGGCGAAGCTGGAGATCCTTCTCCCGCAGCTGGGAATAATAAATCTCGCCCAGCAAGAGTTGCAGCTTTTCCACCATTTTATTAAAATCATTCGTCAACTGCCCGATCTCATCCTTCGATTCGATGTCCACCCGAGCTTGAAAATCTCCCTCTTTTACCCGTTTCATAAAATATTGCAAGGCCCGCACGGGGCGAACGATGCTTGTCGCAAAGCCAATCCCGATCAAATAAGCGATAACGAGTGTCACAGCTACCGTCCACCAAATCGTTTGCCGGATATACTGGGTTCCGCGCGTCAACTCGTGCTCAGGGATGGTCGTTACCAGCCTCCAATTCAAATAGGACGATCGACTAAACGTATAAAAAGGCTTATCTCCAGTTAACGCCTGATAGGAGCCACTCTCTTGCTGCAAAATATAGTCCAGCTGATCCCACGCCGCCAAATGACCAATATCCGCGTACTCCGGGGAATAAATGTACCTTCCGCCCGGGTCTAGAATCGATAAATACCCTGTTCTTCCAATCGTTACTCGTTCAGCTATTTCTTGAATGCGTTTGAAATTCACTTCCATGATGAGAGTGGCAACAGGTTCTAACGTATTGGGGCTGACCAACCGCTTTACAATGGACAGGACCGGCACATCCTCCAGCTCATATCGTTCGGAAGGCGGGCGAATAATGAGCATAATGTCGCTGTTAGAAGGCACGCTGGCAAACCACGGCTCCTGAATAAGCTGCAGCGCCGGTGTCACATTTTTATTCATACTCGTATCGAGCACCGTTTGATTTTCCATTATAAGCATGATCCGGGAAATGTCCGATCGGGAGTAGGCTGTATCTTTCAGAAGCTGCATCATCGGCTCGCGTATGCCCGAATTTCTCACTTCCTGCTCACTTGTCATGCGAAGAAACAGCTGCATCGAGGGGTGATTTTGCATCCGGATGGAGTCGATTTCGAAATCTCGAATGTAATATTCGATGTGCAGCTTCACCTGCTCTATGATTTGTTCATTGCTTAAACTCGCTTCCTCGCGCAGCACTTCCGATGACTTCTGATACGAAATGAGCCCGACGATAAGCAGCGGAGTAACGACCAGCATAGCGGAATATACAAGCAGTTTGACGGTCAACGGCCGATCGCGTAAAAACAAGTTCCTATAGAACCAGGTCCAAGCTCGGCGGCTTTTTCTCCCCATAGTTAGCTCTCCCGTTCAACATGTAAACGCATTCAATTCAAAAGAAAGAAAACCAGTTGCAAGAGCAACTGGTTAACGTTTCACAAGATCTTCACGAATCGGTGTAAATACATCCAGCAAAGCAGATGCTTCCAAAGCTGTTACGCCATGCTGCGCTCCGCTAGGTATGTAAACCGTTTGTCCTTGTTCGATGACCGTCACAACACCATCTATCGTAAACTCAATTTTGCCTTTTAAACAATAGGACATTTGTTCATGCACGTGGCTGTGCTGATATCCTACGGCTCCTGGCTCAAAGTGAACCTCCATCATCATTAACCCAACTTCAGCTTTCAAAATGCAGCGCTTAACACCCGGCTCAGCCGGTTCCCATACGCCAATATTCGACATCTGACTTTCCCCTCTCCGATTTGAGCGATCATAGAAAAATAAAAAAGGACCGCAAGCGGCCCTTCACTTACAGAACTAATTATAACTTAAAAGAACCAAAATGAACATACTTGAAAATAAACGAACATTACGCTGAATGTTACGAGGAAACAGCTGCGCGATCTTTCCCTTTATCGGCTTCGCCTGCATTTTTGTTAGCGGCTTCACGGTCCAGCTTCATTTCTTCCACCGTTTTCACCTTCAAGCGCGCTGCACCTTCGTAGTCCCCGCGGGTTGGGATAAGATTGCCAGCGGCAAGACGGTTTTTGGCGTCTTCAATCGCAGTTCCATACTGAGGCAGCCACTTCTCTTGGGCAACCAGCATCTCATCCACCATTTGCCAAATTTCTTTCGGATTGCAGACAGCCCCAACAAGAGGATCCATCATGAACGCTTGACGAAGCAATTTATCGTCCCCATGCACAGCCGCTTCCACTGCAAGACGCTGCACAGAAATACTGACATTACATACAGCAGCAGGTCCCAGTGGAAGATCTCCAACATGCGGCATCGAAATGCCGTTGGCATCCACATAACCCGGCGCTTCAATGATCGCATCGTTTGGCAGATTCGAGATGACGCCATTGTTCACTACGTTGAAATGTCCGCGATACATACGGCCGGTTTCAAGTCCCTCGATGATATAGGAGCCGTGCTCTTCACTGCGCTTCTCGGCCGTGTAAACCATAGCCTTTTCCTTCATCCAGTTCGGGAAATCCGTCTCGAACCAGTTCCGCCCTTCTGTACATACGCGCAGGTAGCCGCCGGTTTCACCGTTAATCCAGCTCCCTAGATCGATCCAGTCTTGGATCTCACTGGCACGCTTCCGGTACCAAGGCACATACTCGCTAAGATGCCCGTTGGATTCCGTGCTGTAGTAGCCGAAACGGCGAAGCATGTCGATGCGCACTTTCTCTGTGCGGGCGTATTCCGGATGATTCTCGAACGCTTCAAGCAGTCCTTGCGTCAGATCCTTGCCTTGATGGCGGGCTTGTACATACCAGGTTTGATGATTGATGCCTGCACAAATAATATCGACTTCTTCCTTCTTCAAACCGTACACGTCAGCAATTTGACGATGTCCATGCTGCACGCCGTGACATAACCCGATCGTCCGTACCCCGCCGTAAGTATTGCAAGCCCATGTCAGCATCGCCATTGGATTCGCATAGTTTAACAGCAGCACATCCGGTGAAGCTACGTCGCGAATGTCCCCGCAAATACGCAGCATTTCCGAAATCCCACGCTGACCGTACATAATGCCCCCTGCGCATAACGTATCCCCGACGCACTGATCAACGCCATATTTGAGCGGGATATCTACATCCGTTGCAAAAGCCTCCAGACCCCCGACACGAATCGTACATAACACATACTTTGCGTCTTTCAAAGCTTCTCTGCGGTCTGTGCTTGCTTGAATTTGGATGTTCAGACCATTCTCCGTTATATCTCTTTGGCATAGTTCCGTAACCATATCCAAGTTATGTTGATTAATGTCTGTAAAAGCGACCTGAATATCATTAAACTCAGGAACTGATAATAAATCCCTTAGTAATCCGCGTGTAAATCCAATGCTTCCTGCTCCAATAAAAGCTACTTTAAATGACATGTTGATCGCCCTCTCTATCGTGTTCTCTACCTTTCACATTGTATCAAGCACGAAAGAGAAACCGTTATCAAATTTCTAACTTCCTCATCTCACTTTTGTCAAAAATTCTAACTTCCTTCTGGATAATTCCGTTTCTCCGCATACATCGATTTACGAAAATCCGTTGGAGTCAGACCCGTATAATCTTTGAAAAGCATATGAAAATACTGCCGGCTTCCAACGCCGATGTAATCACAAATATCAGAAATGGGCACATCGGTTTCGAGCAGCAGCATCTTGGCTTTTTCCATCCGGATACCGGTTAAATAAGCCATAAGTGTCTGACCCGTCAGGGATTTGAAAATTCGCTGCAAATACCCAGGATGCAGATTAACAGCCCCGGCAATATCCTTCACTTGAATGTCGCGATCATAGTTCTGATGCAAATATTCCATTGAAATTTTGACATATCTTTCACTCTGCGCCTCTGAGCTATTTACCGTTTCACGCCAAACTCGCGCAATTCGAATCAGAAGCTGTGTAATCAGAAGCTGAACCATCAAGTCGCTTTTGTTTGCTGCCTTATCCAGCTCAAGCACCAAGCTTTTCATAATATGGTAAACTTCGTCCCCATCGCGCAGCACCAAATAGGGGGATTCTGACTCCAGTAAGGCGATCAACAGGTTATCTTCGGCAGCCAACTGCTGAATCGAGGGGAATACCCCTTTATTGGGTATGAACCGAAACTCTACATTCAGCATTCTGCATGGATTAGCTGCATCCACTAGCAATCGGTGGGGGACATTGGCGTTGATAATAATAAATTCGCCTTTTTTGAGAGCGACCTTCTCGGTATGTGACGGCTGGGATTGGATCTCGATTTCGCAATAGCCTTGGATCGTATACATAATTTCAGTCGCATCATGACGGTGAAAGGGCATTTCAAAGCCTTGCCACTGTTTAAAATAGTACGCCATCACGTGCGGGTGGCCGTTCGTTTCCATCAAAAGAGCCGGAAATAACGATGCGTTATCAGGCATAAACATCTCCTTTCCCTCCACAAACACGTTGTCATTCCTAAGGTCATTGTAACTGCCTATTAATAAAAAGAAAATCCTCTGGCAACCAATTATGCACAAGCCATATGCAGGGCATTCCACCACCAAAATAAAAATGGAAGATCACCACATTTATTTGGTTGAATAAAAATACGTATATGTGTATAATTATTCATTATTTCTTATTTTTATTAAAAAGGATGTGTCTGCATGGAAAAGACAAAATCATTCACGGATGAATTATTGGCAGAGGCTAATGCATCAATTTTGTTTATTGCAAACCGGCCTCAGGTCGTCATGGAGCATGGCGAAGGGATGTACTTGCGGGATACGGACGGGAAAAGGTACTTGGATTTTATTGGGGGTTGGGCGGTTACCAGCCTAGGCCATTCTCCTAAAGTCATCAGCGATGCTTTGCTAGAGCAGTCAGGCAAGCTCGTTAATGCAAGTCCTGGCTTTTTTAACAAGCCGATGGTTGAATTTGCTCGCCTCTTGACAGGATTATCGGGATTAGAGCGAGTGTTTTTTGGCAGCACAGGCGCGGAAGCGAATGAAAGTGCGATTAAGCTAGCTCGTAAATATGGAGCTGTCCGTAAAAATGGCGCTTACGAAATTATTACAACAAAGCGCAGCTTCCACGGGCGTTCGTTGGGAACTACGGCGGCAACGGGAAAAGCCGGCTGGGAGCACATGTTTGCTCCCCAACTGCCCGGCTTCGTGAAAGTGCCTTTTAATGATATTGAAGCAATGAAGCAAGCGATTACTCCCCATACTTGCGCTATTTTAGTGGAGCTCATCCAAGGTGAGGGCGGCGTATATGAAGCTAATACTGCCTACATCCAGAAACTTCGCACGTTATGCGATGAGATGGGGATTTTGCTCATGTTCGATGAGGTCCAAACCGGAATTGGCCGGACTGGAACCATGTTCGCTTATGAGCATTACGGTGTACTGCCGGATGTCCTCACACTTGCCAAAGGGATTGGCGGCGGATTTCCGCTATCGGCGATGCTTACGAAAGAAGCGTATAACCTTTTTGAAGCAGGCGACCAAGGTGGAACCTATACAGGGCAACCACTTGCAATGGCCGTGGGCCTTGCAGTCGTAGGAGAGGTGCTTCAGCGCAAACTTCCTCAGCAAGCCGCAGAGCAAGGAGCTTATTTACTGCAGCGGCTTCACGAGATACAGGAGCAATATGGACTCACCGACATCCGTGGGAAGGGATTACTGCTGGCCTTTGATCTCCCTGAGCCGCGTGGTGCCGAGCTGGCAGCCGCTTGCCTGCATGCTGGCTTGCTGATTAACTCGTCTAGTCCGAATACCATCCGTTTAATGCCGGCGTTGATTGTATCGAAAGCGGACATCGACGAGATGATGACCCTTTTGTGCAGCGTGATGGATCGAATTTTTAAAGGCACAGTTGTGCAAGGCTGACTTACCTCTTAAACAAAACCGGAAAATACGCGTTCGCAAAAGGCTGACCCTGCTGCGGGCGCGGCCCTAACAACCGGATATTGTCATGACGCTGAATACCTGCCCGGTAGCTTGTGCCGCCTGGCATCAAATGTGCGACAACTGACATACGTGGCTCCGTCGTTGTGTTCGCGCCGGACCCGTGGAACGTAAGTCCGTGATGAAAGCTAGCTTGCCCTGCCTTCAAGATGCAGGGCTCTTCCACCCAATCGCGGCCGGCTGCATATTTGTCCCTGAGCTCTTCCATATTGGGATTGAAGAACGTGTTGCTATCCGGGATCAACCCCCATTTATGCGAACCAACGATCGTCTTCATCCCGCCATTTGTCAGGTCAGTGTCCTGAAGCGCAATCCACACGGTCACCATGCCCGGATTGCTGGAACACTGCCAGTAACCATAATCTTGATGCCAGCCCACGTTGCCTACCGCCGTCGTTTTGTCCCCGACACCTGGCTTATAGATCACCTGATCATGCCACAATCGAATTTCATCCGCTTGCAGTAAGTCCGCCGTTAACTCGCCGATCAACGGATCCGTGACGGTGCGGCGGACCTCGTCATTAATCCACCAACCATTGTCCAGCTTGCGGAGAGCGTCAGGGTTCGAGTTTGGCCGATAATGGTTCATCGGAAGCCCGTCCCCGTCATAATCACCGCTCCAAATTCGTTCGTGCGCCTCACGAAGTCTTTCAATCTGCCCATCGTCCAGTAGCTTCGGCGAAATCCAATAGCCATCCCGCTCGAAGGTTTCTTTGTCCTGAGTAGTAATCTTGTAAGTTCTTTCTGCTTGCATAGTCATTGTAACATGCCTCCTTATTCGTCTTGCTTTCATCATACGAATTCCGCTGATTATTGACGTTCACAGACCTGCTGAGTAGTATGAGAAACATAGAAGATAAATAAGAACATATTCGAACAAGGAGGCTTATCTGTGGTTGCCAAACAAAGTCCCCGCTGGACCTATGACGTTGCTTTGCAAGAATCGATTCCTGATGTTCCTGAGCTGGTCCTTTTCGGCTTCGATGAGATCAAATCGGCGCTTCCCCTCTCCTATCATAAACATGACGGGTATGAATTTGTTTTGGTAGAACGCGGGAAAGCAAGTTGGGAGCTGGATGGCCAAGTCTATGAAACCAAAGCAGGCGATGTCTTTCACACTTGCCCTGGCGAGCTGCATCGCGGTGGCTTCAACGTCATTGAACCGAGCAGGTTTTGGTGGTTTATCGTCACACCACCCCATACGGAAGATTGGCTTCGACTCCCTTCGGGAGAAAGCGGATGCTTCGCTAGCGCTTTGCAGATGCTCCCGCGAGTTCGCCATATCGGCCTGCAAGCCGTTCAAGGCTTCAGGAAGCTAGGCGACGCGATAAATAGCAATAGTCCGCTGCGGTCCACCTCCATACGGCAGGCTGTTTTGGGGCTGCTGCTTGCCATTGTGCAGACGAATGAGCGAATGGTTTCGCTTGCGGACGATCTGGCCGATCCATTCGCCCTGCTGCTTCGCCGCATCGAGGATGAGCCTGAATGGCGACCTGACGTTGAAGAACTGGCGGGCATTGTCCGCGTCAGTCCCTCCCACTTTTTTCGAACCTTTCAGTCGTACACGGGACTGCCTCCAATGAGTTATATCGAACGGATACGAATCAAAAAAGCTTGCAGCTTGCTGGCTGAAAGCACCGCTACAATTACCGAAATCGCAAATATCCTGGGCTACGCCTCCTCCCAGCATTTCGCCACTGTGTTTAAGCGCATAATTGGGATGACGCCTGTGCAATGGCGGATGTGTCAATGAGGGTGATGAGAGGCGTGATGTGAACTCAGCCGTCGGTGATAGTTCTGAGGGGCAACAGACCCTCTGTTGTTAAGCTAGTTGAAGAGATCGCTATCTGCGACTTTCGGCGGGATGAGCGCACGGTACGCTGATGAAATCAGCGTTCTAATGAAGCATCTTGGGAGCGTGCAGCAGCCACCTTAGCGGAACTACAGGCCGCTATTTCGCAGAAAAGCGGCGATGGGTTAAGCATTGGGGAACTACAGGCCGCTATTTCAATGTTTTAGGCGGAACTTCAGCCAAATAACTTGAAATAGCGGAGCGTAGTTCCGCTTCTTTTCAAAAACGGCGCATTTCCCAGAAATAGCGCCCTGTAGTTCCCATCAACGGCTGAACTCAGCCGTCGGTGATAGTTCAGAGGGGCAACAGACCCTCTGTTGTTAAGCTAGTTGAAGAGATCGCTATCTGCGACTTTCGGCGGGATGAGCGCACGGAACTCTGATGAAATCAGCGTTCTAATGATGCATCTTAGGAGCGTGCAGCAGCCACCTTAGCGGAACTACAGGCCGCTATTTCGCAGAAAAGCGGCGATGGGTTAAGCATTGGGGAACTACAGGGCGCTATTTCAATGTTTTAGGCGGAACTTCCGCCAAATAACTTGAAATAGCGGAGCGTAGTTCCGCTTCTTTTCAAAAACGGCGCATTTCCCAGAAATAGCGCCCTGTAGTTCCCATCAACGGCTGAACTCAGCCGTCGGTGATAGTTCAGAGGGGCAACAGACCCTCTGTTGTTAAGCTAGTTGAAGAGATCGCTATCTGCGACTTTCGGCGGGATGAGCGCACGGAACTCTGATGAAATCAGCGTTCTAATGATGCATCTTAGGAGCGTGCATCGGCAGCCGCCATGCAGTTAACAAAATGAAAAAAGGACGAAGCAGCAACCCTGCTTCGTCCTTTCTCTTAATCCCGCTCGTTCGTCGAGAAGGCGCTTTTGATATTGTCCATAATTTCCTCGACTGCCTCACTGAGCAAATCGGTTGGCGTCGTAGATTCTTCCTCTGGCTTAGTCGGGATCGTATCGTTGCCGACGCGGTCGAAATAATGATTTTTATCCATAGACATAACCTCCTGTAGGGTTGTTTTTTCCCTAACCTTTCTCCTTTATACACTTCTTTGGAATGATTTGTAACATCCTTCGAAAACACTTGCTTAATCCTCCTTATTGGAGTAAATTAAACCTATATGAACCTATATCAACTCAAATAAACCATTCCAAGGAGCGATTATCACATGGATATCCGTTACGCATCACACCCGAACGAAGTTAAACAATTTGACACAGAGCGCTTACAATCCGAGTTTCAAATCAACGCTTTGTTTGTACCCAACGAGATTAAACTCGTGTACTCCCACGTTGACCGTTTCATCATTGGCGGCGTTCTTCCGATTACAGGTTCCCTGCAGCTGCAAGCTGATAAGAAAGAAATGGCTGCTGATTATTTCTTAGAGCGTCGCGAAATCGGTATCATTAACGTTGGCGGCCGCGGAACAATCACTGTTGACGGTACGGTTTACAATATGGATCCCAAGGATTGCATTTACATCGGTCTAGGCTCGAAGGACATTACTTTTGCCAGCGAAAATGCAGCGGATCCAGCTAAGTATTACTTCAACTCAACGCCTGCTCACAAAACATACCCAACTGTTAAAGCAGCAATTAGCGAAGCTACTCCAGCTCATCTGGGCAGCATCAATACATCCAATGAACGTACAATCTACAAATATATCCACTTAGATGGCATTCAAAGCTGTCAACTCGTTATGGGTATGACTCTTCTCAAACCGGGTAACATGTGGAACACAATGCCTTCACACACACATAACCGCCGTTCCGAGGTTTACTTCTATTTCGATATGCCGGAAGATGCTGTTGTTTTCCACATGATGGGCGAGCCGCAACAAACGCGTCACGTTGTTATGCGCAATGAGCAAGCGATTATTTCCCCGAGCTGGTCCATTCACAGCGGCGTAGGCACTAATAACTATACATTCATCTGGGGCATGGCTGGCGAAAATCAAATGTTCGATGATATGGACGCCGTGGCTATGAAAGATTTAAAATAATCGGTAATCTCTCTTTTGGAAAGTGATGATCATCGATGAACCCTTTACGCAGATATGAAACCATAATGGAAATACTCCTGGCACAGAAAGAAGTCACGGTTAACGAGCTTAGTGAACGACTGGACGTAACAGGTAAAACAATTCGTGAAGATTTGGCCAAGCTGGAGGAAAAAGGGCTGCTCGTCCGCATTCATGGCGGCGCCATGCTCGCTCAAAGCGATCAACTTGGCATTCTTTCGGCGAAGGAGCCAATCATCAAGCATGCCGATCAAAAATCGGAAATTGCGACGATAGCCCTTCGCTACATTCAGCCAGGGGACATCATTGCCCTCGACGGCGGCAGTACAACACTTGAGATTGCTAGGCGGCTGGACAATCAGCCGCTTACTGTCGTGACCAACGATTTATACATTATTTCCGAGCTCGTTCATAAGGAAGAAATCCGGCTCGTTGTACCTGGAGGGTACCGAACACGGAATATGCTTGCTGGACCAGAAGCTGTTGCCTATGTGAATTCGCTTAACATTCAGAAATGCTTTATTTCTGCAACGGGCGTCCATCTGCAGCACGGCTTTACGATTTATACGAGCGATCACGCCGACTACAAACGGGCGTTAATTGCATCCAGCGCAGCCGTCTATGGAGTTGTCGATCATTACAAATTCGGCCAATGCGCCCTGCGCACGTTTGCCTCTTTGTCTGAGGTCGCCATGATTATCACCGACAGTAACCTGCCCGCAGAAACGGCCAAACAATACCGTGATGCGGGCATCCAAATCGTCACTCACTAGTGAAAAGGAGTATGTTTCATGACACTTTTTAACTTAGCAGGAAAAACAGCTTTCGTAACCGGAGCTTCCGGCGGTCTAGGGCAAGCAATGGCCATCGGACTTGCAGAAGCAGGCGCTAACGTCATTGCTGTATCTTCTTCCGAAAGCGTACAAACCGCCCAAGCAATTCGCGCATTAGGCGGTAAAGCTGAGCTGATCGCAGCTGATTTAAGCAACGAAGACATCCTTGAGGATGTCGTGAACCGGGCTGTTGGCATTTATGGCAGCATCGACATTCTTGTGAACAACGCGGGAATTATTCGTCGTACACCGGCTGTTGACCATTCTCGTGAAGACTGGCACGATGTCATCGACTTGAACTTGAACTCTGCTTTCTTCCTATGCCAGCTGATCGGCCGTCACATGATCGAACGCGGCAGCGGCAAAATCGTTAATATTGCTTCCATGCTAACTTATCAAGGCGGCATTAACGTGCCTGGCTATACAGCTAGCAAACATGCGATTGCAGGTGTTACCAAAGCACTGGCCAACGAATGGGCGGGCAAAGGCATTCAAGTCAACGCCATCGCTCCTGGCTATATGACAACGAATAATACAGCGCCGATCTTGAAAGACGAGAAGCGTACACAATCCATTACAGAGCGCATTCCAGCTGGCCGTTGGGGCTCACCTGAGGATCTCAAAGGGCCTGTCGTTTTCTTGTCCTCGAGCGCTTCTGATTATATGAACGGACACGTATTATGCGTGGACGGCGGATGGATGGCGAGATAGATGGGTATCGGGACGCTAGCTCATACGGTCGGTCATCTTCCACTGAATCAATTAACAGAGAAGCTGCGCGGACGAGGCATTGACTTCGTGCAGTTGGCTCTTAGCAAAGCCATCAGCGATATCGACACAAGTTTGGGCAAGCTTAGCCCTGGGCTCGCGTGCCATATTGGCGAACAGTTCCAGCGCGCTGGCGTCCGCATTGGCGTACTCGGTTGTTACATCAATCCGATTCATCCAGACCCGCAGCAACGTCGCCATGAAATCAACAGATTCAAAGAACATCTGCGTTATGCGAGAGATCTAGGAACGTCCATCGTAGCAACGGAAACAGCTGATTTAACGACTTATCTCACGCAGGATCCTGAGCGTTATGAAGCCATCGGTTGGGAATTTCTTAAGCAAACTGTTGAGGAATTAGCGGAGGAAGCGGAACGCTGGGGTGTTCACATTGGTCTTGAACCTGTATTAACACATACATTATCCAGCACAGAAAAAATGGTCCGTATCCTAAAAGAAGTCCCATCAAGTAACTTGGGAGTAGTATTTGATCCCGTCAATTTGCTTCCACCAACTGCCATCGATGCACAAGAGAAGTTCTTGGATGACGCATTTACAGCATTCGGGGATCGCATCGTTCTTGCGCATTTGAAAGATGTTGTTGTTCAAGACGGCAATCTCAAGTCCGTGCGTTCCGGCGAAGGAATTTTCCAAACCAAATCATTCCTGGAAAAGCTCCACCGCGTTAAACCAGGCGTTGATATTTCATTAGAGCAGCTTTCGGATGAAACGATGAACGATACTTTCCATTATGTAAGAAGTCTTATGCCTTAAAATAAAACAAAAAAACCTATCCAGATCCTTACAAGATCGAATAGGTTTTTTATTTATGTTTTAGGTTGTTCCCGGATGACGCGAACAGGCCGCTCGACCCAATTCTCGCGTTTCATTGGGCGAACTTGGTTAATCGGATTGTTGTAGTCAATCTCCGGATTTTTGCCTTCTGCCTTTGCAGCCTCGGCTAGCTTCTCCTTATAACCCGTTCCAGGTGCCGGTCCACCGCCGCCATTACGTTTTCCCTTGTTCCAAACTCTGTTCTTGCTCATTTCACCACTCCATTTTTGGTTTAAGTGTAATGGCAAGAGCAAAAAAACGCAAATTTTTACTCTAAAATAACGGATTACGGAAAGCGGATCTCACCTATATTAGTCCTGCATGTCAAATACTTCAGCCAATAACCGGTAGGAATGAATTCGCGCTGCTACATCATGAATGGGCGACACAACCATTAATTCATCAGCTTGATAAGCTTCGTTAAGCTTTATCATTTGCGCTTTGACTTGCTCTGGTGTACCGACGACACGCTTATGTTGGCGGTCTTGGATCAAAGCCAGATCCCCCGGCGTATAAGGGTAATTCGTTGCAGTCTCTGCTGAAGGAAAGGAAGGCAGCAGTGCACCGCGGCCTAGTGACAAGAAAAACAAATCCGAACTCGAAGCTAGACGTTTTGCCTCTTCTTCCGTATCCGCGCATATGACCATGATCGCTGCAAGTGAGTGAGCTTGTTCATTCAGGATCGACGGCTTGAAGTTCTCACGATAAATCCGCAATGCCTGCTCGCAGTCTGCATTGCCAAAAAATTGCGCAAAGCCAAAAGCGGCGCCTTGATCAGCAGCTATTCGGGCACTGTCGTAGGAAGAACCCAACAGCCAAATTTCCGGTGCAGTCTCAATAATTGGAGATGCGTGCAAAGCCGCAAAACGGTGGCTCGGCGGCAGCGAGTCATACAAATAGCCCGTTAGATCAGCAACCTGCTGAGGGTATTGGTCTACACTTGTGTATTTTCCTTCTTGCAAGGCACGCGTGGATAACGGCATACCGCCTGGTGCGCGGCCGAGACCAACGTCAATCCGTCCCGGATGAAGCGCCTCCAGCAACCGGAAGTTCTCTGCTACTTTATAAGCACTGTAATGAGGCATCATAATGCCGCCTGACCCTAATCGTATGCGATTCGTTTTGGCAGCCAAATGTGCGATAAGCACCTCTGGACTTGAGTGCGCGAGCGCTTGTGAAGCATGATGCTCCGATACCCAGTATCGCGAATACCCTAATTTATCCGCTTCTTGCGCTAGCTCCGTCGTTTCGGCCAGCGCACTTGCCGCGGTACGGCCTTCCCCTATTTGTGATTGGTCCAAAATACCCAATTTAAACATCGTCGATCACCTCATCTTTAACTGTAACACAAGAAAGCACAGAATAGCAAAAAACAGTCAAGCCTCAATCCTTGACTGTTTTTGCCCTCCATATATTGTGCTATCCGGGAGTGTTTAACACGTAAGGCAAAGGCAACTTTTTTGGCATTCTGCATGTGGCCAACACAGATGCGCAATGCTCATTGGACGAAATCCAATGAGAATGCCCTCATCAGGAGAAATTTCTCCTTCTCGTTGGATGAAATCCAATGACCTCGGGGAAAATCACGCTTTTTCACTAAAAAATTAGACTTTTATTGGATTTCATCCAACGAAAATAGCATATGCACCCCAAATCATCACATTTCGTTGGATTTCATCCAATGACAGCCGCACTACCTACCCCTTCAATGACCCCGCCATCACGCCAGCAACAAAATAACGCTGCAGGAACAAAAACAGGACAACCATCGGTGCTGCTGTGATCACTACGCCTGTTAACAACATCGGGTAATCCGTCACGTATTCGCCTCGGAACTGCAGCATGGCAAGCGGAAGCGTGAGCTTCGATTTACTGTTGATAAGCAGCATCGGAATGAGCAGATCATTCCATACCATGACGAACAAAAAGGTTGCTGTAGCGGCCAGTGAAGGCGCCGACAAAGGCAATGCAATGCGCGAGTACAACATCCACTCGCCCGCACCATCAATGCTGCCTGCTTCCAAAATCTCTTTGCTCAGTACCTGCATGAAACCTTTCAGCATGAAGACCGTTAAAGGCATCAGCATCGCGACAGAGACAAGAATTAAGCCATATAGACTGTCCGACCAGCCAAGTTTGTGCGTTAACGAATAGATGGGCAGCATGTTCACTTGAGAAGGGACGATGAGTCCTGCAATGAATAAAGCAAACAGAACCGTTGCAAGCTTGCCACCCAACCGAAAGATCGCATAAGCGATCAAGCTGCCTAGCAGCAGCTCGATGAATACTGTGCCTAACGTCACTTCTACGCTGTTCAAAAAATATTTGCCGATCGTCTGGCCTTTGAACATGGACGTAAAGTTAGACAATGTGAATGGCTTCGGCCATCCCAGCGGTGAAGCAAAAAAATGCTGCGTCGACTTAAACGACGAAATAAAGACAAAATATAAAGGTGCTGTGATAATGACGGCATACAGCAGCAGCACAACGCGACCGAACCATTTCATTCCCATATCGGTTAACCTCTTTTGAATTAATACGAAACACGGTCCGCACGCAGCGCTTTGAACTGCAGAACCGTCAAAATAGACAACAAAATCAGGAACAATACAGAACCGGCAGAAGCCAAGCCAAACGAATAGTTAGCAAAAGCCGTGTGATAAATGTATGTGGTCAAAATTTCGGTAGCATAATTGGGTCCGCCATCCGTCATGGTAAAGATTAAATCAAAAGCTTTAAACGACTGAATAGTCGTATAAGCAACAACAATCGTCGCTGACGGAGCCAGAAGCGGCCAGGTTATTTTACGGAACACCTGCCACTTGGTGCCCCCATCCATTTTCGCTGCCTCATACAACTCTTCAGGAATCGCGTGCAGGCCCGCAATAAACACAATCATCATTTGCCCGGCATGCGCCCAGACCTGAACACCTGCTATGGCGTAGAGCGCGATTTTGACCCCGCCAATCCAGTTTTGACCCCATGCCCCAAGCCCTGTTTGGTGGAGCAAAGTGTTGATTAGTCCTAGGGAAGGATCGTACATAAACGACCAAATCAACCCCACCGCTACAGACGAGAGGATGGTCGGGAAAAAGTAAAGCGCACGCAGTAGCACGTGAATTTTAGTATTTTTCACTAGCAGCATGGCAAGTAGCAAGGACACAAACGTTTGCGCGATCACAACCGTCAGCATAAATTTCGTATTGTTCCAAAGCGCTTTCTGGAAGACGATGCTATGCAGCGTTTTGGCGTAATTGTTCAGTCCGACAAGCTGATAGGACGGCGATACGCCGTCCCAATCTGTAAACGAGTAAAACAATCCGGTTAATGTCGGCAAGACGAATAAGAACAAGTACAGCAGCGTTCCCGGCAGAAGGAACAGCCATAGCACACGGCGATTATGTGTCATCTTATTTGACTAGATGCTGATCGATAATAGCCTGCGCTTCTTTCGCAGCATCCTGAGGTGATTTACCGCTGAGCACGGCCTGAATCGAATTCGTAACAGCCTTCTGATTATCAGCATTCGTGATGCTGAAGCGCGGCTGGAAGAGTGTTTTCTTACCTGCCCACTCTGTCGCCACCTGAAGCTCAGGCGTTGTGTATTGAACGTCTTTGACCGTTACATTTTGCCCTGTTTCATTCGCATACGTACCCGCAATCTCCTTGCGGCTTAAAAATTCAATGAATTTCTTAGCCTCAGCCGGATGCTTGGATTTACTATTTACCGCCAGCAGAAATGTGCTTGTGTGGACACCTTCGAATTTGGCCTGATCAGCAGCAACTGTGATAGGAGCGAGCAGCTTTTGCTCCAGATTCGGATTTTGCTTTTTATTTTGCGCTAATTGATAAGATCCGCTGGCCAGAATGGCTGCTTTTTCTTGGATAAAAAGAGCCCCTGCTGCCGCGTCCTTCGTGCCAAGCGCATCAGGTTGGAGATAGCCTTTATCGTTAAGCTCCTTGAACTGGCTTAAGGTTTTGACCCAGAACTCGTCGGTTAATTTCGCTTGACCTGCTTCAACCTTGGTGAAGATATCGGTGCTTGGTTCATTGTTCATCACCATCGTATTCATAAATTGCCCTGGACCAATATCCGCGCCTGCGAAAGCAATCGGAATGATGCCATTCTTTTTCAGCGTTTCGCATAAAGCAAGAAAGCTTTCCCAATCCTTAGGCGGGGTCAGATTAAACTTTTGGAACAGTTTGACGTTATAAATCGGATCGTTGTAAACCAGTTGGTAAGGCACAGCCACTTGTTTACCGTCTTTTTTGCCCACTTGAATGAGGGTATCATTAAAATTGCTCAGAAACTTTTCCGAGGATAGGTCCGCGAAAATACCCGCTTTGGCTAAAGCTTCAAACTGCGCGCCAGGGAACGATGTAAAAACATCACCTACAGAACCGTCCGCCAGCTTGGCTTGCGCTGTGGATTGGTACTGCTCCGAGGGCATCGTTTGCATCTCCACCTTAATGGCCGGATTCTCCGCCTGGAATTTAGCAATAATGCCGTTCAAGGAGTTCACATCTTCTCCACGCCAATGCAGGAAGCTAATGGTAACAGGTTTGCCTGAAGCAGCGGTCGTGCTAGCTCCAGTTGATGCTCCTGGCGTCGACGCAGTGTCCGTGGCTGATCCGCATGCTGCCGTAAGGATGGATAGCAGCGTGACTGTTGCGACGAGGAAACCGCTCTTTCTTCTATGTTTTTTCATGGAAAGACCTCCTGATTGTTTGTATCGTTAGGATGTTACTTACGCGTTGGATGGCACTCCGGCTTCTGCCAGCTTCAGCTGCCATTTTTCCCTGAATAAAGGAAGTGCGGCTTGACCGAATGTCTCGGCCTCCTCCAGATGAGGGTAACCAGAAAGGATGAACGACGAGATGCCGAGTTCGGCATATTCAATCAAACGATCCGCGACCTGGTCGGCTGTACCTACAATGAGGATGGCACCGCCGGAGCGAACCAGTGATAAACCGGTCCACAGATTGGGTCCTACGACGAATTGTTGGCCTTTCGAAAGCTCTCTTAAATCGTTCTGACGCTGCTGATTGGTAGCATCTGTCTTGGCAAACGCGGCTTGCGCTTTCTCGATTGCTACTGGCGATACCTTGGAGATGCTCTCCCAAGCTGCTGCCCAAGCCTCTTCTTCCGTATCACGAACGAGCACCTGCGCTCTTAATCCATAACGAAGAGGACGATCGACACCTGTTTCTGCCTTATACTCGGCCCGAACGGTTTCTATCTCGCTGATCTGCTCACGAATCCAATCATGCGGCTCTCCCCACATGAGATAGGTGTCAGCAGTCTCAACTGCCAATCGCTTGGCAACCGGTGAACTTCCTCCTAGGTAAAAAGGCGGATGAGGCTTTTGAATCGTTAAAGGGGACGATACGGGACGATTGAATTGATAGTACTTGCCTTGATAAAGTTTGTTCTCTTTAACCGCTTCACCCTTCGATGTATCCGCAAACTCGGAAGCCGCGAGGACTTCTGTTTGCGTCCAAGCCTGCTGCATAACCTCTACATACTCTTTAGCACGCTCGTATCTTTCATCATGGGCATGCGCTAGGGGATCTCCGAGTTCCTCCAAATCCTGCACGGACGAGCCGGTTACGACGTTAATCATCGCCCGCCCTCCGGAAAGCACATCCAATGCGGCTCCCATGCGCGCTGCCAGAACAGGGGCAACAAGCCCAGGACGTACCGCAACTAACGGGCGCAATGCAGTCGTATGACTCATCACTGCAGAGCCCACAACCCAAGCGTCCAAGCAAGCACCGCCGGTTGGGATCAGGACAAATTCAAACCCAGATCTCTCTGCCGTTTGCGCAACATCGATTAAATAATCTAACGTAGCTTCTCGCTCCGGGGCTACTCCAACATACTTGCCATCACCTGATGTCGGCAAAAACCAACCAAATTCAATCTCTTTATGAAGTGTCATCTCAGGCTCTCCTGTCGACTTGATGTTATTTTATATGTTGCTATTTCCAGTTGTCTGGTCAATATCCAACAAAAAAGGTAGGAATAGAATGTATTAGTATCATAACAACGAACCACGGCATGGGTCAATGTCATTTCGCGTTATTTTTAACTTGTCAATTTGTGGGTTTCGATCTTATTATGGAGTTGTGGTTCTGCTTTCTTCATGAGTATCCGATATGCTAGGCATGTGAAAAAGAGGTGTAGTCAATGAGGAAGAATATGCGTGAAGATCATCATGAGTATTTGGAGATAACCTATTTTACCCCGTCTGAATTTGAAAAAGCAGGCAATGTATGGCCCATCCGTATCGGCCATAATATCGCGAAATCAAATTATCATATCGGTCCTAGGACCACACCCTATTATTATTTAATTTTCGTTTTGGAAGGCGAAGGAACATTTCATCAAAGCAATCAGACCTTTTCACTTGGCAAAGGCGATATGTTTTGCTTATTTCCGCAGGTGACGCATGAATATGTCACGGTCGCGAGCAATCCGCTGCGTAAAATCTTCGTGGCTTTTGACGGGAAGCAGTCGCTACATTTGTTGGAACGAATTGGACTGAGCCCCCACTCGCCTCATCTCTCAAGCGCAGCAACAGAGCAAGCCGTCAGCCTGATGTGGGATTTCATTAGCGCAGTCAGCGAAGGAGAGCGTCAAGCGACGGATTTGGCGAGGCTTAATCATCTTTATCAAGTTTTTAATTCATTGTCCGGCATGCACCAGCCCGCCGCCAACCATGAAAACCGCGCCCTTACTTGGCTGCAAATGGGCCTCTCTTATATGCAAATCCATTATGCCGATGGAATTACTGTACAGCGAGTATCCGAGCATGTTGGCGTAGAAAGAACGCATTTTACCAAGCAATTCGGCAAAACTTATGGGGTTACACCGATGCAGTACCTCCAGAGCTTGAAAATGAACGAAGCCCAGCTGCTTTTGGAGCAAACGGCATATACGCTTTCAGAAATTGCAAATTCCGTTGGCTATCCTGATTTGTTTAGCTTTTCTAAAGCGTTTAAGAAGCACTTTGGGATGCCCCCAACCGCCTATAGGCAGCAAAAAAGAAGCAATTCATGATTTTTACATGAAATAAGCCAAGAATTGACAATATCTATCAAATTACACCTCTACCAAAATTGCGCGAATGATGATAGTTTAAGATATACATCAAAGCGAGGGAGAGATCAGAATGAGAACCATTTATGAGAATTACCGAGGCTTTAAGATTAGTAAAGAAGAAAGCACTTATAATGCTATTTCTTCCGACCATGTTATTTTTAGCCGTTGGCTCCTGAGCCAGATCCTGGATACGGTTGATCAATATGTGGATATTGCTGATCACAACACATCAACGAATACCGAGTTTGGTTTTCCGCAAAACTAAACGTAAACATAGCCTCAAACGGAAGAACCTATTGGTATAGTTATACCGATAGGTTCTTTTTTGATTACTTTCAAATAACCCTAGCGGCGTTTTCCGCTAAGTCTTACTTAGAGGGAACTGTAGTCCTCTATTTAAGAGGAAATCGAGCTATGTCATCCCTAGCGGAACTACAGGTCCTTATTTCTCCTCCTTGTTACGTTTTCCACAGGAAATTGGCATAATAAAGGACCGTAGTTCCCATCACAGTCGAAAAGCCTGCCTGTTCTGGGAAATAGCGTCCTGTAGTTCCCTCGACGCAAAGTGGTTGGACGATTGAACGATTGTACGATTGCCTCACCTGCCACCAAGGGCCTCAGGCCGGAGGCTGCTTCCATTCGTTCTCGTCAAGGATCGCCGGAATCTCAATCCAGGCACGTACGCCCTGATCTTCTCTATGGCTGTAATGCAAGCCATAGCTGCTGCCAAAATGCAGCTGTATCCGCTTCTGAACATTAATAATGCCAAACCCGCGATTGTTTTCTTTGCCTTTTAGAATAGCATTAAGCATCTCGATATCCGCCTGCCGGTAACCGTTATCTTCTATGCTGATAATGACGAGACCCTTGCGCACTCGCACCGTGATCCACAACTCCCCGTCTTGACTCATATGCTTAATGCCGTGCAGAATGGCATTCTCAATGATAGGCTGCAGGATGACCTTAGGCACGAGATACTTTTTGGCATCCTCCTCAATGTCCCAATGCACCTGGAAAGCGTACTCGTAACGGAACAATTGCAAGCGGACATAAGCCTCCGCATGATTCTTTTCCTCCATCACCGGAATTAGCAGTTTTCCTTTACTTAGCCCGATCCGCATAATAAGCGATAAATCCTTAATCATTTCAGCGGATTCCGTCGCGCCTTCCATAAAGGTATGCCAATAAACAGACTCCAGCGTATTGTACAGAAGGTGCGGATTAATTTGCGTATGAAGAATCGATAATTCGATTTCTTTATGCTTTAATTCAAGCTCGTATTGATCATAAATCGTCTGATTCAAACGGTCGGTCATCCGGATAAAATGGTTGCTGAGCAGCACAATCTCATTTTTACTCTCCGAATGCATGGAAATCGCCAGCGGCCTGCCCGGATGATAGGAATTAGTAATTCGTGCCAGCCTCGAAATCGGCTTCAAGATCGATTGAATAAAGTACATGCTCGCCAAAAATAAAATAAAGAAATAAATAAACATAATCCAATCCACAAGGCGCTGCACACTGATATGATCAATAATGATTGATTGAACGGGCACCCTCATCAGCAGTTTCGTGTTTGTAGCCTCACTTGTGTGAAGCACATGCATATACTCTACGCCAGCTTCCTTTAGCTTATAAACACCTTCTACTTTATCGGCAGCAGCGGGCATTGTGGAGCCGATTTGGAATTTCTCCGTGTTGGTGGCGAGCACTGTGTTATCTGGGTCCAGCAGCATGACTTGGCCATCCGCATACTTATCAAAGGGCGAAAAATCCTGTTGCAAAGGCGTCTCAATGCCCGAAACAAGCAAGTAACCAATGACCGTTTCCCCGTTATAAATGCTGTTAAGCTGCCGCAAATAAGCAACAGTTTTCACGTTATTCGGATTATAGCCGAACTTATCAATAACGCGAAGAACCCCTTTTCCCTTAGCTTGACTAACCGATTTGTACCAAGAGAGCGCATTCAAATCCGTAGCATAAAAGATCCCGTTGTTTAAAACATCCGAATTCGGCACGAAGGAGTACTGCTTATCGGTGTCTGAAAAGAACATCGAATAACGAATCGCATTCGTAGAATAATTGCTCAAATATTTATCAAGCGTCTTGAAGATTTCAAACCGCTCATATTCCGATGAGGAGGGGATGCTCGCGAGCTGCTGAATCTCCTGAGAGATCATGATTTTCTCCGTCTTCTCTTCAAAATCACTGCTCTCCCTATCCAACGTTAAGTGGCTTCCTCGCACTAATTGCAGCAAGGCGTTGCCCACCTGCTCTTCTGTAATGGACTCCAGCTTTTTGGCGACAACCAAATCCAAGACCAATATCGGGATGACGACGAATAAGATGAGCAGGACGATCAGTTTTTTCATCAGATTCATATTACGCAGCATTTTTCGCATACTGATTATCCTTCCTTTCAAGCCATTTCATCAGGTCATACGCCCGATACACCTTGCTTTCACCTAGTTTCGCGATCGCGGAGACATTCTCCTTTTAGCAAAAGAAAACGCCACCAGAAATAGTTCTGATGGACGTTCTTCGCTTATCCTTTTACACCGGAAACCGAAATACCGCGAATAATAAATTTTTGAAAAACGAGGAAAAACACCACCGGCGGCAGCATCGCCATTGTCAATACCGCAAAGCGGACACTCCACGGGATAACCGATGTCGAGTAAACGACATACAGATAAATCCCCGTTGCGAGGGGATACATCCCTCTCTCCGTCATGACCAGACTCGGCCAGTAGAAATCGTTCCACGTCGCCGAGAAGGATAACATCAACAGCGTACCGATGATCGGAGTAGACAGCGGAACCGCAATCCGGATAAAGGAGCTGAACTCGCTGGCGCCATCGATCCTCGCCGCTTCCAGAATCTCCTTGTGAATGCCGTCAAAGAAGTTTTTGAGCAGCAGCATGAAATACGCATTAGCCGCAGCCGGCAGCCAGAAAGCCCAGTAGGTGTTCAACATACCGAGGCTTTTCAAATTGAGCAGGTTAGGCACAACGTATGTGGCCGGCGGGATGAGGAGCGTAGAGAAGAAAAACAGCGTCACCCATCGTTTGAAGGGAACTCTTAAATGTGACAGCGCATATGCCGCTAATCCAATCAGCAGCAGGGAAACGATCACATTGCCGGCATAGATGAACACGGTATTTTTGAGAAATGTCAACAATGGCAGGTCAAATCCGGTAAAAGCATCCTTATAATTGGTCCAAACCCAGCTCTTGGGGAAAAAGGTAGGAGGGAAAGCGAAAAATTCTTCCCGCGTTTTCAGTGAACCAAAAAACGTATTGAAAAACGGGTACAGCATCGTTACACCCACCAATAGCATCAGCACCACCATGATGGTGTAGCCCGTGCGCACCGGGCCTTTTTTCATATCAAATCTAGAAATAATGCCGCGTTCTTCTTGCTTCATGCCTTCTCACCTCTACGCTGCAGCAGATTGTATAAGACGGACATCAGGATTAAGACAAAAAACATGCAGCTGCCCATCGCGCTCGCTTTGCCAAAATCAAGATCACGGAATGCCGTATGATTAAGCCATAGCAGGTACGTCAACGTGGCATTGTTCGGTCCGCCATCGGTCATGGATAACTGCGCTTGGAAGCCCTGTGACGTCGTGATCACCTGCAGAAGAAGCAGGAGCAGCATCAATGTTCGGATACTTGGCAAGGTGATGTAGCGAATTCGCTGCCACACGCTCGCCCCGTCAATCTCCGCCGCTTCATAAATATCCCTTGGAATTCCCACGATAGCAGCGATATAGATGAGCGTAGCCGCCCCGAAGCTTTGCCACGTTTCAAGCAAAACAATGGAACCCATAGCGAGCTTAGGGCTGAAGAATTGCAGCTGAGGAAACCCCAATGATTGCAAAAAGGAGTTAATCGGACCTACTGCATCATAGAACCACTGCCACATGCCGTATAGGACGATAGCGGGAATCGCACTTGGCAAGTATCCGATAATGCGCGCTCCCCCCTGAAACCACTTCAATTCCGAGACAGCGATAGCAATGAGCGGAGGAACCCAGAAGCCAATCACGATACCAAGCGCCATATAAAACAAGGTATTTTTGACAGATATCAGCAGAAGCTCATCCTGAAAAATACTTAGATAATTTGCAAGACCAATAAAATGATTGCCGTCCACAAAATCAATATTGTAAAAACTATAGAATATGCCTTTGATAATCGGTACCCACAAGAAAATAATAAATACTACAATCTCCGGGATGATGAATAACGTTCCCCACAGATACCAATTCATCTTCTTCTTAACGGTGCTTGCCGCTGCGGCAGGCTGTACACTTAATTCTGCATCCATCTCCAACACTCCTTATAAAATCGGACCTAAACCGCAAAAGCAGCTTAGATCCGATTGTTCCGGTCGCTATTCGACTTTCACTTTATCAAAGACTTCCGATTGCACTTTGTTCGACGCATCTGCAAGAGCCTTTTTCAACTCCACATCTTTGGTTGTGAACACTTTTTGGATTACATTGGCCATCTCTGTGTAATACTTTTGCGCTTCGTACTGGGCTTCCGGCTTGCCGTCCCAGAGGCTGAGCAGCTGCGGATCGTATTTGAAAACGTTGTCATATTTAGCTAATAAGTCCGTGTACTTTTTACCGAAATCGGAGGAATCCTTCCAGTAGTTGATCGGCTGCGGAATGTAGACGCGGTTTTTCGTTTTACGGTCCTCGATTTCTTTTTTCGTGGAGTTCAAGAAATCGTCCGTGAAGTACTCATCCGTAATCCATTTGAAGGCTACAGCCTGTTGGTCTTTGTCACTCTTCGGATTAATCACGCGGTAGTTGCCCCCGAGAACGCCTGTATGCTTGCCGCCTTTGGTCAATGCTGGCATCGGATACACAACCATATCCTCTTTGGAAATGCCGCCTTCATTAATCGCAGCATCAGCTGCATTCCCGCTTCCGCACATCACCATCGCGCCGCGTCCTTGCGAGAATGCACTTAGTGCGTCGCCGTAGCCGAGTGCCCAGTTTTGCGGAATCAAGTTCTCATCTTTCAGTTTTTTATAAAATTCAAGCGCTTTCAAGCCGGCGTCTGAATTGAAGATTCCTACGACTTTGCCACCGTCGAGCTTCTGTACATCCCCGCCTGCTGCATAGAGGAAATTCGTCCAGTTCCATCCTGCTTCTGGACCTTTCCCCATTGGGATAAAGCCTGCGATCCCTTTGGCTGGGTCGTTGATTTTTCTTGCTGCTGCAAGCAGGTCATCCCACGTCCAATCCATTGGCGGCAGTTCGACGCCTTTCTCCTTGAACAGCTTCTTGTTCAAAGTAATCGTCATGACGTATCCATCGATCGGTACACCATACGTTTTGCCATTCACAACGAACGGTTTGGAGAGGAGATCATTCATGTCTTTCGCATGTTCCCAGGCATTCATGGAATCGGTAATGTCCGCTACCCATTTCTTATCAACCAGCACTTTGCCTTCGGTCGCATAGGTTGTGTATTCGGTCGGAGCGCTGTTGGAAGCCATTTTGATCCCGATTTCAAGCGGGTTGTACTGCCAGTCGTCTTTCTTAAATTCAACGTTCGGATTTTTCGCCTTAAAGCGGGTGATCCGCTGATCCAGTTGATCGTTTTTCTCTTTTTGATCCGGCTTGAAGCCTTGGGCGGTGATGGTCACCTTTTTGGCTGCAGGCGTTGCCGTAGAAGCGCCAGTTGCCCCTGTTGCGGCCGGATTAGCCGGGCTAGCACTCGGCGTGCTCGTAGTCGCTGATGGCGTGCCACATCCTGCCAGTAGGACAGTCAGTGCGATCGCACTGATTGCGGATGTCTTTTTACCTCTCATCGTTGGTTCCCCTCTCAAAATCATGTTAGTTACGTTTGCTGCTACAATTCCGATTATAAGGGGGACCCCGGCAGCCTAGCGATGTGCACTATTACGCTAATCATGTCGCATATTACGGTCCCGCCACTTTGACCTCCGAAATATTCATCCCAAAATGCTTTTTAAAAATTTTACTAAAATGCTCCGGCGATTCGTACCCGATTTCCTCCGAAATTTCGTATCTGCGTTTGTCAGTCATGAGAATCAGCTGTTTCCCTTTTTCCATGCGCAGCTGGGTCACATAATCCCAAATCCCCTGGCCCATCACTCTTTTAAACAAATAACTCAAATAATTGGGGCTCAAATGCACACTATCTGCGATGTCCTGCAGCTTCAGCCCTTTATCGCAAAAATGATGTTCAATATACGTTTTCGTATCAAAAACAATGCGATTATTCGCCTCGTCCACCTGCGTGTTCGTTAAATTCTGCTCATTCGTCGTTTTCCCGATATCCTCTATGTAAAACATATAGTGGTCTTTCTGTGTCTCGCCCCACGTCAAGCTCTCCATCGCTTCTTTATAAATGGCAGGCCATTTGATGATGCCCTCCTGAATGCGGCTGATGCCGATTTGGCTTTTGACATTCACATATTTTTGCAAATTCGCGTTCATCATTTGGGCTACCATCAGCATCTGATTAATACTCAACGTGCCTTGCTTCTCCTCCTCAGGGATTTGCATCAGCAAGGAAAAGGTGGAATTGTGCGTATTGAAAACAAGGTGGTTCCACTGACTTGCGGTCTCTTCGATAATATTCAATGCGGCGTACTTCAGAAGACTACGGTCTTTCAGTGTCGCAATCTCCTCATCTCTAATGCCGCCACGGTTCAAAAATAATTTGATCACCAACATGCTGTAATGCGTACCTGACACACGATTTCCGAGCTTCTCCCTGATATCGGGCACTTCAGATTCATGAACGGTACCCGTAACAATCTCGCTCAAATAATAGTTCATTTCCAGCGTGGTAATGTCCGCCAATGTTCGGTTGCCTTCCCAATTGGAAAAATGCTGCTGCCGTTCTTCCTTTTCCTTCAGTAGCTTCGCTGTTACAGCAATTAGGTGCGGCGGAGTAATCGGCTTCACCAAATATTCCTTGGCTCCGAAACGGATCGCTTTCTGGGCATATTCAAACTCGCCATGGGCGGATAAAATGACAATCGGGATCGATGGATCCTCCATGAATATATTTTCAATTAATTCAATGCCATTCATCTTTTCCATCTGAATATCGGTAAACACGAGGTCAATTTTCTCCAAATGGATGAAATCGAGCGCCTCAAATCCGTTATAGGCAATAAAAACCTCGCCAATATCCAGTTTGGATTGCTTCAAAATGGTTGCGACACCTTTGCAAATCATCGGCTCGTCATCTACGACTAAAATATTTACCATGGGTCACCTCGGCATTCTTTTCATGCATTCCCTTCATTTTATTGTACAACAATTGGCTTTCCTATGGTTTTTATTACGATTATTGTGTCGGATGTAACTGTGTGACCCACAATTTGAAAGACTGAACACATAGAGTGAGTGATGAAACCTTCAGAGTGAATGACTAACACAAAGAGTGAATGACTATACCTTCAACGTTTGAGTGTGGGGAGGGAATTGAATATGGGGTTCCAACCGTTTCTTGAAATCGTGTTTCATATAAATTGGTTTTTATGGTTGGAACACGATTTCAAATACGGGCGCTACGCTTTTCCACCCCATATCCATTCCCTTTTTGTTCTACTTAGTGTTGACTGCTGCTTCTAAGTCTTCACACTTACACCCTACTTCCGATGTTCAACACCTTGCCTCCAGTTCCCGTTGGATGTTTTCCAACGAGAACTGCTTTTTGATGCGTGTTTTCTTCGTTTCGTTGGATGAAATCCAACGCGATCGGCAAAAGTGAGGCTAAAACAAGCCAAAATCGTCTGTTGGTTGGATTTTGTCCAACGAAAAGGACGAAATAGCACCTGTAATTGGGTTTCCATTGGAAAACGTCCAATGAGTTGGGCTTGTAGCCGCCACTACAACCACAACACATTAACAAAGTATCCGTCACTCCACCAAAGCAAGCATCACTCTACCAAAGCAAGCATCACTCTACCAAAGCAACCATCACTTAACCAAAGTAGCCATCACTTCACCAAGGCAACCTCCGACCCACCAAAGCAACCAGAACAAACCAACACATAAAAACCCGTCCCCATCGGATGCCGATGAGAACGGGTTACAGGTTAACCTTTATTTCATTTGCTGCAATAAATTTACGCGGTAAGCTTCGCTTTCCAAGCCTTGAATTTCTTTGTACTCTTCCTCCGTCAGCCTTCTAGGCGTGCCGACCGATTTGGCGATGAGATAAATTTTTGCGCTTTCTTCCATTACTTCGGTGCGATAGTAGGCTTCACGCAGGTTTTTGCCGGTGGTGACGAGCCCATGATTTTTCAACAAAATCGAGCTGTAACGATCGGCCTTTTCAGCTACGAGGTTGGCCAGTTTATCCGTTGTTGGCACAACGTAAGGTACGAAGGCCACATCGCCGACTAACGCAGCTTGGTCAGGGAACAGCATCGGCAGCTCATCATCCACAAGTGTTAAGGCGATACAGTAGGCTGGGTGCGTATGCACAATTGCCGCCATGTTCGGGTTCACGCGATAGCAGAATAAGTGCATGAGAACTTCAGATGATGGACGATATGTTTTATCTAAAATGGTGCCCGAAGGGATATCAACCGGTACCCACTGATCCGGCGCAATATCTTCAAGCGCAAAACCGCTCGGGGAAAGATACATCGTATCCTCGAATCTCGCGCTGATATTACCGCCTGGACCTACGACGAGGCCTTTGGCTACACTTTTTCGTGCATATTTCGTTAATTCTTTTCTTACATGTTGCTCCGACATCGCATCTTCAGCTCCTTACAGATTTCTTGGCAATGACTTGCCTGAACGTTTGATAAGCTTCCTGCCACTGTGACTCATCTCGAGACTCATAACGGTCTGGCGGAAAGGAATCCCTTACGGCTTGGCGGATCTGATCGAGCGAATCCACCTCGCCATGCGCTTTGACCTGCATCATCATATTGCCGATGGCAGTCGCTTCAACAGGCCCCGCAATGACCGGACGGCCAGTCGCACTCGCGGTCAGCTGGCAAAGCAGGTGGTTTTGAATTCCGCCTCCCACCATATGAATCGTTTGCAGCTTTTTGCCTAGCAGCTCTTCAATTTCGTCTAACGTTTGTTTGAATTTCATCGCCAAACTGTCCACTACACAGCGAATAAGCTCCGCTTTGGTTTGCGGTACGGATTGGCCGGATTGCGCGCAATAACGGCGAATCCGATTGGGCATGTTGCCCGGAGCCAGAAATACCGGATCCTGCGCATCGACATAGCTGTGAAGTCCTGGCTCCGCCTTCGCCATCTCCTGCATCTGAGCGAAGCTGAGGAATTCTCCCTCCAGCTCCCACTGCCTTTTGCATTCTTGCAGCAGCCAAAGGCCCATAATATTTTTCAGCATGCGAATTTTGTGTTCAGCGCCGCCTTCGTTCGTAAAACCATAACCGAGACTTTCTTCAGTTAGAATCGGTTGATCGATTTCTACGCCCATGAGCGACCAAGTGCCGCACGAAATGAATGCATAATCCTTCTCCAACGAAGGGATAGAAACGACGGCAGAAGCCGTGTCATGCGAAGCTGTCGCTACGACAGACATGCCGCCGATTTGGAGCTCATCTGCGATTTCTTGGCGCAGGTTCCCTTCCTTCGTTCCAGGCATCACGATGTCTGTGAACAGGCTAGCCGGGATACCTAGCGTGTGCAGCAAGTTCCTATCCCAATCCCTTGCTGCCGAATCAAGCAGACCCGTTGTGCTGGCGATCGTGTACTCGGTTGAACGGATGCCGGATAAATAGAAACGGAATAAATCCGGCATAAGCAGCAAGCGAACATCCTCTGGCAGCGCTAATCCCTGCTCATTTTTCTCCGCATAAAGCTGAAAAATCGTATTAAAAGATAAGGGCTGAATGCCTGATCTGCTGTACAAATCCTGCGGGGGAGTATGCTGCAGCATAGCCTCCATGGCCTCTGCATTGCGAGCTTCCCTATAGTGATACGGATTGCCAAGCAGCTTTCCTTTGCCATCAACGAAGCCATAGTCGACTCCCCATGTGTCAACGGCAATAGACGCTGGGCTGCCGGGTGACTGCTGTTTAAAGGCATGAATGCCTTTTTTCAACTCATGAAAAAGCCTGAGAAAATCCCAATATAATCTACCGCTGAGCTCAACAGGATCATTGGCAAAGCGGTGAATTTCTTCAACTGTAAGCTTCGAGCCGTTCCACCGCCCCAGCATCGTTCTACCGCTGCTAGCCCCGAAATCGACGGCCAACATATTCAAATGGTTCGTGCTCACAAGGTGCCACCTCAATTCCTCTTACTTGTATAAAGGACCGAAGGAGCCGCAAGCTCTGAAATCTGCACCTTCAGGATCGGACGTTCCGAAATTGCTCCAAACGCGCGGACGGAACACTTGCTCTTTGGCCACATTATGCATGGAAACCGGAATTCTCAAAATCGCCGCCAATGTAATCAAATCTGCGCCAATATGACCATAGCTGATCGAGCCGTGGTTCGAACCCCAGTTATCCATAACCGAGTACACATCTGTGAATGACCCTTCACCTGTCAAAATAGGAGCAAACCAAGTCGTCGGCCACGTTGAATCCGTGCGATCATCTAACGTCTTGTGAACATCCTCAGGCAGATCCACCGAGTAACCTTCAGCCAATTGCAGGACAGGTCCTAAGCCCTTCACAAGGTTGATTCGTGACATCGTTACTGGCATTCCGCCTTTCGTAAGGAAGTCTGTCGAGTACCCGCCACCACGGAAATATTCGACGGAAGCCGGGCGCCAGGATGTCGCTTTTAGACATTTGCCCACTTCTTCATCCGTGATTTCCCAATAAGGCTTAATTACAGGCTGACCATCACGTGTCATCTCACCCGTACCGTCGAGTGCAGCAGGTCCTGAGTTGATTAAGTGAAGAATGCCGTCTTTTGCTGCGCCGCTTAATGTGTGCCCCGTTACCCGTTTAACGGCATCTGGACTCCAATATGTTCTTACGTCTGCAAAAATTTGCGCCGTATTCGTCAACAGGTTGCCGAACAGCATCGCAACCCCGTTCAAGCTGTCGTTTTCAGTAGCAACCAAATAAGGCGCGCGTTTGCCGTTCCAGTCAAAGGACGAGTTCAAGATGGCTTCCATGAAGTCGCCGTTCGGGAAGTGATCTGTCCAGTGGCGTTGACCTTGGAAACCGGAAAGGATCGCGTTGTGACCAAGCGCTTCTTCACCAAATTCAAGATCGTTCAGACGCGGATTACCTATCATTAAATCCCTGACAATCAGGGACATTTTCACGACAGTCTCCCAATCTTGATCTTTTTTTTCACGGGTTGTTTGGATGGCAGCTGGATTTTTATCCGGTCCTTCTGCGCAATTCTCTTTGACCCAGTTTAGCGCCAGTTGGTACTCTTCCGGATCGAAAATTTCCTCGTCAATGCGTCGAACTAGCTCCGACATATCAACATATTCATTGCGCATGCCCAGGTAATTCTGGAATAGCTCCTCGTTCACGATTGAACCCGCAATCCCCATAGAAACGGAGCCAATCGACAAATACGATTTGCCTTTCATGTAAGCGGCTGCAAGGCCAGCCTTAGAGAAACGAATCAATTTATCCTGAACGTCCTGAGGAATATCGGTCGTACCGGCATCCTGCACATCTTTCCCGTAAATGCCGAAGGCAGGAATCCCTTTTTGCGCATGACCAGACAAAACAGCCGCCAAATAAACCGCGCCAGGACGCTCTGTACCGTTAAAGCCCCAAATCGCTTTCGGCGTGGATGGGTCCATATCCATCGTTTCTGTTCCGTAACACCAACAAGGAGTAACCGTAATGGACACGCCTACACCGGATTTCGTGAATTTGCTTGCTGCTGCCGCTGCTTCAGCCACCCCGCCAATGCAAGTGTCAGCAATGACACACTCCACAGGCTCGCCATTCGGATATTTCAAAGTTTCGCTCAATAGTGCGGCTACCGCTTTGGCCATGTTCATCGTTTGCTCTTCAAGGGATTCGCGAACCCCTTTTCTTCTGCCGTCAATCGTTGGTCTGATCCCGATCTTAGGGAATTCCTGGTTCCATCTGTGGTTACTGTTTGCCATTTTGTTATCCTCCTCAGTATTAGGTGATTTCGATTTATGCAGTCCAGACACACGTTAAATTTAGAGTTATCGATAATTTAAATTACGAGCTAATGACACCTTTTTTCAAAATTACATTGGCGTATAGAGCATTTTCGCTTGTTGCTACAATGGCATAGGCTTTCTTAGCTCTTTCATAATAGGCAAAGCGTTCTACATACTCAATCTCTGGATTCATATGCTTTTGAATGATTGCTTCGTACACGCCCCAGATCGGCGTTTCTACTTTATCACCCGGGACAACAGCCATTAAAGCTACCGGCTGTTCACTGTAAGTATCCAGCGGAAACAACGATAAAACCGCTTCCAATAATTCCGGGACGCCATGGCCGTCGCAGCGAAGCAGACGATTCGTATGACTTGCTGCGGGAAAATTTCCATCCGCTAAAATAATTTCATCGCCATGGCCCATCTCCATCAGCACCTTCAATAACTCAGGCGACAGAATGGGAGGTATTCCTTTTAGCATATTCAAGTCCTCCTCTGAAAATGTGTGTTATCGATAACTCAAAATTATCAACTTTAAGCCTTGCTGTCAATCTTTAATTTCTATACAATAGACAAATACATGAATGAAAAGGTGACGCTATTTGATTACAATTTATGATATCGCTGAAAAAGCCGGTGTTTCGGCCATGACCGTTTCCCGAGTTATCAATAACACAGGCCGCATCAGCGAGGCCACGCGTAAGCGCGTGAAGAAAGTTATGGAAGAGCTCCACTATATTCCGAACTCGATGGCTCGCAGCCTCGTACTTCAAAAGACTAAAATCCTGTCACTGCTCATAACGGATATTACGAACCCGTTCTATACGACACTGGCCCGCGGGTCTGAAGATGCCGCTTTACGAGCCGGATACCGGCTGCTATTCGCGAATAGCGATGAGGACTACGCCAAGGAAAAAGGCTATGTCGATATGATGCTGTCCACTCGCGTGGATGGCGTGCTGTTCGCGCCGACTGGGGATCATTCGCTCGAGAACTTGCTGCAGCTGCAAAAACACAATATCCCCTTCGTCGTGCTCGACCGTGAAATCCCGGGTATTGAAGCGGATCTCGTACTTGGGGACAGCAAGGAAGGCGCAAGAAAGCTCGTAGAGCACTTGATCGAGCTCGGGCATCGCCGTATCGCTATGATTAACGGTTCCCCGGATGTCTCTACCGCTCGTCTAAGGTATACAGGATACCGCGAAGCGCATCTGCTCAGCGGGCTCGCTGTAGAGGATTCGCTTGTGATTCATCGAAACTATCGGGATTTCCAAGATGAATCTGCGCTTGATGCGCTGATCCATCACGAGAATCCGCCTACCGCGATTTTTGCAGCTAACAACATGCTGGCAATCGGTGCCATTCAAGCCTTGAGAAAACGCGGCCTGCAGGTTCCCAGCGATCTCTCGGTCGTTTGCTTCGATGATTTTGGCCACACTGACGCCTTAAATCCTTTCTTGACCGTAGCTTCGCAGCCTGCCTACCAATTCGGCGCGCTGGGTATGCAGCTGCTCATTGAGCGCATTGAAGGCGAAGCAACGCTGGAGCATCGGAAGATGATTCTGCCTTCCGAGCTGCTCATTCGCTCGTCTACGCAAGCTTTGACATAAGGCATCTGGTACGATGAGAAACATCGTTACGCGCGCGCACGATCCGCTGCGCGCTCCGCAACGATGTAATATATCGTTGCAGTGCCTTGCGCCGCACGCGCAGCAAAATCACCATGTTATCAAAGGAGATCACATGAATCCAAACGTTAAACAAGCCCTGCTAACAACCATCGACAACTGGAACGCCATGTCAGCCTCGCGAAACGATGAGCAGGAAGCGGTCGCGGACCAATTCCAGTCCTCTTTTTACCTATTCATCGATGCTTTCCGTGAATGGGTCCATGGGTTAGATCCACGGCCGCAATCCATTGATGATCTGATGAATTTAGAGATGGTGCAGGACATCCTGGACATCCTCCCCGAGCCGCTCCACCTCAATTTCGAGACAGAAGCCGAGTTGATCATGGATAATGTCCTCCGAGTTGACGAGGATACGTATGATTAAACACGAATGAGGCTGTCCCCTAAATTCAAAAAAAGAAGCTCCCCTCGGTCATTCAATGACTTTGGGATAGCTTCTTTTTAACCAACCTTAGTAGAAGTAGGACGGAAAAACTACCGTTATTCTGCTCTGCACTGTGGCAAAGAATGAAATAGCGGTAGAAACTCCATCTATATCGATGGTAGATCGGCGAAATCTGCCAGATTCGGTGAAATTAGCGGTAGAAATGCCAGTTAATTAGGTATAAGTAGGTTAATTATTAAAAATAGCAGGAGTAATCGGCGTTAAATATATGTAATCTAGGTTTTCCCTTTAATTGGAAGAGCCTATCCCCCAAATTAGAAGCTATCCCTTGGTCTTTCGACTTTGGGATAGCTTCTTTTTCATGTCTATACCGTTTTATCTACAAATGCAACTTGATTGTGCTCAGCAAATTTCTTCAATCTGCCCGCCATTGCCGCAACATCAAAACGATTCAATGTTCTGTTGTAAACCCAGCGTGGGGACTTGCCTTTCAGATGAATAACCACTTGCCCAGGCGCATACACGATCTCGTTAATGTTATCCGCGCTGAGCATTAGCTCTCTGGCGAAACCACGCTTCGAGAGGCTCGTCTTACTCACCTTGAGATAAGGCCGGCGAATGAAATAAACGAACAAACCTACAACCAAGTACGCGCAGGTTGTATACCAATACATGGTATCCCCGCTTGTTTTAGTCAAGGTCAACAATAGAAAGACGGAAATCAGAACGAAAAACAAAGCTAACAGAATACTTCTACCCTTAAATACTTCAGCCCGATCAGGGTCTGTAGATATAGGGGCAACCCCTCTTTTGGACCTATCCTTATTTATTTTCTTAGCATTTTTACTGACCATTCGTTCCCACTTGCGAGACATTCATTTCACTCCTTGGTTTTCTGCGTTCTGGACTCCCTGTCATTTCAACAATCGATTTAATAGCCCCTCGTACCGTTTCCATGGCAAAAAACTTCTTGCCCACAGTCCCGTCTGCACACCGCGACCAAGCGGATAGCGAGGCTTAGCTCCCTGCTAGTCCACCAGCCGCGCGATAGTATCTGCGACTTCCTGAGGATCGGGTGCAGTCGTGGACACTTTCCGCGAATACGCCAGCACCCCTGTTGAGCCGCTGCCAATATGGCGCTGCTTCCGTCGGAACATCTTCCGCATACGCCAACAGCGAAGCCGGCATTGTTAATCAACACATCGATTCGTCCATACTTCTTCATGATAGCAGAAATAGCCTGTTCAATCGATGTCTGAATCGTTACATCTAAGTGTATGGTGTCGATAGATGAGCTAACACCTGCCTTTTCAGCTTGCAGCAGCAAAGATTCGCTTCTGCTCAAGTCCCGCATCGCCGCGATGACTTGATACCTTTTTTGAGCCAATGCAAGTGACGTTAATAAGCCGAATCCGCTGGATGCGCCTGTCACTAGTGCGATTCCACGTGCAGTACTCATCACAGCTGCCACCACATCTTCCAATCACTATCCTACATAATCCCATACAAACCTCACATTGTCGATATGCAAAAGGGATGAAGTGAGCGCATTCATTCTCATGCATGCCCATAACCCTTACGTTTTAATCCCCTCCCTCCAACAAAAAGAAGCCCCAGACAAGGGCTTCTTCCCACACAATCAATTATTCATTCACATTGGAGTTATACAAATTACCTCAACCCGTACGGGTGTCATTCTGTGCAGTCGTCCCAGTTGCAGCGCTTGTCGCATACACCACATAGCCCGCCGAGCTATCCAAATTCACGGTGTTATTGTTATAGGCAAAAAAACCTGCACTTGTTCTCCTCGAAAGTGAGGAGATCAAGTGCAGGTTTCGTTTATCCGCATCGTTTAACCTTATCGTTTAGTCGTACTGTAAGTTAAGCCTTTGCTTTATCAAGCAGTTTATCATCGCTCTCGATATGATCAGCTGTTTCTTTGCCTTCAGAAACAAGTTCCCTGGCAGAACTCTTAAATTCATGCAGCGTACGGCCAACGGCGCGTCCAAGCTCGGGAAGTTTGGAAGGCCCGAATAGCACCAGAACAACAACTAAGATTAACATGAGACCTGGAAACCCAATATTTTGCAGCATAGATCATCAACTCCGTTTCATTAGTCTTGGTTATGATGCTTCGGATATACCGCTACCGCTTCGATTTCGATCAGCCAATCAGAGCTTACGAGACCTGCAACGCCAACCGTGGAACGCGCCGGTTTAACAGGATTGGCTTCTGTGCCGAAGAATTGGGCATAAGCATCAAACCAGCCCTGATAATCAAACTTATTGTCTTTGGCGGCATCAGCCGTTACATAAACACGCAGATAGGCGACATCGGCAAGCGTTAAGCCTTTCTCCTTCAATTGCTTCTCAATTTCCTTCAAAATACCGATACCTTGCGTTTTGGTATCCCCATAACGCTCATAGATGGTTTTGCCGTCTTTATTAATTACCGGCGGTACCGTACCGCTTGTAAATAAATAGGAAGAACCGGCCGGGACGGATACACCCGCAGAAATCGAGGAGCTCGGATTGCCGTAGAACTCGACTTCATTAATGGGTTCAGCTGCGTATTTATTCGTCTTTTCAGCTCCCGCTGCATAAGCGCTAACGCAAATGAGGCATGAACCTATGGTGGCAGCTGCAATTGTTTTCACTTTTTTAGTTAAGATCATCGTTCATCGCTCCCCTTTGTCTACTCTTTCATGACGCGCTCATGAATCTCGGTGACCACTTTTCTCGCAGACTCGATAGCCCCTGCTTGCCAAGCGGTAATATAACTGATGTGCTCCCCTGCCAAATAAATGCGGCCGTCTGGCTTACACAAAGTCGGATAGTAGGTTTTACGGTCATCCGCCGTATACGAAGCCCATCCACCCAGATTATATTTGATCCTCTTCCAGTCGATGGAGAACGAGGCTTCGAACTCTTTGTGATATTGCGGATGAATTTTGGCGCCTTGGTTTAAAGCATGGTCTTCACGTTGGGCAGGTGTCATTTTACCAAGTTTATCCGCATTGCCGCCGAAGGCGTAGTAGCCGAGCAGCAGCCCTTTTTTGGCAAAATATTCGGTAGGCGGATAATAGATGCTGGAAATATCCATATTCGTCAGCGAGCTTCCGCCGTAGATGAACTCATCTTCCTCCCAGAAGCGGCGTTTGAATTGAAGACCGATTTTACCTGCAGATGCGTAAGCGATCTTGGAAATTGCGGTCCTCATTTCAGCCGAGAAATCAGCCTTAATATCTTTGAGAACAGGGAGCGGAATGGTACAGATACAGAAGTCTCCAGAAATCTCTTTGCCAGCACCCGTGTTCAAATCTTTATACAGAATGGTTACGCCATCGGATGATTGTTTAATTTCTTGCACTTCGGAATGGAACACAATTTTGTCGCTGACACGCTTTTCAAAAGCTTTGGCAATCATATCCATCCCGCCAACCGGGTGGAACATCATCATTTGCTGATCGTAGGAATATTCGCTGCTAAAATATTGTCCAAAACCGGAATTAATGATGGCCTTTAAGCTAAAAGGATCTTTTCGGACGCCTGAGTCGAATTTACCGCCTGGTTCCTCGGTGTATCCGGCCCGCTCCGAACCTTTATAGAACAGATCCGCATTAAGATCCCCTTCGGATTTCAAGTACGCGACAAGCTTCGCTTTTTCTTCTGTTGTCAGCGGGAGATCCAGCGCCTTCTGATTCACGGCTTTGGCCAGCATTTCGGCTACATAACCTCTCACATCTGCTTTGGCTTGACGCTTCGGAATTTTCACACCAGATAGTTCGCCAACATTTTCATTGTAATAGTAGCCGCTTTCGTTCACATTGTTAAAAGGCTCAAGCGCTACGCCAAATTTGCGGGCATAATCCAAAGTCACATGAAATTGCGGAATCCGCATTGGCCCTGCGTTAAAATACATGCCATTATCAAAGCGGGCAACTTGCTTGCTGCCGCCAATTTCCGTGACCGTCGTTCCTCTGCGAACCGACCATGCTCTACCACCCGCACGAGCTCTAGCTTCTAGAATGGTGCATTGATACCCCGCATTTCCTAGTTCATAGGCAGCTGTTAAACCTGCAATCCCTCCGCCTAAAATGATAACTTTCTTGCCATTGCGATTTGTAGATGTGAGATCCCAGCCAGAAGGTGGCGTATAGTCGGCTGCTTTCATTGTCTCTGGGGATAACAAACCTAATGTACCCATTACACTGAAAAGTGCGGCTGACCCTCCTACTTTTCCGACTGTAGTTAAAAATTGTCTACGTGTAATTTGATCTTCTTTGATCGGTGTCTTCTCCATGCTCCCATCTCCTCGTTCGTGTTTGGATAAACCGCACATTAAACATACCAACGGAAAATGGTTTCGTCATTAGTTTGTGTAAGATAACATTACATAAATTAAACTTATACTAGGATAAAAACAGGTTATTTGATCTGTTTTTTCCGAGGTGATAGAGTTTACTTATATTTACGTCACTTACATGTTAGTTTAACTTACATAATGGAGGTTGGATAACGATGATTACGAAGATGACGCAAAAGAAAGTGATACAAATAGGAGTGGTCAGTGAATTAACAGGATTATCAGAAAGACAAATTCGCTACTACGAAGATCGGAAGCTTATTTTTCCGGAGAGGAGTAAAGGTGGCGTTCGCAAATACTCGTTCGAGGATATTCAATTGATTATGGACATTCATACGAAAATGTCAGACGGCTTCCACACCGTTGAGCTCAAGCGCATGCTGGCAGGTTCGTAAGGCAAACTGAGAGTTGGAGGCGCCTTCTATGCAACTAAAAGAAATGATGTCACTGGTTGACCATTTATCCGAACTCCGAACCCGCATTATTCGTATTTTGGTCGTTCTTGTTCTTACGATGATTGGCGGCTTTTTCGCAGCTCAGAAAATTCTCCTCTACTTCAAAGAAACACCACCGGCTTCTGATATGAGTTGGCATGTGTTCTCTCCCATGGATGGCATTCGCATCTATATGATGATCGCCTTCGTAATTTCGCTTACGATTACGCTGCCTTTTATCCTTTTTCAACTATGGGGATTCGTGAAAGAAGGTCTTACCAAGGAAGAACAAAGCGCAACACTTCGCTATATCCCTTATACATTCCTTTGCTTTATCATCGGCCTTTCCTTTGCCTACTTCGTCGTTTTCCCGATGTGTATGACATTCACAGTTCGTATTACCGAAAATCTTGGTTTGACCCAAACCTATGGTGTCGCTCAATATTTCGGCTTTATGCTGAATATCGTGCTCCCCTTATCCATCGCTTTCGAATTGCCTATCGTTGTGATGTTCCTGACGCGAATCAAGCTGCTCAATCCGAAGCTGCTGCACAAATTTCGCCGGTACGCCTATCTCGTGCTCGTCATCACGGCCAGCCTCATTTCGCCGCCTGACCTCATTTCACACTTGATGGTTGCTGTGCCCTTGTTTGCTTTATATGAAATCAGCGTCGTGCTTTCCCGCTTCGTTTTTAACGCGCAAATCCGCGAGAGCAGCAAACTGAACGCTGAGGTCCCTTCCTATTAAAATAGGCCTTCACTATCATTGCCTTCCCTTGCTGTATGGGATATATTTACTCCTATATATCCTACTGGGGAAGGGTGAATTATGCGTATTGAACAACTGCTGTATATGATCGAGATCAACCAAACAGGATCTATTTCCCTTGCAGCTGAGAAGCTGCATGTTTCCCAACCGAATATTTCACAAGCCATCGTCTCTCTAGAAGAGGAACTTGGCGTTAAGCTTTTTAACCGCTCACGTTTTGGCGCCGCTCCTACCGAAGAAGGCAAGCTGATCATAAGAAAAGCAGAAGAAATTATAAGCAAAGTAGAGGAGCTCCGGGAGTCTGTCAGTCATCATGACAAAGAGCTCTCCGGGCTCCTCTCCATTGCGTCCGTACCCAGCCTGTGCTTAAGCGTACTCCCTGGGGCGCTAGCGGTTTTCAAAGGAAAACACCCTGAGGTTGAGCTTGAAATGCTGGAGCTTGATTATCAACAGATCAAACAAGAGGTTCTTTCCGGCAACGTCGACATGGGTTTAATTGCTTCGTCAAAGGAGCATGAAGAGAACAATAAACAATTAACGGTAGAAAAGCTAATGGATAACCGGGTTATGGCCTGTGTAGGCAAAAATTCGCCATTCGCTCACCGGAAAAGCATCTCCGTGGAGGAACTGGCGAATCAACCTATCCTGCTCAATTCCGAGTACTTAATTGAAAAGCTCAGAAAATACGGGGAACCGAACATTTTATTCAAACTCGGAAACTCGGAAGCGGCAAAGCGCGTGATCGCCGAGGGCATTGCAATTGGCTTTTATACAGAACTCGGATTAAAATATGACCCCTATATTCTTACGGGCAATACCATTGCCCTAGAAATCACCGGAGAAGACATGGATGTCACCTTCTGCTCGATCCGATTAAAAAATCGGCATCAATCCATCGCATCCAGAGAATTCGCCAAAGAATTAAAAGCTATTATTGCGTTAAATTAATCTCTAATCGATCGATCCTTCGTCTGCCAACAATCTTCACATATAGGATGGAAGCTGCGAACAACACGACATTTCCAATAATCAAGGGAGCTGACAACCGGCTTAGCAGCAGATAGCTCTGGTACATAATTAAAATAACAGCTACGGAGACAATGATATATAGCAGCGTTGGCTTCATTGTAAATGGAGCTTTACGGTAAAGTTCCGGATGTTTGCGTGGCAGTTGAACTGCCGAGAGGACGGGGAATATGCTGGAAAAGAGCAAGATACCGACCCCAAGCTGAGAAATCGTCGTTAAGGATACGCCTGTAACGATCGGTATGACGCCGAGAATGTAGTAGAACGTCAGCAGCCAGTGCGGCGTACCGAACTTGCGATTGACGGCGCCAAATGCTGCAGGAAGCCAACCGTCCCGGCAGGCAACAAGCATTCCCCTCGTCACCCAAGAGAATGTCACGTTCAACGTTGAAGCTAACGCGAACATAGCTCCACCAATGATAAAGAACAAAAACAATGGATTTGGCAGTATCGTTTTGGCCACATCTGCAAGGGACTCTCCCGCAACCTCGCTAACTGGTAACACACCAGTCGCTACAATGCCAATACCAATGTACAACAGAGCAACAATACCACTGCTAATCAGAATCGCAAGCGGAATGTCCCGATGAGGACGTTTCATCTCCCCTCCCATTTCAACAACCGCATAAGCGCCGCCGGAAGCGAAGGAGGTCATCCCTACAGCCGTTAGCAGCCCCGTCCAACCACCTGGCATCATCTCTGCCCTATGAAACACCGAGTAGTCTACTTCCGAGACTCCCCACACAATGAAGACAAGCAGCGAAAGCAGTTTGATCACGACCAACCATTTACCCAACGATGACATAAATTTCACGCCGAACAAATTAATGAGATAGAAAAATGTGAGAGTGATGAAGGCGACTAACATAATGGGCGTCTCCGGCATAAGCCCTTGTAAATATTGAGCGAATGAGATCGCATACACCGCAATGGTCAAGTGACCGAAGGTGAATAAGAGCAGATAAACAAACCCCGCATTCGGAGACAGCATCCGGCTCGTGTAGGTGTACATACCGCCAGTTGTGGGCAGCACAGAACCTAACACCGCAAGCGGAATCGTAATAATGAGCATAAAAATCGAGGAAAGCAGGAAAGCGAGCGGCACCCCAGTCCCCGTTAATCCAATGGCAATCCCTGTAATGGACATGATGCCTGCTCCAATGATTTGACCAATGGCAATGCCAATCGCGTCTTTTAACCCTAATACCTTTTTCAAATCCGTCTCTTCATTCGCCACCTTGACAACCCCCTCACAACTTTATTCATAAAGTTAACAACCAAATTCTTCATGCAGACGACATTCCCTGCTTATTTTCTGAAAATTTATATTTTTTGTAATCCGGCATAAATCTTCCCCGCACCTGCATAGTTTATATAGTTGCTTGTTACTGAAAGCCGCATGAAACTTTTACAGAAAATCATTTTTACTTGGGAAGGGAAGTTGATTTCGTATTCTTACACTTGAGAAAATTGAACACATTGAGGTTGACTGTACAAATCCGCAAGATGCGATTATTATCCGCCTGCTGGTCGAGGGCATTGAGGCCCACGAAATTGTTTATTTGAAAAAGAGCTCCTTAGACGCCAAAAAGCAGCTGCTCACTGTCACGGATGCCTTCGGCGCAAAAAGACAAGTACACGTATCAAAACGATGTGTCGAATTGTTTCACAATGCTATACTCCAAACGCAATATGTCGTCCATTTCGGCCATCCTACTAAGCAAAAGATAACCGATTTGCGCAGCAGCGACGATCTGATCAAAGTAAGCATGCACGATTTCATCGCAAACCGCTGTCTGATCACTCAGATGGATTGCGTGATATTAAGAACAATTTATATGCGCCTTCGGCAGTTAGCGGAAAGATTTGCGACGCCGGAGCTTACATATTTAACCACGACCAAGCTTGAGATTAAACAACTAGCACATGCTTAACACGCTGCGAGAGGCCACAGGGCCTCTTTTTTGTTGTGTATTTCTATCGCGGATGTTTCTTTTCTATTTATTATGTACGAAAATGTTTGAAATAGTTGAAATCATATGATATCGTTTAATTTGTAAGCGATTACACACTTGGGAAGGTGGTATGAGGTAATGACTTATTTTTCAATGAGGACGACTGACCTATCAACCGTTTTTGGAAGGAGATCCTCCCGCCTGCTGCTCGTTTCGACGATCGTAGCTGCGTTCGCACTGCCGGCGCAAGCTGGAGCAGCAACCGTTAACTGCAGTACAGCCTCGTGCCTGTCAACTGCATTGGCGAATGCCGCTCCCGGCGACCGGATCATTCTTGCCGCAGGAACCTACACAGGCAATTTTGTGTCCAGTGTGAACGGCACGGCCTCGAACCCGATCACGATTGAAAGCGCCAGCGCCACCAACAAAGCCATACTCAATGGCGGAGGAACGTCCAGCGGTTACACACTTTACCTGACTGGCGATTACACCCAAGTGAAAAACCTAAAGATTACCAGTGCCAAGAAAGGCATCATGATTGACAATGCCAACAACGGCTTGATTGATGGTGTCGAAGTCTACAATATTGGCGAAGAAGGCGTTCATTACCGCGATGGAAGCTCTAACAACGTCATTCAAAACTCCAGTGTGCATGATACCGGACAAGTCACCGCCGATTATGGCGAAGGGCTTTACGTCGGTTCTGATGTCGGCAAATGGGAAACCTACGTCAAGGAAGCGAATAACAATCGCATTACGAATGTAACGATTGGGCCGAACGTCACGGCTGAATCCGTTGACATCAAAGAAGGCACAACTGGCACCATTGTAGAGAACAGCACCTTCAACGGTACAGGCATCAGCGGTGCCAATGCGGCTGATAGCTTCATGGATGTCAAAGGCAATAATTCTATCATTCGCAATAATATCGTTAACCGCAATGGTAACTCCATCATCGTCGACGCCTTCCAGGTACATGAACGTTCACCAGGTTGGGGTTATAACAATGACTTTTACAATAATACGGCTAATTTAGATAATGCTACCCCTAATGTCGTGCTGGTTAACGGAGGTTCTGCGAAAGCCTGCAATAATACCCGCACCCCTGCAGGCAATATGTACACAGCTGGGGTTACTACTTATACATCCTGCACAGGCGGGACGCCAACGCCATCTCTCTTGACTGTCTCAACCGTTAGCGATAGCGGCAACGACGGGAATGTCGCCACGAACACGCTAGACAACAGCTTAAGCACACGCTGGTCTTCACAGGGTGACGGTCAATGGATTAAATACGATTTGGGTGCCAGCAAAACCATCTCCAATGCTTCGATCGCCTTCCATCAAGGCGACATCCGCACGACAACCTTTGACGTCCAAATTTCTAGTGACAACACGAACTGGACAAATGTGTTGACGAATAAAGTAAGCAGCACGACGTTATCTCAAGTAACCTACGACTTTACAGATACGGCAGGCCGTTACATCCGCATCGTCGGTCACGGTAATTCGTCCGGCAATGGGTGGAATTCCATAACGGAAGTCGATTTATACGGTAATTAAATAAGCCACAAAGGCTGCCCTTTAGATGAACCTTGAGGGCAGCCTTTGTGCGCAGTTTGCCTGCATAGTCTCCTTAGCTCATCCCTCCCACCGCACCATCCACAGCCCCCAGCCCCCCCTCACGAGGGGAACTATGGTCCTCTATTTCGCCGAAATCAGCCACTTTTGGCTGCAAGCGGAACTACAGGGTCTTACCCCCCGCTGAATGTGCTTCTTTTCTGACAAAAGCCTCAAAATAGCGCCCCCTAGTTCCCCCTCATCGTTGAATTCTCACCTTTTTGCGGAAATAACGCCCTGTAGTTCCTTTCCTGCACGAAGTTGATTCGCCATTCCCCACCAATCGATCCTACCCACTCTACAAATAAAGTCATTTTCTGACACTAGATTTCGACTAACTTCTTATGCTGGGCATGTTACGCTATCAAAGTTGCCTCTTGTCCATCACAATCTTTGAAAAAACATTCACAATTCGAACACATTTTTCAAGATTTTTTCAAAGAGTGACTCATAGGCTATATTAAAATACTTCTTAGGGGATGAATGAATGAGCATGAGCATCTTGTTTAACAAAAAATCCATTTTGGTCAATTTTGTTGGTACCGACCACAAACTACTCCCTGCACTTCTGAATGCTTTACAGAACAACAGATTAACAATGATTAACTTGATTAAAACCATAGAAAGCGTCGACTTATTTACGTCAGAAGCCATTATTTATTCAAATGATGGTAACAAAGCAAGAGTACCTATTTTTTAAACGTTTTTTCAAACGACTTGCTCAAGACCTGCGTCTTCAGCATTTTACATAGGCTGCTTGGATAAAGAAAAAACCTTCTACCCTTTGAGTGATAAGGGATAGAAGGTTTTTTCGAAGCTATGTTTAGTTATACATCCAACAAATCGTCAAAAATGCCCCGGAACTGATCCGCCACGGATTCAACGCCCTCTTCCAGCTCTACATTGCTGAAATAATATCGGTGATGGGACTCATCCGTATCCAGCATATCCGATAAAAGCCCGCCAAAGCCCCGCGTTCTGCGATCAAACTCCAGGAGGACCTCAACGCCGTTTTCATCTGGGTAAAAGACAAGTTCCAACTCCTCAACGGTACTGCGATATTCACCATTTTGATAAGGGACAAATTCAAAGTTTTGAATAAAAGGCAGGTGATAATTGCGCTGCGGATAATATTCGTTCTCTGCTTTGTGCAAATGAAAGCCGAGTTCCTCCAGCGCTTCAAAGATAACCGACGTGTGCGGGTGAGCCAACACCTCAATAGGATCACGATCGGATGGATCAACCGCATTGTCCACATCCATTCCCGTGCGAATCCAGATCGGGCTTATGCCAATAGAAATAGGCGTCTCATGCGGCAGCACGAAATGAAAAGGAATTTCGACCGATTCTCCCGGTTCAAACACAAAGCTTTCCCCAAGCAGAATATTCGCAATAACAACTGTTTCTCTATGCATCCGATTCGAATCGTTCTGTGCAGGCTTGAGGTATTCGGTCATGATTTGAAAATAGATTTTGTCTACTTTCTGTTCTACACTACCGCCTTTGGCAACAACGACTCCCTCTACTAGTTCCCCAGGAATGAAGGCCTCCGTATGGAACTGCGTATCGATTTCAATGTTTCCAATTCCTACTTTAGCCATCATTTTCTTAAAAACAGACATGATTAATCCTCCGCTTCCTCCTCATCGAATAGAGCCCGAAAATACCGCTCCCGATGATTCAAGAAATCTCTCGTTAAATTGAAATGATCCGTATCTTCATACGAGATTGGCTCGATGGCGGTTTCAGTAAACTGCAAAATTTGCGCGCCTGGATACGCCATGATGATCGGAGAATGCGTCGCAATAATAAACTGCGCGTTACCTGATTGCTCTAACTCCCGAATCATGCTAAGGAAAGCTAATTGATTCTGCGGCGAAAGCGCCGACTCCGGCTCATCCAGTAAGTACAAGCCTTTGCGGCCTAACCGGTTCTGGAAAAAGGTCAAAAATGCTTGTCCATGCGACTGCTCATTTAAGGATTTGCCACCATATGGCGCATAAGCTTGAGATCCAATATAGGGATCCTTCGCAAGTTCATCAATATAGCCGGCAAACGTATCAAAGGTCTCTGCACGGAAAAAGAGTCCGTGGCTGACTTTGGGGAGCCACGATAATCGCATGATATTCGATAGTGATTCATTATCTTTTTCTTTCTTGATCGTTAAATCTCTGCCTCCGACCACACTAAAGCCGCAGGAGACACCGATCGCCTCCAGCAGCGTAGACTTCCCCGAACCATTATTTCCGATAAAAAAGGTGACATTCGAGCGGAACCTAAGCTCATTGATTTCTCGAATAGGCCTAATGTTAAAAGGAAACTCTTCTTGATCCGCTTCAGACAGCTCGGACCAGTCCAAGGTAATTCGCTGTAAGAATGGCATTCGCGCCTCCTGCTTTTCATGACTTATTGGTTTGCTGAATAATTTTTGAGTAAATCTTCAACAAGAATGCCGTTGATTCTCATGCCTTTGATTTCACAAGCTGTAAACTCAGCATCTGTCAAATCGCAACTCTCTATCCTTGTGTTCTTCAGATTGCATTTCGTGAATGAAGTGTAAACAAGATGAACATGTTCCATCTGAACGTTGCTGAAATTGGCATTTTGGATGCGCGTATTTGAAAGATTGATGTTCGTGATCTTTGATTTTTGCATATTAATATCATCAAGTTCAATTTCACTCATATTCACATTATGGAAGTTTGTGTTGGCAAGATTCACATTATCAAAAACGAGCTGTTCCGCCTTCACTTTATTAAACTTTGAGCCTGAGATATCCACCATATGCAGTTCCAAAAGTTCCGTTTTCAAATTCAATCTCATCAACCTCGCCTTTTCATTAGATTCATATAAAATGACAACATTTGGGGTGCTCGCATCTAACTTTACACGAAAATGCATCTGACCTCTAGTTCTTTTCTGACTTCTAAGGTGAATAGAAAATCACCCCGCTGCAGATTGATCTACAAACGGGGTAACCGCTTTCATCTATTCAACCTTTAACAACCGCCATTGCTGGTTCTTGCCGCCATTGTCCGTGTACTGGATGGCTGCGCCGCCATTTGCTTTGGAGCCTCCGGAGATGTCAATAATTTTCCCGGAAGCCCTATTTTTCAATTTGAAATTACCAGCGCCACTGTCAATAACTTGCCAATGCTGGCTGGTCCAGCCGCCGTCTGACCACTGCTCAATCACAGCACCGTCTGCAGTCGAACCGTTCTCTACTCCGATAATCTTACCGCTTCCACGGTTTTGGATTTTGTAATACCCGCTGCCGGCGCTTATAAATTTCCATTGCTGACTATTCCAGCCGCTATCGATGTACTGCTCCAGATTATCTCCATCCGCCGTACCTTGATTCAGAACATTCAAAGCTTTGCCGCCATTGCGGTTTTCAAGTATATAATAAGCATTCGTATCAATGGCTGGCGAGGAAGCCGAAATCGTTCCTGCACTAGCATCAATGGTTACGTTACTTCCCCAGCTCATCGAAAGCGATGTGCTCGACGGGAATTGCAGCGGCAGCCACACATAGCGGGACTCCATCACTTTTCCGCTCCAAGCTCCCGCCCATCGGTCGCCCATATATAAGTAAGACGTTGAGCTGGATCCTTCAACCGGAAGAACATATGCGCTCTGGGAATCATACGTCGTTCCATCCCCAAAATTGCTAAGTCCACTCCATGTCCCCATAATAGAACTTGCCGTTGCATATTTGCCTTGATTCGGATCCCAGCCTGTTGCTCCCGAGGTCACTAAGAAATATACACTGCCGCGCTTAAACATGGCTGGCGCTTCTCGATATTGACCTGCCCATAACGTTTTGACCAAAGAATCCACGCCAAGGAAATCGGGAGTCAACTTGTAGATATTCATGTCCGCATTCACACTTGTCGCTGAAATTAAATACGCTGTTCCATTGTCATTGTACACCGTCATATCGCGGGAATCGTACCCAAGCGGACGGAAGCTGCCATGATACGTATACGCGCCATCTACGGTACTGGATGAAGCGACAGCCGTACGAGCCTGCCCGTAATCGACGCCATTTTCCCAATGCATCCATAACACGAATTTGCCAGTTGAACTATTATAAATAACTTTCGGTCTTTCGATATTAGATACATTGAGTTCAGTCGCTGAATTTTTGGTTAAAATATCACTGCGGAATTCCCATGTCTTGAGATCGCTGGAACGGTAGCAAGATACCGCCTTAAAGGTTCCATCCGCATTGCGATTCTCTCCGAACCAATAATAGTAGCTGCCAACCTTGATAACCCCGCCACCATGAGCGTGTATCACATTGCCGTTCGTATCTTTGAACTGAATCCCGTTCTGCACCGTAACAGCAGCCGCGGATGCTTCCTTAGCAAAAAGGAATACACCGCATACTTGAAGACTCAGTAACATTGCAATCATGAAACTGAACAACCTCAAACCAGGTTTTTTCATCAAATAAATCCGTCCTCTCATCGATAATTTTCGGTTGATTAGTCCTTCTCCCAACTGATACCGCTTTAATCGAATTTCAGATTAAGCGCTTACAAACTAATCTTCAATCACCTCCCTTACCTCTACAGTATAGGAAATTTACGGATTTTTACTACTGTATTATCTGGAACAACTATGAACTTTTCATACTTTTTCATGTGAACTTTCTGCATAAAAAAGGTGAACTCCCTCATCCTCACGATGCAGAGTTCACCAGATTCTAATTCACACCCATATGACTCCGCCGCTTCCGAAGCTTCATCATTTCTGGCAGAGCAATACCAGCCATTGTAATAATAACACCGATCCACTGTAAGCTATTAACGGTTTCATGAAGCACAACGAAGGACATGATAACCGCTGTCGGCAATTCAGCCGCACTCATAATGGTGGCCAGTCCACCGCCAATCTTGGGAACCCCAATCGCGAAAAACAGCGGCGGTATGACGACGCCGAAGAAAGCAAGCAGCAGCGCCCAAGGCAGAAGTTCTTCATGTAAAGAGCCATTAAACAGAAAATGTGGCGGATATACCAGCATGACCAGGAGTAACGATCCCGACTGCATGATAGCGCTGCGTGTGATTGGCGCAACCGCGCTAGAAACTTTGCCGCTAAACATAATGAATAAAGCATAAGTCAGGGCAGAGAGAAGCCCCATACTAATTCCAATCCATGATGGCGCTTCTTGACCGCCACTCAGATATCCGCTCGCCATAATAATTCCGACAAACAAGATGATGAGCGCGAATATTTTATCTTTCCCCGGACGTTTCCGCTCCGTTATAGCCTCAAGTAAAATACCAATCCATGTGAATTGAAACAGAAGAATAATGGCAAAGGAAGCCGAGATATACTGCAAAGCTGCGTAATAAAAAATACCCGTTAAACCGGAAGTCGTTCCAACTGCCATGAGCGACAAAGCTTGCCGCGGTGCCACTTTATACTTCTTGGTCTCGGCTGAGCCGCCTCGATTGGATTTGGCTGTAACGAGAACCAATATCCAAATCATCAGCACGCCAAACAAATTCTGACTGCCAACCACTTCCCCCACATGGAAGCCCGATTCATACGCTTTTTTGACAAATGTGGATAACAATCCGAAGCTGCACGCGCCAGCCAGCACGAATAAATAATATTTCATCATAGCGATTGCGTCAGAATTTCTCTGACCGTATCACGCGTCATGATTTTGTAACTACCCACTTGCTCCTTCATGAAGGACTTATGGACTAATTCCTCAAGTCTGGCATCCGTAATGTCATAGTCCGCCAAGCAATTCGGCGCGCCAAGCGAATTCCAGAATTGGCGCAGCGCCTCAATGCCTTCATAGGCAATTTCGTGATCCGTTTTATCAGTGGGATCAACGCCGAAAACAGCCATTGCCAGCTTTTTCATCCGTGATGGATCATCTTCTGCGCAGTGTCTCATCCAGTTCGGATAAATAATGGCAAGACCTCCGCCATGCGGAATATCATAGACCGCGGACAAGCCGTGCTCGATCTGGTGAGATGCCCAATCTCCACCATCGGTCCCGCTTGATAAAAGCCCGTTAAAGGCTGTAGTTCCCGCATACATGATTGTTGCTCTATGCTCATAGCTGTGCAGGTTCTCAAGCAGTTTAGGAGCAGCCTCTATGACCGTCAGGAGCACCGACTCCATGAAACGATCCATCATTGGCGTATTCTCAGTGAGGTGGAAATACTGCTCAAGCACATGAGACATCATGTCCACAATGCCGTATACCGTTTGGTCCAATGGTACCGAATAGGTAAACTCCGGGTCCAAAATGGAGAAAGCCGGATAGGCCAATGGACTGCTCCAGCCGCGTTTCTCATTTTTCTCCCAGTGGGTAATGACTGAAATGTTATTCATCTCGGACCCCGTAGCTGCCAATGTCAGCACCGTTCCGAACGGCAGCGCTTTAGCAGGGACAGCCTTGCGCGTAATAATGTCCCAAACATCTCCCTCATAATAAACGCCTACCGAAATCGCTTTGGCACAGTCGATCACACTACCCCCACCCACAGCTAGAATAAGCTCAATACCGTGCTCTCGGCACAGTTCGATTCCCTTCTTCACTGTCGTAAGCCGCGGGTTCGGCTCGACGCCTGACATTTCATACACATCCGCTTGCATATGATCAAGCTGCTGCTTAACAGCCTCGTAAACGCCATTGTTCTTAATGCTTCCGCCGCCAAATACGAGCAATACCTTTTTGCCAGAAGTGCCAAGTTCCAGCGCTAGCTGCTCGATTTGACCTTTGCCGAACCATAATTTTGTTGGATTGAATTGTAAAAAAGATTGCATGATTGTAGCTCCCTTGGATGACTGATCTCTGATATCTAACTAAAGCAGTATACCACAAGTCCGTTTTAATTTCGAAAAAGGTTAAGCGCCCTGTTCGCTTCGCATCTACCTACATAAGATAGACGGAGGTGAATATCCCATGCCTAATTACCGCATTATTATCGACCTGTCCGATTTCCAATTATATTTGCTTGATGTCAATCGCGTTGTGCGCGGCTTCCCAGTTGGGATCGGCAAGATGGTAACCCGAACACCCGTAGGCGAGTATACGATTATCAATAAACAGCCAAATCCCGGCGGACCCTTCGGCGTCTTCTGGATGGGACTAAGCAGACCGCATTATGGCATTCATGGCACGAATGACCCCTCCTCCATTGGCAAACACACCTCTCACGGCTGCATCCGAATGCACAACGAGGATGTGCTTGAGCTGGCTTCACTCGTGCCTATTAACACCCGCGTGACGATTCGTCCCTAAGAGGCTGTCCCAAAAGCAAAGGAGCTAAGCGCCAGCAAGCATCTTAGCTCCCTTTTCATTAAATTCGGTGTACAGGCAACGAGAACGAGATACTGCAGCCTTTGCCTAGACGGCTTTCAGCCCAGATCTGCCCCCCGTGATATTGGACAATCTCTTTGGCAATGGCAAGACCAAGCCCGCTTCCGCCAGATGTGCTGCGTGATTTGGAAACCTTGTAGAACCTTTCAAAAATGTGCGGCAGATCTTCTTCACTAATCCCTACACCTGTGTCGGTAACCCGGATCACAAGTTCGCGCGGATCGCCCTTGATGTCCGCATGCACATGAATGAAGCCGCCTTTGGCCGAAAACTTAATGGCATTGTAAATAATATTCGCATACACCTGCTCGATGCGATCCGTATCAACCGTTAACAGCATTTCTTCATCTTCCGAATTAGCCATGTCCAGCGTGTAGGTGATACCCGCATTGGCGCAATCCAGCTCATATTTGGCAAACAGCTGGCGCACCATGGTCTGACATGAGGTAGGCGCGAGCTGGAAATGGAACTGCTTCGTCTCCAAACGGCTCAGCTGATAGAGATCGGTAATCAAGCGCTGGATACCGACAATCCGCATATGCACAACCGAAAGATACTTTCTTTGTTCTTCGGGCTCTTGAATCACACCGTCCAGAATCGCTTCTACATAGCCCTGAATGGAAGTCAACGGCGTACCCAAATCATGCGAAATATTGGAAAGCAAGTCGCGTCTCGAAGTCTCCATCAGGATTAATTCATTCGTGCGCTCTTTGACTTTTGACTCCAAGTCGTTGTAGAGTCTGGCATTTTCAATGGAAATTGCCGCCTGTGCAGACAGCAGCTTGATAATATCAAGGCGGTCCGACGTAAAGGCATTGCGAATCAAATTATTTTCCAGATAAAAGACACCGACGAGATTGCCCTGATGCAGAATCGGCTCGCAGAAAATCGATCTGCCTTCGGCTGCGCGAATATAAGGATCATGGGTGAAGATTCCTTTATTCGCCGCATCATCCAGCACGACGCCTTCCTTGGTTCGCGCAACGAAATGAATAACAGCGGCTGGAAGATCTTCCCTTGTTTCCAGAGCAACCGAGCTCACCGTGCAGGTATCCTTGCCATCCGTCGCAAGCATTTCCGCCTCGACATACAGACTTTCTTTCTCTTTCAAAACAAGGATGCTTCGCTCTGCGCCTGACGAATACGTAACGATTTCCATCAATCGTTTGATCAATTGCTCCAAATTCACTTCACTGGACAAGGACCTCGACGTATTCATAATCGTCATAAAATCCAGCGCCTGCAGCGAGTAGTCGCTAATATTCGTCGTACTCCAGTCCTGCTGCTCCTTCAGTGAGGTTAGATAGTTCGGATAGCGCAGCTTAAGCTCATCGGCTTTCGCTTTGGCTCCCCAACTTAAGTAGCCGTAATAAGCATCAATGAAGTACGTTTTAGCTATTTTCTCGCGGCCTGCATCTTTGTACAGCCTCCCCGCTAGCTCGCAGGCGATCGCTTCATGTTGGATGAAGCCCTGCTCCCTTGCTTGCCGAATGGACATTTCATAGTCCTGCTCGGCTTTCTGGAAATTCCCCGTGACACGGCTCCACTCGGCACGCATCAAGGAGCTAAGGTGCGAGAAGTTTTCCGGACAGTGGGTTGCCCACTTGTCCATTTTGCGCTGCATTTTGCCCATCTGCTTGGCGTAAACCTTCTGCTCAAAAACGGTAGCATCCTTATACACAGCGGCAATGGACAGTGCATAGTAGAAATAATTCTCGGGAATGTGGAACAATCCGAAAGAGACAGACTGCATCGGTTCTGCTTCTTTGCCGGTCTTTAGAGCAGCTTCGTATTGACCGAACAAATAATACAGCATCATTTTTTTAACCTTATACTCATGTAAAATCACTTGATTCGGGTGGATGATCAGCTTTTGGACAAATCGCTCTTCCGCTTCTTCATCGGTGCCGACAATCAGAGGATTTCCGGCCTTTCCTTCCAAATTCTGAATCACCATGCGCAGCATTTCTAGCATAAGCAAGGTGTCATGATGGTTGGTCTGTTCCAGAATACGATAGTTTTTGTTCAGATCCTCTTGCACTTCCGGGAGCGCCACACCTTGGAAATCCTTCGCCAGCACCTGATAAGTAAGCGCATAGCCTGCGAAAACCAGATCTCCGTCTTCGATTCCGCTTTTGAATGACTCATTCAGATGCTCCAAGCTTATCCGCAGAGGCTTGACCCAGGGGGTAACAAACAACCCGAAGGAAAAGTGGCTTTTACTGCGGTATTGATGGGATTGGAAGCGGGCATTCAATCTGTCTCCAAGCTGCCCATACTGGTAGCCTAGCTGGTAATCCCCGAAGCCTGAGCCTAGGATTAATCCATAGGAGCCGTACACGTAAGCCATAACCGGAGTATTACCGTATTTCAACGCATGCTTGGTCATGATGAACATGAAAAGTACGAATAAGTTCGTATTTACGAAATAAGCAGAAACGGCAACACTCATCATCAAACTCATCAATTTGAAGCGGTATTCATCTTCCATGATTGGCAAATCATACAGCTGCAGCGTATTCTTGCGCCCAATCTTCGCTTTAAGGTTGATATAGGCTATAAAAATGTTCGCCCCCGTCGGTTCACTAGGTATGCGAATTCCTTGTTCAGCCAAGGCCTTTAAGCCAACCTCGACACTTTTGCGTTGCTTCCCAACGTTGGTGTACAGAATAACTTGTAAGTTATACACTTCGAGCTTCAGCTCGTTCGTACGGGCATCCAGGAGCAGCTGCTCATAGGAGGTCTCCGCCTCATCTGCTTGGCCGTTCAAATAAAGCACCTCGGACTTCTCAAGCCGAATCGAGAAGCTGAGATCCTCCATTTCCTTATTCTCTACCAGATTCAGCATGGCCAAAGCCTTGTTGTAATATTGCAGCGCAGAACGATAGGCATTCGAAGATTTGGCTTTCCGGCCAGCTCGCAAGTTAAACTCCAGCAAACTAACAAGCTCTTGACGCTCTTCCAACAAATCGGAACCTATATTCATATGGTTGATGATATCGAATAAGCGATGCTCAACTTGTTCTTCGGGTAAAAACTCCAGCAGTTTGCGCGCAATATGCAAATGCGTTTCAGGCAGATTGGATTGTTCGATTGACCCATATACAGCTTCCTGAATGGAATCATGCACGAACATAAACCGAATATCTTGAGCGGCTGAATTACCTTGCGAATCCGTATAAAATTTATAATCCGTACCAACAGGGATGATCAAGCCTGTCTGGATAGAAACCTCCAGTTCCTGCAAGACCTCTTCAAATGATGTCATCGCGATAATGCCAAGCGCTTCCAAATCAAAGGTTGCACCTAAGCAAGCTGCCTGCCGCAATAAATATTGCGTTCTGGACGGCATTCGCAGCAGTTTTTCTGCCAGAAGGAACATGAGATTGTCTGTGATTCGCAGCTTTTGAATTTCATTCATATCCCAAATCCAGCGATTAGCTTCATAGCTATAGGTAAGCAAGTTTTGTTCATGCAAGGCCGTTAGGAATTGCTTGACGAAAAAAGGATTGCCGCCTGTTTTTTGCAAGACCAGCTGTGCCAATTCCGCAACTTGCTGCTTTTCCGTCTTCAATGACTCAGCAACTAGCTGTTTAACGTCGCTGATTTCCAGCGCCTTCAAGACGATGCGTTCGGAAACAAGCCGCTCTGGCAGCTTATCGAGCAGTTGAACATGCGTGGAGGATAACCAATTGGTATCGTGTTCACTTCGATAGGAACCAATGAACAGGAAATGCCTCATCTGGGAGTCGTTTAAAAGCAGATCAATGAACTGCAAGGAGGCTGCATCCGCCCATTGCAAATCATCAAGAAATAGCACGATAGGTCTATCTTTCGAGCAAAAGATGAGAAGAAACTGCTGCAATAAGAAATGCAACCGGTTTTGCGTTTCTTGCGGTGGAAGCTGCTTGGCGCCCGGCTGCTCGCCGATCAGCAGATCAAGCTCAGGAATTAGATCGGTTAATACTTTACCGCTCGTTCCCAGAACCTTGAGCAATTGCACGCGATACTCTTCGATTTGTTGATCCTTCTCCGTCAGAAGCTGACGGACTAGCTGCCGAAGCGCTCTCGATAGCGCATGATAGGAGACATGTTGTTTGCCGGGTTCAAAGCGCCCCGCCAAGAACCAACTGTTGTCCTTCATAACCATCTTCATCGTCTCCGCAATGAGGAAGGATTTGCCGTAACCGGACTCCCCCGTCACCCATACGGCCTCCACTGACCCATGAATGGCGCGTGAATAGACGTGCAAGAGTTTTTCAATTTCCTGGGAGCGCCCGTATAGCCCCTGGGGAATTTGGAACATATCAGTCATATCGTAGAGACCGATGGCAAAGTCTTGGAATTCATCCGGGGCGTTGACCATCATCAGACAATGCTCAAGGTCCTGAATGATCCCGTAAGCGCTTTGATAACGGTCTTCTGCATTTTTAGCCAAGAGTTTCATGACGATTTCAGAAAGCGGCTTTGGGATGTCCATCCTGATATTGTCGGGAGAAATTGGCGTCACTGCAAAATGGCAATGAATAAGCTCCACCGGATCTTCTGTTTGAAAAGGAAGCCGGCCCGTGAGCATTTCGTAAAAAGTAACCCCTAGCGAATAATAGTCCGAACGATAATCGATAATCCGATTCATTCGGCCTGTTTGTTCCGGGGACATATAACTTAGTGTTCCTTCAAGCTGATTAGGATCTAACATTTCTTGGCGTTCTCTAGTAAAGGAGGAGATGCTGAAATCCGCTAGTTTCATAATCTTTTTGTCAGGATTAATAATAATGTTGCTTGGCTTAATATCTTTATGTATAACGTATCGCTGATGAATGTTCCCAACGATTTTGACCAATTGAATGGCTGCCGTTAAGAAAGCCTGAAGAGACTGGCGAAACAAAGGAAAGTAAGCCGACAAGGTATCACCGTCAAAATCCTCCAAAACAAGCGCGATGCTGTTCTGATATTTTGGCAGGCCCAGCGGTTTCACAATACCGGATATGTCAAGCATTTTGCCAATTTCATACTCTCGCTTCAGTCTTGCTGCATCCGCAGAAACCGGAAAATCCGACCGAAGGGTTTTGATAATTACTTTTTCCATAGTCGGCTTATGGATGGCACGGAACAGCACGGTCCGGTCGCCTTGATAAATCTGTCTGATCAACTCATATTCCGGCAAAATTAACATAAAATCCTCCTAGTAAACCTTGCTGCCAGGTACTTCCACAGACAAACGCCCCTTAACAATCAAGGAGCGCGTTGGCCTGGGATATGTATTATCTGCTACGTATTACCAACCTAAAATCTTGCCGTCCCAAGGAAGTCCTTTCTCAAAACGGTGCTTATCATGTACATGATAAGGCTTCAATATATCAAGGTGCCCCAGCTCAAAGGTGTACATTTCCCATATTTGACATGGCTTTTCCTTCGAACCGTCCCGTTCCAGAATCGCATTCACCGCACGTCGCGCTGCTTCATTGGCGCCTTCCATCGTCGCAAGGTTCGTATTCGTACGAACGTAATCAGCTGCTAAGAACAAATTCGGAATAGCCGTATAAGCTTCTGGACGGTCATCCCAAGTCCCTACACGGTTAATAAGCAGTGGCTCCATATTCGTGCAAGCATGTTCAGGATTATCAAATTGTATATCGGTATCCAGGAACCAGGAATGCAGGACTTCGTCTTCCAAAATAACGGCTCCATCCACATTCAAGCTTTTCTTCATCTGTGCCCAGACTTCCTCTTTGATCTCTTCAGCCGTACAAAGCGTGGCTGGCTTACCGTATAGAATCCCTGGCGTATCCCAATCGGAAATATCTACAGACAAAATGCCTTCAACGGTGCCATCGCCATACTCGCTCAGATGAACATCAGGCCAGAATTGTTTCTGTGAAACAGAAGTGAGCGACCATGGAGCATCCAAATAGATAACATGACCATGAGTAATTGTAACATCCTTCTTCAAATAATACTGGATCCCGTTCATCCACGCTACAGAATCAACCAACTTCTGAACACCCGCAAGTGTTGGGTCTGCTTCTAGCATCGAATTAGTAATGAATTTCCCCATCACTTCTACTGGGAATGCTGCAATGTAGTAATCCGCTTCAACGTCAAAAGTTTCTCCGTTCTCCGTTACCTTCGCGCTGCGAATGACACCATCGACACACTCAATGCTCTCTACTTTAGCAGCCAAGTGATAGTCAACACCCTTTTCTGTTAAAAAGGATAACCAAGGATTCACCCATTTGTCATTGGTGGGACCGTTCAATAGTCGAACAAAGCTTGTCCCAGGCGTCGTAATGTCCAGTGTCATCTGTGCGGCTACAGGACCTACCGTTTGCGTGTTGGCAATCTTGGACTGGCAAGCAACAAGGGTTTTGGTGAAACCCGCGAATATTTTTTGAAAAGCAGGGGATTGCTGTTCGGCCTCAATGAATGTCCACCAATCGATCAGGTTATATTCCTCGCGGATACGCTCATCGCAGGAAGTCATGACTTGCCATAGCTTACGTCCATACTGCTCCATATCGTCCATCGTCAATCCTAGATTATTATCGAAAAGATCTCGGACAACAACTAGGAAGTTGTCAAGACTGAATTCAATCTTCGCGAGCAATGGAAGCAATGGTGCCGTAAAAGTCGCAATGTCCAGCCTCGTCACTTCCATTAAATTATCATATACGGTACCGTTTTCATAGGGAATTTGTTGTAAAGTATCAATAACATGTCTGTAAAAACGTGGAAACAATCGGAAGCCATGTTCACCTGGCAGGTCTCTTCTCCCGTCGACTCCGCTTCCTACAAAAGGCATGCTTCTCGCTTTACCACCAGGTATAGTCTTAAACTCATAGACAGACACCTCGTAACCTCTTGTAATTAATTCATGCGCTGCGCTCATACCAGCGACGCCGCCACCCAAAATTGCGACTTTTTTCACCATAATTCCCCCTCGATTTGGATCATATTGTAAAATCATCTGTAAGCTATCATACCATCTAGGCAATTTGAATCATAGACTTTTAGTTCAATAGAAACAGGAAAAAACTGAAAAACGATAACATTTTCCAGTTAAATTGGGTCTTGTAATTTTTTTGTAAATTATTGTAGCCTAGACATGCTAAGAATTATAAAATTCTCGTTTTATTTGCTCAAGCCTTGTTCCAAAACTAGGCAAAAAGGTGTAGAGTAAAGTCAATGAAGTATCAGCTTCACCTCTAAATCTTAACTCGACCTTACTCCTATTTTCACCCCACGTATTCCGAACAATCTTGATAAATCACTTAAAAAAATTCGGGTTTCCATGGTTGTTTTTGTGAATAAACTACCAAAATTCCTATATCTCAACGAATCATATATAATATAGGCAATGCTCAAATGATGCCATCAAGAGAGGATGGATATTCCATGCATAACAAGATGGGTACACGATATATACCGGGAACCCGGATCATCAGTTTACCTCAGGGCACTCTTCATGATGGAGAAGATGTATTTCTGACTCGTAAAGTTCTTCTTTTTAACATAAAACTTGTTCCAGGCCAGATTGGCGCAGATTATATGCGAACGCTTCATCATAAGGCCGCTTTCATCCATGACGGCTTTCAGCATATTCTAGACACTTCCGTAGAAGAAGATTCTGTAACCATTATTTTACAAGCTAAGCCAGGATCTTTATTTTCTCGCCTAATCAATAAAAAACCGTGGACGTTCCATCAAATAATCGCCATGATCGCAGATCTGGGTGTCTCCTTGCTTGACGCCTTAGAGGAGCGGATTACAGGATTTTCCGTTGCCGCCGAAAACCTATGGTTAGACGATCATAATAAGCTTACCGTTATCAATTATTGGGACGAGGGGGATGCTCAGACACAAGGCGCTATTGGGCTCTGCCGCTTAATGCTCCAGCTGTTTAGCGGTACGCAGCCGAGTACAACCCCGTTTGAAGTGATACATACGCAGTTAGAGCGTACTCCTATCCCCTCTGCGACTCCCGAGCAGAAAGCTGCTCTCGTTAAGCTTGTGAAGCTCATCTGTCAAGGTCAAGCCTCCTTGTCCTCCTTCGTATTTGGCATGCGCAGCTTACAGCCATCGAGCTATAAGGAAGAAGCTTTAGCCATGCCCATTCAGCGTCCATCCCGATCCCAGAAGGCGCAGGTGGTCGCGCACGAGGAGCAGGAGGATACGGATCACGAAGAAGAGACTGAGCAAAGTTACACAGGGAGCCGGTTACGTAAAGTTGGCATCGGAGCATCTGCCGTTCTCGTTGTAGCTATTGCAGGTTGGATTCTTTGGCCTTCCTCAGAGAAGAAGGAGCCTGTTGTCAACACACCAGCGCAAACCGCTACCCCGACTCCACAGTTGAGCAGCCCCACCCCCACGCCTGTCCCAACGAAATCTGGCGGGGATACCAATAAGCAGCCGGTGGAGATAGAGATCCCCAATTTGGTTGGGAAAACACTTGCTGATGCCGAACAACAAGCCTTAGCTTTGGGACTGCATTATGAATATGTCATTGAAGCAAGCACTTCTCCCAATGGTACGGTCTTTAAGCAAGACCCGCAACCTGGGGCAAAAGGACTGCAAGGCGACAATGTGACGTTTTGGGTGAGCAAGGAAAGCCAGTAGAACTACCAATAAAACAAAACGGCCTCTCATATCGAGAGGCTGTTTCCCCATCCAACTTTATGACCAATTATACTTTGATTTGTTCGATAGACTTTCGCATTTCGTCTGTGAGCCCGCTTAGCGCATCTGCCGAATCTGCGATTTCCTGGGCTATTTTGAGCTGTTCGCGGGTCAGCTTATGTTCCCATACGTTCAATTCTTAATCAACATTAATTTAGTTCAAAAGTCCTCATAAAGCAAAAAATGATCAGACAGAATTGCTCTGTCCAACCATATTTGAAATTTATATATTAAGAATGTAAATCCGTATATTCACTGTTAGCAGACAACCGCCCCAAAAAGGTAACGACGATCATTTTATATCGCGAATGGCCATCTTGAAGCTCATTTTCTTCCATCAGCTCAAATTCAGCAACCATCTCTACATCATCATCAATGATAAACATCGTCGGTTCGTTGAGGTCACTGGGTTTAATTCGCTCGTCTTCAAGCTTCTTCCGTACAAATAAGTTAACCTCTTCGAGATTCGCTTTTTCATGCGTAACGCGCTCGCCAAAGCGGGAATGGGCATGGCCTGTTACGACGAGGTCGGCGATTTGTTTACCATCCAGCTCAGCAGCCAAAGGTTCGTAAGTACTCCACCGATTCATCTTCCTATCGCTCATTCCCTGTATTCCACCGATGATTCGCTTCGATGATATCCATCATCTTTTTCATGGAAATTTGGATTTGTTCTTTTGAGGGCAGGGAAAGCGTGCTGTAGGTTTGTTTTACAACATCCGTTAACACCGTATCAAACATAAATTCAAACTGTTCGTTATTCATTATGAAATCCCTCCTTATTTAGATGATTTTGGAAAATTACCTACTTACATCATATATCGAAGCGCTCGGAATAACAGCGCAATAATTATTTTCGTAAATGCACCTCTAACTCTCAAAAAAACGCACATTTTTTTGCGCAAAAAAAAGATTGCAGCTAGATTTTAAAAATCTAATTGCAATCTTTTTGAGAGATTTGGTAAAATCAAGTAACGGTGTACTTTAATTAAAACCAAAATTCTTCTTTCGGTTCGTTTTTCCTAGAATTGGTAAACGTTTTCATAATTGCCTGTTTTTCGGAAGCTGAAACACCAGTCAGACCTTGAAGTGCAGATAATCTCTCGCTCAAACCCAACTTTTTCAAAGAAGCAACTGTTGTTGATAAATCTGGTGACCATGTTGCACTAATCATACACATACCCCCTAATTGACCTAAGTTAAGTAACAACTGCTATTATAGCAGTGATTGAGAGGAAGATATAGTGGTTGAATCACAAATTATATAAAATTCTTCTATCATTTTGTCTAGTAGGTTTGCAGATTTGGTTTTTATTCGTCACGTTCCAGCACACGTTTTTCGGGATTCAATTACAAAGAAATGAACATATGGAATGGCATATCAAATCATTTCAAATTGAACAAATCCGGTTAGATCTGGGGCTTCAGGTTGGGGACGAGATTATCTATGTGAACGGAAAAGACCCTAACCAAAATAAAATTATCCGAAAATGGGCCACGATTGAGCAAGCCGATACGATTACTTTCGCGAGGAATGGCCAGCAAGCAACGATTTCGCTGCAAGAGATCGTTCAACCAGCCTTCGACTTCATTTCTTTGTTTGGAGAGATTATTTGTCTGTGTATTTCATTTATGATCTTGTGGAAAATTCCCCACTCCAAGTCAGCTCGTCTGCTATCTCTCGTTTTTCTCATTGTAGGCATCATTTTCATGTGCATCCCCCCCTCCGCTCGCGGAGATAGTTTGGCGAAAGTGCTGATCAGTAATCTTGTGATGATCATGCCGTTTGTTTTCGTTCATTTTCTAACGCTGTTTTTCAAAGAGAAGAGTGGTGTCACACTGCCGACTACTTATTTGAAATATGTCTATAGCTTTATGCTCCTTAGTTTCTTTGGAAGATGCATCTATTTCACGCCGCTGGACACATACAAGTTTTATATACTAGACTATCGTTGTGTCCTACTTTTATTTTTGTGTGGTTTTTTACTGAATATCGGATTACTATTTTATGTGTTTTTCAAATATCGGCGGGAGAATTCATCCATTCAGGCCATCATCAAGCTTGTCTGGTTCGCACTCTTCATTTCGACCGCACCATTAGCTTTTCTATCCTTCCTGCCTATATTGTTTACGGGAGCGCCGCTCGTTAAATCGCTGTACACCGGCTATTTTGTCGTGTTATTTCCATTATCGTTTACTTATATGATTGTAACCAAGCAATTGTTTGATATCCATATCTTGCTTCGCCGGATTGTGTATACGACGCTTATTTCGATGGTGCCAAGCGCACTAATCGTTCTCATGATTGCCCTGATTTTCGGTAAGGAAGTCACTGTGAAAAACATGTCGTTAAGCTTTTTATTTATACTAACAACCATCTCCTTCTTGCTTTATGTCCTTGAATATTTTGTTACAAAACTGGATGCCATCATGTTTCCCAAAAAGTTTTACTTGCAGCTTGCACTTAAGAAAATTGCAAGAAACTTAAGGACAATTACGAGTTTTCGTGAATTAAAAGATATCATTCTGGTAGATATCGTAAGTACACTCAACGTCTACGGCGGAGCCATCGTTTTTCAATATCCGCATTCGATGGAAACCATTGGCGAGGGAGTCTTGGATTTAAAAGAAATCGAACAATATCTGCGTGAAAATCGGTTGGATGACTCGAAGTACTCCATTTTTGTAATTAATCAAAACGAAGAGTATTCCTGTTATTTAGTCACTGCGAGGAAAAAGACCAACACACTGCTGAGTCTAGAGGAACGTCAATGGCTAAGTCTGATCATTTCTTATTTAGCAGTAAGCTTAGAAAATATATATCTGATCCGCAAGTTAACGGTCAAATTGCATGATTTAGCTTCTCAAATTCCTAATGAGGAAGCCGGTCAGGACGTTGTTTGGCTTCGCAAATCGCTTTTTGAATTACAGGAACAAGAAAGATATAGAATTGCTACGGATCTGCATGACACGACCATGCAGGACATTTTACTAGTTCGTAGAAGATTAATTTCTTTTATCGATAATAACGAGGATCAACAGCAGGTGGTTCAAGCTATCAAGCATTTGGATTTGGTCAATGAAAGCTTGCGTCAAAGCTGCTTTGAATTAAATCCGCATCTGCTTCAAAATATTGGACTAATTCAAACCATACAAGCAACATTGGACCTGGATATCGGGTTAAACGAATATGAAACCCAATTCCATGTTGAAGGGGATTTGATTATTGAAAGGCTCGATATCGATATTAAGAAGCACATTTTCCGTATCTTTCAAGAGCTTATGCACAATGCCAAGAAGCATTCAAATGCTTCTAAAGTCATCATTAAATTGACTGTCATTGAGAATTACTTGTGTTTATTTTACAAGGATGATGGGGTTGGCTTAGATCGACAAGCCCTCGCCAAGGACAAAAGACTTCGAACAATTGCTAACTCTGGCTTTGGATTAGAACAGATGAAAAGCCGAGTTTTACATTTGAGTGGACATCTAGAGCTTCTGTCAGATAAGGGAAGCGGCGTTGAGCTCACCATTCGGATTCCCATACCTACACAGGAAGGAAGTACTGCATGAACAAGCAATCAAAAATTTTAATCGTAGATGATCACCCTTTAATGGCTGAGGCAACGTCCAGTACTTTGAAGCAAATTGATGGCGTGCAAATTGTTGGTATTGCAGGTACGGCCAAACAATGCTTAGAACTCATGGATTTGCATGTACCAGATATTGTATTTCTAGACTTTAATTTGCCAGACCAGTACGGTGATGAAGTTGCCAAAATTATCAAAGGAAAATATCCCACGACACATCTCGTAATCTTCTCTGGCATCGAATTATCTCATCTCTATAACCATTTGATTGGGCTGGAGGTTAGCGCGGTAATCTCAAAAGAGTCCAGCGGAACGCTCATCAAGAGCTTAGTAACCCTTTTGATGGAGAACTTTACGGTTGTACCGGTTCCTGTTTTTCACAAAATGAGAGTATCGAGCGGAAATTTGCATCAGACGGATTTATTGGATGATGATGAAGTGAATATGATGACGATGATTGTTCAAGGCTTAACTAATGAACAGATGGCTGATGAAGTACATATGAGTAAACGCACTGTCGATAACTATGTTCGCAAAATTTACGAGAAACTAGGCGTCAAATCCCGTGCGCAAGCGGTGGATAAGTTTAATCAGTTCAAGCACATTTTTGACGTTAACCGCAGATAAGTGAATTGATAGCGGCATTGTGGAGTGGTGAAGGCGGCAATGAAAATTGCTGCTTCAGCCGAGCGCGGTGACTGGGTGAATGAGAGGTTGGCAACGAGCACTAGGTGAATGAGAGGCTGACGACGAAAACTGAATGAATGAGACGCTTGCGACGGGAAACTCCGTGAATGAGAGGTTGGCAACTGCAATTTAGGCTACTTCATAGACTGCTTACTTGGATTAACGCCGATTGTTCCTGCTATTTTACGCAAATGATCCACTTTATTCTAATTAAATGGAATTTCTACCGCTATTTCCATCAAATCCTGCGACTTTCCTACGCATCCGTCGATTTAGATGTAGTTTCTACTGCTATTCCTTCCCTGGGATTGAAGCAGCTCCGATTAACGGTAGATTTTCCAGCTAATTCAGTTGAGTTTCGTCATGGAGACTTGGTGATTGGGAAACAAGCGGTTGGCGACTAGCCTTCTGCATAGATTGGTTACTTACATTAACGCCGATTGTTCCTGCTACCGCTATTTCCATCAAATCCTGCGGCTTTCGTACGCATCCGACAATTTAGATGCAGTAGTTGCAATATACAAAGAGGTCAACCAGCACACGCTGATTGACCTCTCTTCTATTCCACGCCTGCTATTGGTTCAGTTTGACAATGGCACGTATGGCAGCTTCAATCTCCCGCTCAACCGCAACAGAAACCACATCCGTGTGCGGATCATAGACTTCTCTCAGATCCGCATCTGCGTAACCATCCAACGCCACTATCGCACCTGCACGCACTCCGCGGAGCGATGCAATGACGTATAGCGCAGAGATTTCCATCTCAACCGCCAAGGCACCTGCCTGCTTATATTTCTGATGAGGGAATTCCTCTACACCTTGGAAGAAAGCATCCAACGTGACGGTAATTCCCTTTTTCACAAGACCTTCCGTCTCGCTTGCAGCATCAAACAGTGCCCGTACAACGTCCGAATCGGCTACAGCGGGGTAACCTAGCGGTACTAACTGACGGGTCAAACCGTCTTCCCGAACCGCTGCTGTGCTGACAACCAAGCTACCTGGAGGGACGTCTGCCGAATATGAGCCCGCTGTTCCAACGCGAATCAACGTCTTTACGCCGCCTTTGATCAACTCTTCAAAGCAAACAGCAGCTCCAGGCGATCCAACACCATGACTGACAACGGTTATTGCTACGCCAGACGCCTCGCCGACGAAAGTTCGATATTCCCTGCTAAAAGCCAGCTCACGAACATTGTCCAGCTTGCGTGCGATCGCCTCTGCTCGGAATGGATCCCCGCAGACGATCGCGTATGGACTTAAATCCTCTGTATTCACCTGTAAAATGGATAATTTCAATTTAATCGAACTCCTTTCTGACCCACTCGTCTTCCGGAATCGGAATAGCTTCCCCAGAGAATCGCTGTTCTTCAAACGGGTCTGCTACATGATGGAAACCATTGCGCTCCCAGAATCCTTCACGGTCTTCCTTCATGAATTCGATGCCCTGAATCCATTTGGCGCTTTTCCAGAAATATAAATGCGGTACTACAAGACGAAGCGGCCAACCATGCTTAGGTGTAAGCGGTTTGCCGTCATAGCTCATGGCAAGCAAAATATGATCTCCCATGAGGTCTTCGAGTGGAACATTCGTTTCATACTCATTATCTGCGTGCAGCATGACGTACTTGCCCTCTGGCTTAACGTTGATCAGCTTAAGGAAATCTCGAAAGAGTACGCCTTCCCAAACCGTATCCAGCTTGGACCAACGCGTTACGCAGTGAATATCACAAACGATTTGCGTTCGAGGTAACGCGAGCAGTTCTTCGTAGCTAAACGATTTCTCCTCCGCAACCTCGCCAAACACACGTAACGACCACGTGGACATATCATACTTCGGCACTTCACCTTCGTGAAGAATCGGAAATCTCTCTGTGACAGCCTGTCCAGGCGGAACTCTGTCTGCAATCTCCAGGGGAACATCTACAGCAGGAATATTCATGCGCTTGATGCGCTCTGCTTTGCTATCTTTATGCATCTGTCATCCTCCGTTAATTCCTTATCGGGAACTGCCATTCGCCTTCTGCGCATCAGCCAAATAATTGCTTCTCCGGAAGAAAAGCATCGCCAGCAATGTCACAACGTAGGGCAGCATTTGTGTAAAATGGGTGGGCAATGAGAAGCCCTGCAATCGGATACTAAACGCATCCATCAAGCCGAAAAGCAAGCTGGAAGCCATGACGCCAATCGGATTAGCTTGGCCTAACATCGTTGCTACAAGAGCAATAAATCCTCTTCCAGCTGTCATCCCTTCCGTAAACATCGTAACTTGTCCTAGGGAGAGCTGGGCACCTGCGAGTCCACAGAGCAGTCCGCAGATGAGGACCGCCAAGTACTGCATCCGATTCACCTTAATTCCGATGCTTTTGCTGGCAACTGAATTCTCACCAACCGCGACCAACCGGAATCCCAATACAGACTTGAACAGAAAATACTGAAGGACAAATACAAGGATAAAGGCCAAATAGACAAGCGGTGAATGCCCGGAAATAATCTCCCCGACTATGGGAATATCTTTAATGAACGGAATATCCCATTTCGGCAGTCCGATCATATTTTTATCATAGAAAGCCCCTTTGACATGAAAAATCGCTCGCAAGCTAAACGCAGTCAATCCCAGCGCCAGGAAATTAAACGAAATACCAACCACGATGACATTCGCTTGCAAATGAATACTTATATAAGCAAAAATCAATGAAAAGAGCATCGTGACCGCAACGGCAATAAGAACAGCTGCCAAAACATTTCCAGTGTAAAAATTGCCGACAATCGCCGAGAAGGCGCCGACTAACACGAATCCTTCCAAGCCCACGTTAAACAAGCCGACTCTGGAACAAATCGCCCCGCCTAATGCGGCAAGCAGGATCGGAGCTACCATCCGAATCATTGAACTGAATAATGACACATCAAGAAGATGCTGCATCGCCCTTGCCTCCTTTCCGCCGTTTCCAAAGGGTATAGCTGAACTTCGCTGTAACGAACAAGATGAGCAAAGACTGAATAACACTTGAAATCTCTAATGGAATACTCGTGTTCCGCTCAACACCCATACCTCCGGTTTGCAAAGCTGCAAGAAGAACGGCCGCAATTGCCGTGCCTAACGGATGAGCGCCTGATAGCAGAGTCGCCATAATGCCGGACCACGCATAACCAGGATTCGTTATCATCCCATCTGTGTACCGGTACTGCATGCCGAGAACCTCGATAGCCCCAGCTAACCCAGCAAAGCCGCCACTGGCAAACATGCTGGCCAGCATTACTTTCCCTCTATTCACGCCTCCATATCCAGCAAAAAGAGGATTGTACCCTAACATACGAATTTCATAGCCGGCAACCGTATATTTAATAAACAGATAAAGGAGAACTGCGAGTACAATGGCAATAATAAATCCGCCGTGAATACTCATTCCTTGAAATAATTTGGGCAGCCAGACCCCTTTCTCAATCATCATCGTTTGAGCGAGAGCGGCTGATCCTGTCTTATCTTTAAAAGGATAGGCGACCATATAGCCAGCAAACAAAGCAGCTATATAATTCATCAGCAGCGTTGTAATGATTAAGTTCATTCTGAACTTGGCATCCAGCCACCCTGCAAATGCCGACCAAATACCGCCGGCAATGATACCGCCGAGAATAGCAGCCAACAATTTAAACAGAGCTGGCCCAGGTAAATAAAGCGCGATCATTGCGCTGGATAATGCGCCCAAAATCATCTGTCCCTCTGATCCCATGTTGAAGAACCCTGCACGGAAAGCGATCGATACGCCTAAACCAACCAAAATCAGCGGCGTCGCCCGGGTTAGTGTATTCGTAATGAAAAAGAAATTACCGAAAGCACCCTTCCACATCTGTGCATAGGTGTCAATAACGGATCCGCCAATCAATGAAATGGCAATCGCACCGCCCAATAATCCGATAATGACGGCAAGCAGCGGTTGGACCCAAGCGCTTATAGGGAAACGACTTTTAAGCATGAGAAACTCCTCCCGCCATCCACAAGCTAATCTGCTCCTCCGTTGCGTTCTCGGCTGAAATCTCGCCAGCTATTCGTCCTTCGTACATGACAATAATACGATCCGAAAGCTTGAGAATTTCTGTTAATTCCGAGGAAATTAATAAAATTGCGCCCTGCTCGTCACGTTTACGAAGCAATTCTTCGTGAATAAGCTCCATGGCTCCAATATCAACGCCACGGGTGGGTTCTGCTGCAATAAGAAATGGCTGTTTCTGCGCAATTTCTCTAGCTACGATCAGCTTTTGCAAATTACCGCCGGATAGATACTTCACCTTCGCATCTTGTGAGCCTGCTTTAATCTGAAATTGCTGAATGAAGCCACTGACCATTTGACGCAGCTCTTTTCCTTGTAAAAAGCCTTTACGACTGCGGGTTCTATGATGACCCATGGTTCCATTTTCTAAGACGGTGCCCTCTTTGGCCGCACCCCATTGATAACGATCCTCCGGGACATGCGAAAGACCAATGTCTCTGATTTCCCGCACAGACCGACCTTTAAGATTGTCGCCAAGCAAACGAATTTCCCCACGGTCAATAAATTGAAGCCCAGAAATAGCTTGAATGAGCTCAGACTGACCATTCCCTGAAATACCTGCGATACCAACGATCTCCCCAGCCTTGACCTGAAAGCTGACCTGATCCAGTACGGGTTTGCCTTTGTCCCCCATAATCGAAACATCTTTGACCTGGAGAACGGTATCACCCAGTTTCACATCGCTTTTGGTCGTTGGCAGCAGGTCCCTGCCCACCATTAGCTTGGACAATTCCTCTACATTAGTTGCCCCTGCATCCAGCTCCCCGGTAACTTTCCCGTCACGAAGGACGGTAACCCGGTCAGCAATTTCCATCACCTCATGAAGTTTGTGTGTGATGATAATAAAGCTCTTCCCTTGGTTGGCTAAGTTTCTCATAATAACGAGAAGTTCCTTCGCTTCAAGCGGCGTCAGCACCCCAGTAGGCTCATCCAAAATAATAATGTCCGCACCCTGATACAGGACCTTCAAAATTTCCACACGCTGCTGCATGCCAAGCGGGATATCCGCCACTTTCTTATACGGATCAATCGGCAAGCGATACTGCTCGCACAATGCTTCTACTTGCTTGACAGCCTTATTGCGGTCAAATTTGAGCCCTGACTTTGGTTCATTACCAATAACGATATTTTCGGCGACTGTAAAAGAAGGAAAGAGCATGAAATGTTGGTGCACCATGCCGATTCGATGACGGATCGCATCCGTAGGATTCGTGAAAGCCACTTCTTTGCCATTCAAAAGAATGCTGCCTGCCGTCGGCTGCTCCATGCCGTACAAAATACGCATTAGCGTTGTTTTCCCAGCTCCATTTTCCCCGACTAATGCATGAATCTCACCTTGACGCAGCGAAAAATCAACATTTGAATTCGCTGTTAAATTGCCATATGTTTTCGTAATTTGACGCATTTGAAGCAGCATAACGGTTTTTCGCTCCTCTGTCTAGACATGAGGAAACTGTTTACGTCTCCGTAAACAGTTCCCAAGGTCAATATGAAATGATCGTGCTAATTATTTAACTGGATTCTCAACTTTTACTTTGCCGGAAACGATATCATCGCGAATCGCTTTAACTTTCGTAACGACGTCTTGTCCAATGAAAGGACTAAGCGCAGATTTGCTCTCTTTAGTCACGAATGTAAGACCAACGCCGTCTTCTTTCAAACCGTAATCAACGGAACCGAATTTAAACGTGCCGTTTACGAAATCTTTCACTGTTTGGTAGGCAACAGCATCTGTTCCTTTTAATTGAGAAAGGACGATATGCTGTGGATCCGTTACTGTACGGTCGATATCTTGTCCGGAAGTGAAGAAGCCTTTTTCTTTCGCAGCTTCGAACACGCCTAGATCACCAACAGCAGAAGCGGCAGCAATGAAATCTGCACCTTGTGAGAATTGCGTTAACGCTAATTCTTTAGCTTTGGCTGGATCAGTGAAGCTGCCTACATAGTTAACGATGAATTTGGCATTAGGATTCGTTGCCTTCAGACCTTCTTGGAAGCCAACAGTGAACTTCTTAATGAGCGGGATATCAAGTGCCGCTACCATACCTACGACATTCTTCTTAGTAGCAAGACCAGCAGCTGCACCTAGCAAGTAGGAAGCTTCATGCTCACGGAAAACTACACTTCGAACGTTCGGAAGATCAACAACCGTATCAATAATTGCAAAAGATTTCTTAGGATTCTCAGCGGCTACTTTCTTAAGTGCATCTTCGGACTCGAAAGAGCTTGTAATGATGAGATCATAGTTATCAGCAACAGCAGCGCGTAAATTTTGTTCAATAGCGCTTGCGTCTGTGGATTCTACCGTTTTAACCGTAACGCCAAACTCTTGACCCGCTTTTTTAACACCTTCATCTTCTTGCGCGAAAAATGGGTTCAAACCAATCTTCTCTGGCGTAATAAGGATGACTTTCTTATCTGACTTAGCTGTAGCTGCTTTCGTTGCTTCAGCACCGGTTGCTGCTGTGTCTGTCTTTGCAGTTGCACAGCCTGTTAACAATATTGTAACTGCAAACATAGAAATTAAAGCTTTTTTCATGTGTATCTCTCCCCTTGATGAAAATATGTTAGGTACAACACCTTTTGTATATCCTACTAAATAACTCGGATTTAGTCAAAGTATTTTTTCGCCCGACAAATGTTAACGAATTATGTTCGAAATATACGAAACTCGTCGATAATTATACTATATTGTCGAATGACATGCTATATAAAAAAGCCAGCCTCCTGGAATGGAGACTAGCTCTTTATTCAACATTGTTGCTAGACTTCATGATGTTGATGATCAGCGACAATATTCGCAGCTTCCATTAATTCACGCATGACATCGGACTGCAGCTGCGGACTTATGTACAAGCCTTTAACAAACAAAGCTCCCTTTTCACTTGACGTATATCTAGGCGGGATTTTGTTTAACACCAAAGCTAGCATATCATCTTTACACTTATTGCAATCGCATTTCAATTCGTATTTTTTCTGAAACTCATCAAACATATTAACGACGATTGTTTCTATGGCATTAAAGACTGGCATCGGAGTTAGCTCCTTCACTATTTCAACTATATGTCTATTATAACGTATAAAACTATATTCAAAAAGTGCTCGTAGACTACTTAGACCCACTTTATTGACTCATGGTAGGTAACTACTCCTAGTTCCAGACACCCTAATCTCGAATTCCGACTTAAAAATCGTTTCAGCTCCGAATACTATACAGTTATAAATAAAATAGACTTAGGGGTTAATTTATGCTGCAAAAAACACACAGTATTGCCGGATTCATATCGGCAGAACTCGTACTCGCTTACCAAGATGTAAGTTTTTTTTCATGGGACACGGCTGGAGCCCTTTTGCTGGGCTGCCTGGCAGGGACGCTGGCTGATGTCGATAAGCCGGGCTCAACGATGGCCAAAGTTCTATTCCCGTTATCAGCCCTGCTTCGAATCCTGAAGGTGCGCCATCGGACGCTAACCCACTCTATTATCTTTATACTTTTACTAATGATGATCTCATTGCCGATGTCACCCTTGTACTTCTGGGTCTTCACCGTGGCTTACGCATCGCATCCCCTTATTGATTTGCTCAATGAGCGGGGCATCCAATTATTTTGGCCGCTCCCTATGAAAATCCGTCTGCTGCCGAAATTCATCGCCATTGATACGGGATCTGCGAGTGAAACCGTATTCCGTTGGTTGCTTCTGGCAATCACCTTGCTGATCCCTTTTATGCTTTATGTGTACCCCATCTTATAAAAAAGCTCCTTCCTCTCTGCCTAAACAGAAAGGAAGGGGCTTTATGTTTACTGCATTGGTATTGATATTTTAAAGCAAATCCATCCATCTTCTACACACACTTCGATCGTCCCTTTGTAGTGCTCAATTCGCTCCTTTACGACTGACAAACCTAAACCTTGATGCTCGCCATCACCCTTGGTGCTGTAGCCGATCGTAAACATTTGATTGTAGTCCTCTACTTGGAAATCCGGAAGTACGGGATTGGAGACTGATATCGTCACTTGATTCGACTCTGACCATCCGTTCACAATAACCTCGCGTTCGCCTGGCGGGAATTTATTAACCTCGTCAAAAGCATTATCAATCAAATTTCCGATAATTTTCACGAGATCCACGGATTTTACCCCTAAAGCTAAGCCATCAAGTCCCGTAAATTCATAATGAAAATCAATTTTCGTCCGCATAGCAAGCGCAAACTTCGCTTGGATCAAAGCTGCGATCGCTGGATGGCCAATACGAATAATATCGTTCACTTCGTTGATTTCTTCCAGCAACTCTTTCATATACTTCATCTGGTCTTCCTTTTTGCCATTCGCAAGCAGCGCATACATGGTCTGCACATGATTTAAAAAGTCATGCCGCTGACTGCGTATCGTAGCAAACATCAAATCCACATTTTGAATGTACATTTCTTGCGTGGATTGAACCGCGGTTTCACGGCTTTTGGTAATAAACCGGAATACAAAATAAATAAAGATGCAGCTGCAGACGGTAAACAGAACAACGATAAGCATAAGCTGAACGAGCTGTTTGTTTAAAGTGTCTTGAATCGTCTGATAATCCGACGTAATTGAGATGACGTAGGGTACTTCTCGTTGGATTTCGGTCAGTTTGTTCTTAACGGGAACGTAGACAAACGTTTTGAGAATCGGCTTACCATTCCAACTTTCAACAACGCTGACCGGTTTATTATTTTCAATGGACTCTTTATAATATTTCAAATCTTTGTCATTGGAGATGTTGTACGAACCAAACAGCAGCGGCCGATCATACACCGATATGAAAGATGCGCCGTCACTGCCTTTGTACTCAATTGGCTTTGTACCAAACGTAACCCCGTGCAGACCCGAAATTTCCAAAATATCCTGATTTGCAGCAAGCGTTTTCTTTACAACCGTATCGGCTCCTACAATTTCTTTAAAACGCTGAATTTTATCCGCATTCACAAACACACAGATAATATAATTGGTTGAACCATCGTAATAATAACCAAATTTACTGACATTACTTGACCCTGAAGCTGGAACCTCGTAAATGCCTGACCAGAAATTAGGCAGCTTCTGACCTTCAGGAATGGTGACCTGGTGGTTCGTCATCAATTGATCGAAAGCGGTAAACCAGTAGCCGAAAGGAATCGTGCTTTTGATTTGAAGTTCTTTGGGTTCCGATGACTTGCTAACCATGATATCGTTTCCAACACCACTGCGCTTCATCAGTGAAAAACCATCGACCCCCGCTTGTTTGGCTAGCTGAACCAATTGTTCATTGGATACTTTATCAACATCTGGATCAAGCTTGTTCGCGGCGAAAAGAGCGACAGAGCGCAGCTTCTCTCCAACTAAATCTTCCACGAAGAAGGAACCTTCCTCTGACAGTTCAATGGAAGTTCGTATTTGGTTGGCTGTCGACTCCATCCTCATCGATAATGCTTCTGTTAACAGTGATTTGGTATACCAATAATAAGAGGTATTATTCGTCACCAGCAACAGGATAACGATAATTAAGGTGATGTAGATGACTTTGGAGTTTATTCTCATGAAGATGTTCACACTTTCTATATGTTGTAAAATGGATATTACAAAGTTGACACTATGTAAACCTTTTTTCGACACTATCCGAAAATATATGTCTCTTTCAGTAGTATAGTAGGATAGGAAAGCCTTGTCTATCAATTAATGTTGAGGTTTTTAAACCATTGGTAAGATAGGGGAAAATGCCAAGAAACAGGATGGAACTCTACGGCGGAACTACAGGGCGCTATTTCTACAGAAATACGCCCTATTACGTGCGTAGGGAACTAGAGGATGCTATTTCTTCACTTTTGGCTATCATTCAGCCAAATGTAAAGAAATAACGCCCTGTAGTTCCCCCAAACCACTAAAACACCGCTATTCGTCGAAATAACGGACCGCAGTTCCTCCAATTTGGCTGCAAGCCGACTTGGCTCTGCTGTAAGATCGAACCTCCCCACCAAACACCTCAATAACGCTGAATTCAAGACACCGCTAGCCGTTCACACCCTTGCACCTGCTCATCCCACACTTTATACGGCCTCCCCGCTCCCCTGCTTAAAAGTTACTTTTTTACGATTACTTTACTTGACCTCGCTACTTTAGTACTATAACAAGTATCGAATACATGAGGAGCTGTAAAAATGTCCAATGACGAAATTATTCTAACTCCCGAAGGATTACGCAGTTTAGAACTTGAGCTTGAGGAACTAAAAACCGTTAAACGCAAAGAATTGGCAAGCCGTATTAAAACTGCCATTAGCTACGGTGATCTGAAAGAGAACAGCGAATACCATTCGGCCAAAGAAGAACAGGGCTTCATGGAAACCAGAGTTTTGACGATCGAAAGAATGTTAAAGAAAGCACGTGTTGTAACGAATCTTGATGCGTCCAAAGTCCAAGTAGGATCGACAGTCGTGCTTAATGATGTAGAATTCGCCGAGAAAATTGAGTACAAAATCGTTGGTACTTCGGAAGCGAATGTCAATGAAAATAAAATTTCCTACGAAAGCCCGCTAGGCGTTTCACTTATGAATAAAAAAGTTGGCGATACAATCAGCGTAAATGCGCCAATGGGTGTTATTTCTTACGAACTGCTTGAGATTCGCGTGTAGTTAGTTAGCCCGAAAAGGGGCTGTCTTTAAGTAGATATATCTACTTAAAGACAGCCCCTTTTCGGGTTCTCATACTCAACTCTTATACCCCAACTACCTCAAAAAGCTGCAACGCTTTCCGCATTTTCTCCAGGTACATTGGATCTGCATCCGAGCACATCCATTTCAGATCGGAATGTCCTTTACCAAGCAGTTGATCTTGATCGCCTAGCAGCTGCGTCAGCCGGTTCACCGTCCCTGCGCTTCCATCAACAATCTGGATATGATCCGGTAAAACCCTTTTCAATACACGCCGAAAAAAAGGAAAATGCGTACATCCTAGAACAACCGTACCATACATGTTCAGATCGAACGATGCTAATTGAGCATGGAAATAATCGACGATTTGCTGGCTATCCACATTTAATTGCTCACAGAATTGGACTAGTTCCGGCATCGGCAGCGAATCCACCATTCCCATATCATCGACACGGGAAACAAGTTCTCGATACTTGGACTCTTTGAGCGTTAACGGCGTCGCGAGCACAAGCACTCTTTTGCCCGATGAGCGGTTCATGGCAATCGCCGGCTTTACCGCAGGTTCCATGCCGATAATTGGCATTTCGTATATGGTGCGAAGTTCAGTGATAGCAATGCTCGTAGCCGTATTGCAAGCAATAACAAGCGCACTAACCTCTTCCTTGCTGATGGTATACACCGCTTTTTTCACAAAAGAAAGGACCTCATCCTTGGATTTCGTCCCGTAAGGCACGTGGAGCGTATCCGCAAAGTAAAGAAAATCCTCATGAGGCAACTGCTTCATGGCTTCGTGTAGAACGGAAATTCCGCCTATTCCTGAATCAAAAAAAGCTATTCTCATATGTTTTCACCCTGATCTTGTTCTTTCGATGTTAGAGCAATCCTGCTGTTATAAGTCCGTTACGAACGCCATCTTCATCCACGTGTGTTGTCACATGATCAGCATAAGGAAGCAAATCCTTGTGGGAGTTCCCCATTGCGATGCCCATGCCAACAAAGGAAAGCATTTCCATATCATTCAAGCCATCACCAAATGCAACCGCTTCTTCCGGTTTAATACCTACGAGCTCAAGCAGTGCTGCAATTCCTTGCGCTTTGGAACCTCCTGCCGGCAAAACATCGATGGCATGCTGATGCCAGCGAATGAGCTTAAATTCCGATTGAAGCTCTTCATACAGATGCTCATCCGTATCTTCGCAATGCAGGAAAATCTGATAAATATCATTCGTTTTCCAGAAATCCGGGTCATAACCTGGCAAATCCACCTTCAATGAAGAAACGGATCCTGTTACGAATGGATGATCTTCCGTGTCCGTAAAAAACTGGTGCTCCCCTTCGAATACGAGGGAATGTTTGTACTTCGCGGCCAATCTTACCAAAGCCTCAATGCTGCTTTTGGCCATGATACGTCTGTACAGAGGCTCCCCCCGATATACGGCATATCCCCCGTTCAAACAAACATAGGAATCGATCCCGAGCTGCTCAGCCAAGGGCTTAATGAAATATGGGGCTCGTCCGGTAGCAATCACCGGTTCAATGCCTTGCTGCTTTAATTGATGAATAGCTGTTACCGTTGAAGCAGGAACCTGTTTTTCCTCATTGACAAGTGTACCGTCGATATCAAAAAACACAATTTTATACACAGTTGGGTCTCCTTTGCACTTGACGGCAGCTGTCGCTGCCAGCCTTCTCTCTTTCTCTCATTAAACACCAAAAAGAGATAAAAAACAAAGAAAAAGAGAATCCCCTAGGCTTCTCTCCCCAATTGCTATACAATTTCATCAATCACACCATATGATAAAGCCTCCTCAGGACTCATATACCAATTTCGCTGATGCTCCTGAACACGAAGGATCTCATCCTGTGTTAGCTTCGTCTTGGATAAGAGATATTCATCATAAATGTTTTGCAGCCTCTGTGTTTCATCCACCCGGTTTTTCAAATATTCCAGATGACCGTCAATGTGAGTAGAAACCGCATGATACATGAAGGTGCTAAGCCTGCCTGCATATCTTTTGTGGCCACTCACAGCGATTAGCAAGCTCATACTGGCAGCTAGTCCATATACGTAGGTGTGTACAGGCGTCTTACTGTTTTCAATCACATTAATGAGGCCTAGACCGTCATAGACGCTCCCCCCGTTGCTATTAATAATAACGTCGATTGGAACGCGTTTAAAATCTTTTTCTTTCTTATCTTTGTCATCATCAAATTGGTTTATTTTCATGATTTGCTCGACAATGGTTTTCACAGAGCTTTTATTAATGCCATCGAATAGATATAAGGTTCTTTCATTCATCGAAATGCCTCCTGTCCTATGGCCTATTGATACAGATAGTCTATTCCTCTTGTAAAGACTTTGTAACTCTTTTGCTTGTTTTTTGCAAATTTTTGGGCGAAAATGAGAAGAACCTGGCACTAGGCCAGATTCTTCGTGAATTTTATTTAGAAAGCGACTCGTCTTTATATGCATCAAATTGAACAGTGAAAACAGAACCCTTGCCCAGTTCGGAGTCCACCAACACTTTACCGTGATGAGCTTCTACAATTTCTTTGACAATAGAAAGTCCAAGTCCCGTGCCCCCGATTTTCCTGCGATCCGAATTATCCACGCGATAGAATCTCGCAAATAATTTGTCCAACGCATCCGCTGGAATGCCGAGTCCATAATCCTGGATTATTATGAGCACATGGCCATTCTCACGTTCTACATACACATCAATCTTCGATTCATTAGGAGAATACTTAATGCTGTTGGAGATCAGATTATGAAAAACCTGTTTCAGACGTTCTTCGTCCCCATGAATAAAAGGGCTATCGTCAAGGATGTGCAGTGCAATCTCATGATTGTCTTTCCCCTGCCATTGATCTACGATTTCGCCCATCAGATGCGCCGCGTTCAACATTTGAAAATGAAAGGCATGCCGACCTGAATCCAATCGCTGCAAATCCAAAAAATCGTTGATTAAATTGGATAACCGCATAGACTCTTTATGAATCGTCTCCACGTACTTGGCTCGCTTGTCCTCTGTGACGCTGCGGGTCGCCAAAATCTCAATAAACCCCATAATGGAAGACAGCGGAGTTCGGATTTCATGGGAAATAATGGAGACAAACTCGTTTTTCATTTCATCGATCCGCTCCTCCTCGGTCCGGTCCCTGAATCCAAATAAATGCCCCCTGAGCGTGTCTGCTCCCTCGTCTACTATCGGATTTACGTAGCATTCATAATGCTTCATTTCACCGGAAAGCGATACTCTTGAAATCCTTTTCAGAAAAGGCGGTATATTTTGGTTAAAATAGGCTTCAACGACGTTGTTAAATGCAGCATCTGACGTTCGCATGCCTTGGCAATACGTTGACAAGCAATCCCCTTTGTTTATCGGATTTTCAAAAAAAAGCTCCACACGCCGGTTCGCAAAAATGACTCTGCCTACGGTATCACACATGACAATAGCTTCATGGCTGGACTCCAGCATTTGCTCGATAATTGTGTTTTGTTCGGAGATCGTCCTCTCCGCCTGCTGACTTTCTCCAAGAAGCACTTTGTAGCTAAACTCGCTATCTTTTACTTTTCTAAAAAGATCCGCCATGTTCAGATACATTTTCGAAAACTCATAGATCATTCCGGCCAGTACAACATTCGAGCATACAAAGGAGTTCCACTTGGCTACGTACCAGCCCAAACTAAAACGTCCGCCGCCGCAAAGGACAATGATGACATCCAGCATCATCGCGAGGATAGCAACGCACAGCCAGATTGAGGTTACCGTACTAGCCTTAGTCCGAATGTAGAAAATCAGCAATGTGATAAACGTAAGCACAACGATTGGGATCCCAACAAGCTTAACAAACGTGGGAGACAACTGTCCTTGCGACAAAACAGTTGGCAACTGTTCAACGTAATGCGTCGTAAACAAGGTACACACAGCTAGCAAAACGATTGTACCGATAAATGTAGCCCAACCGGCTAGCTTTGCTTGTCGAGCACTGTACCGCACATTTCTATATGTGGCATCTAGCCACAAATAAAGCAGGATGGCCAGCGGAAAGCCTAGGTGCCAAAGCGCATACAACCAAACGGACGTCTGAGGTCCCGAGTTGAACACCCCATTGTCAGCAAATACTCGGGGGAACGCGAGGATGTAAACTAAGCTCATTCCTGCCGAGAACAAATAGGCTGCGAATAGGGCAAGCACGGCAGGTAAACGGGAAATTTTGAACTGACTATATATCACATAAGCGGTAATGAGTTCAAAGCAAACGACCGTAGAGAAAATAGCTGGCTGAAAAGCAGCCATTTCTCCTAGCTGAATGCGTACAAAAGGCACGGAAAACAAAGAGATAAGGGTTACTAGTGCCCCAATGATATAAGCAAACCGCCGCTGTGCGCGATTAGACGGCATCGTTAATAAATTATATACCGATGATGGCAGCGCTTGATGTTGACTCATGATAACCCCCGATAATGCTTAGCTTAGTGCTTTACACTTCGACAAGATTCTACAGTTTCCTTCTGACATACGAAAGCCTCACTTCTTATTGTTGCAAGAAATGAGGCTGGTTATGTTACAGCTTATGTATTTTCTTCCAAGTGAGCCTGATAGCGTTCAAGCGAGATTAAGCGATCTTCGATGAGTTCAATGCCTTCTGCTTGAAGTAAAAAGCTTTGCAGCTCCGATCCTTCATCATCTGGGATTGCGATTTCCCCTTTCGCATTAACGACTCTATGCCATGGCAGCTTATACTTTTTGCTCATCGCATGTAAAATCCGCACCACTTGGCGGGCTCCTCTGGGGCTTCCCGCAAGCCGCGAAATCTGTCCGTAGGTCATCACTTTGCCTTCAGGGATAGCACGGATAATTTCGATAACGCGTTCCGTGTACGGTGTCATGTTATTCTACAATTGCAAATTTGATGCATACCGGTTTAGACAGCGTCAGCACGCTTCCGGTTGGCTGGAGTTTCCCAGTTGCCGCATCTCTTGCGAACGATACAATGTTATCCGAGTCTTTGTTAGCGACTAAAAGATGGGCCCCGTCTGGTGAAATGGCAAAATTACGCGGATGTTTTCCAAGCGTAGGTGCATATTCGACTGGAGTCAATTTCCCCGTATCCGCATCAATAGCGTACACAACGATGCTGTCATGCCCGCGATTCGAGCCGTATAGATACTTTCCGTCAGGAGATACGTGAATGTCCGCGCAGGCATTTTCACCTTCGAACGCCTCGGGAAGCGTAGAAATCGTTTGGATTTCAGTAAGCACGCCCTGCTCCTCCTTGAAGCTAAACGCTGTCACAGTGGAGCCTAATTCATTGATTACGTACCCGTATTTGTAGGACGGGTGAAAGGCAAAATGCCGCGGTCCTGACCCTGGAGCAACAGACACTTCACCATGAGGATGCAGCTTTTTCACAGCAAGATCGAGCTTGTACAGCTTTATTTTATCCAAACCTAAATCACAAACGCCAACATAGGTATTCGTACGATCCAAGAAAACGGAATGAGCACGCGGTCTATCCTGGACATCCAAAAGACTGGCCCCTGCATGCTGCTGAATATCTGCATTTTCACCGATGCGCCCATCCGCTACAACCGGCGACAAGCCTACCATGCCCCCGTGATAGCTTGAAACCATAATCACTTGATTCGAATGGTCAAGCTGGATATGGCAAGTGGTCGCTGGAAGCGTGATCTCATTGTTCAAAAAGGCTAATTTCCCCGAAGCTGTGTCAATCTCATAAGAGCTTGCTGCTCCGCAGCGTTGACCGCTTTCGTTAATCCCTTCGGATATAGCGTAGAGCCTCCAATTTTCCTTATCGACGGATAGAAACGTTGGATTTTGCAAACCCTCCACTTCGTGAAGGATTTCGAGATTTCCATTACTTTCTCCATATTGACAGGTATACACGCCTGGATTGCTTGAATCCGCATAGGAACCAATAAATGCTAGCGTTTTCTGGGACTTAGACAAAATAACCATCTCCTAATTTATCAATTTCCTATGTGCATTATCTCAAATCCAGTCCTTTGGAGCAATATGGCAAGGATTAGGATACATCCGACGGCTGAGCGACTGCTCCGATTCCGTAGAAAAACAAATGAGCCATCTCCTCGATCAGCACTTCCATATTCCCCTGCTGCTCGGCATATTCAAGCATCGTGTCCGCTTGATTGGTCAGCATTTGCATATACATGATGATCGTGGATGTGGAGAGTTTTTCGGTGATCTCGCCATTTCTCTTGCCATCTTCAATAAGCTTGATCACAAGTGGAATGCCTTTCGCCATATATTCTTCTCTAACGAAGCGCGCCAATTCCGGGTCCCCCTGCCAGATCTCCTTCATCATCTGCAAACTGAAGGTTTTGGACGATTCCTTTTTTTGAAAAATGATATATTCAATCTTCTCTTTCAACGTATGACTGCCAGCTAAAAAGTCATCGAATTCCTTGATCGTCTTCCGGATATAATCCATAATTGCTTCTCTTACCAACGCTTCTTTACTGCCATAATAATTATAAATCGTAACCTGCGAAACACCGGCCTCCTCGGCAATATCGGCAATTCGCAGTTTTTTGGGATCGGTCGTTTGGAGCAAGTGCAGTGCAGCCTGCATAATGCTTTGTTTTTTTTGCTGGGCCCTTTTTTCAAAGCCGTTCATTTACATCACCTGTTTATTAGAATAATGAAATTATAGCATAAAAATATTTCAAAAGTTATTGACGAGGGGTTCATGGAGGAGTAACATAAGTTTTGAAATAAAATGTCGGTTATATTTCATAACTTTACGTTTTCGGAGGTGGCCGTGCATGTTGACCGTTGAGCAGTTGACCAAAAAGTTCCCGAACGGGAAAGGCATTTTCAATGTCTCATTTTCAGTTAAAAAAGGCGAGGTTTTCGGTTTTCTCGGGCCAAATGGCGCAGGGAAATCAACGACGATAAGGCATATCATGGGATTCATGAAGCCGGATAAAGGGTCGGTCACGGCTCACGGGCTGGATACATGGACCCAGCAAGGAACTGTTCAAAAGTATCTAGGATATTTGCCGGGCGAAATTGCTTTTATAGAAGGAATGACTGGGAAGTCATTTTTGGATTTTATGGCTGAAATGCAGGGCATGAAGAAGTTGGCACGGCAAGATGAGCTTATCGAACGCTTTCAGTTCGACGTCAAGACGCCCATTCGCAAAATGTCAAAAGGCATGAAACAAAAAGTCGGCATCGTAGCCGCATTCATGCATCAACCAGAGGTTATCATCTTGGATGAGCCGACTTCCGGGTTGGATCCACTCATGCAAAAGGTGTTCATTAACCTCGTGCTGGAGGAAAAAGAACGCGGCACCACCTTCCTGATGTCTTCGCATAGCTTTCCCGAAATTGAGCGAACATGTGACCGGGCAGCGATCATTAAGGATGGTGTAATCCTTACCGTCAAAGACATCCATGAACTGCAGTCCATGCAGCGGAAATTGTTCGAAGTGACTTTCGAACAGGCGGCAGATGCGGAAGTATTTATTAGGACGTCCGGCTTGGTGATCGAATCTATCGAAGGCAGCCGGGTGCGGGTGGCTGTTCAGGGTGAGTACGCTCACTTCTTGGCGGAAACGTCGAAGTACGCGATTCGCAACCTCGATGTGTTTACACAAAGCCTCGAAGACGTGTTCATGAACTACTACGACCGGAAGGGGGCTTTACAATGAATGTCGCACTCTATAAACATATGATGAAGATTCATTTCAAAGGCATGATCAATTATGCATTCGGATCAGCTTTCTATATCTTGCTTATGTTTTGGTTGTTTCCAAGCTTCGCGGGGAATAACGAAGCGCTGAATGAGTTGATAAAGTCCCTGCCTGCGAGCATTACCAACGCCTTCAATTTAGGCAGCGGCTTTGGGACTGTGGAGGGGTTCATCTCCGGAGAATATTACGGCTTGCTGCTCGTTCTGATCGTAGCCATCTTCTGTATTCTGTTCTCCACTCAGTTAATGGCGAAGCTCGTAGACCAAGGTGCGATGGCTTATTTGCTCATAGCGCCTACGACTCGCGGCAAAGTCGCTTTGACACAGGCCGCTGTGCTTGTGACAGGGCTTGTGACGATCATGGCAGTCACGACGTTGTGCGGTTTTGCGGGGTATGCTCTGTTTATCGGAAATTTAAGCGCCTTTCACGGCGCGGCTTATCTTCGAATGAACGTCGCGGCGTTCTTGCTGTTTTTCGCAGTCGGCGGCATCGCCTTTCTCGTCTCGTCGGTGGCAAATGATGAGAAAAAGGCGCTCCGTATCTCCGCAGTACTGACGTTTGGATTTTTCTCTTTGGATTTTATCGGTAAGCTAAGCGAGAAAATTGATTGGCTGCGCAGCCTGAGCTACTTTTCGCTTTATGATCCGAGTGGGATCATTGTTGGCGAGGCGGAAATTGGGCTTGCTTGGTCGATATTGGCTGCCATTGGCGTTGTGGCTTTTGTAGCAGGGGTTGTGCTGTTTCGCCGACGGGATTTGCCTTTGTAGGCGGGCGTTGTGGGAACTACGGTGCGCTATTTCTTAAAACAGCGGGGGTTGCTCGTGTGGAGGGGAACTACAGGACGTTATTTCTTCGCATTTGGCTGAGTTTGAGCCAAATGTGAGGAAATAACGGACCCTAGTTCCCCCTCGACGAGGAAAAGGCGCATTTCGTAGAAATAACGCCCTGTAGTTCCTAAGAAAAGACTGGCAGAACAATCTTGTCTCCGTTATACTTGAATTAATTATACAAGCTGGTCGTGAAGCACACGCCGCTTTCATCTAAGTTCGCAGGAGTCCTCTCCTTGACGAACAGGTGAAAGCGGCGTTTTGCGTTTTATCCCAGCAAAATTCTAGTAGAGAAAGATGGGATTATTAATGAGATTTGAGAAAGCCTTTGAAGATTTCATGACTTCACAGATTGCTGAGGAAACCAATGGGCGCAGACGGGAGCGATTGGAGCAAGGACTAGGACATGCGGAAATGGAATTTCTCCGTGCTGTGTGGTTCCCGGTTATCGGACACTTTGACAATCTATATCCGGAATGGGAAGTGCGCGACTTTACTAATGGGTATCGTTACTTGGACTTTGCTTACATGCCTGGCGATGCCAGAGGAGCAATTGAAATCCAAGGTTACAGCTCACATGCTCGGGATCTTGAACTTTGGCGCTTCAAAGATCTTTGCCAGAGACATTGCCATCTTGCATTGGACGGCTGGCTGGTTATGCCTATCGCCTATCCGTCAATCATAGAGTCGCCAAAGCTGTGTCAACAGCTTGTTCTCTCCTTGGTGGGCAGATTCATCTCCTCCGCCCATACTCTAGAGCACCTCACTTGGGTCGAAAGCGAAGCGATTCGATTCGCAAGGCGAATGATGCGCCCCCTCTCCCCTTCCGACTTAGCCTCCCATCTTCAAGTGAGCACTAGATATGCCAGAAAGCTTTTGCATGGCTTGTGCGAAAAGCAGCTGTTACTCGTCTCGAGCGGGCATACGCGAGCACGTATGTACCGGTTGAATTTGTAAGAGTTAGGCGGAAGCCTAACTTCGCAGCCAAGCCAACTTAGCGGAACTACGGTCCGCTATTTCTGTGAATAGCGGGGGTTAGGCGCTTGGAGGGGAACTACGGTCCGCTATTTCTGCGAATAGCGGGGGCTAGGCAGCTTGCGGGAACTACAGGTCCTTATTTCTTCGTATTTGGCTGAATTTCAGCCAAATCTGAGGAAATAGCGGACCCTAGTTCCCCTCAGCGCGTAAAAGGGCGCATTTCGAAGAAATAGCGCCCTGTAGTTCCCATCCGCGGGAGGATGGAAGCGTTTGGAGGCGTTGACGACTCCTCCGTTGTTTAACTGGTTTAAGAGCGCGAAATCAGCGAATTCTCATGGGGTTAGAACGCGTAACGCTGAGAACTCAGCGTTACTGACGTGTTTGGTGGAGAGGTTCGACCTCACACCAGAGCTAAGTTGGCTGCCAAGCCAACTTAGCGGAACTACGGTCCGCTATTTCTGCGAATAGCGGGGGCTAGGCAGCTTGCGGGAACTACAGGTCCTTATTTCTTCGTATTTGGCTGAATTTCAGCCAAATCTGAGGGAATAACGGACCCTAGTTCCCCTCAGCGCGTAAAAGGGCGCTTTTCATAGAAATAGCGCCCTTTAGTTCCCATCCGCGGGAGGATGGAAGCGTTTGGAGGCGTTGACGACTCCTCCGTTGTTTAACTGGTCTAAGAGCGCGAAATCAGCGAATTCTCATGGGGTTAGAACGCGTAACGCTGAGAACTCAGCGTTACTGACGTGTATGGTGGAGAGGTTCGACCTCACACCAGAGCTAAGTTGGCTACCCAGCCAACTTAGCGGAACTACGGTCCGCTATTTCTGCGAATAGCGGGGGCTAGGCGCCTGGAGGGGAATGCAGAGCCCCTCAAGACAACAAAAAAGACGGACACATTCGTCCGTCTTTCATCTTTATTACACCTTGCGAGATGTCAGCTTCGCTTGCGTGAAGAGCAGCAGGTAATCATTACCGCCTGCTTTGGAGTCTGTTCCCGACATGTTAAAGCCGCCGAAAGGATGAACACCAACCAAAGCGCCCGTGCATTTGCGGTTAATGTACAAGTTGCCGCAATGTACAGTGTCAAGCGCTTCAGAGATACGCTCTTCGTTGGTGGAGAAGTACGATCCCGTCAAACCAAACTCCGTATCGTTGTACATCGCGATAGCTTCTTTCCAATCCTCCGCTTTCGCGATGGCCAGAACTGGCCCGAAGATTTCTTCCTGCATAATGCGAGCTTTACCGCTTACATCGCCGAATACGGTAGGCTGAATGTAGTAACCGTTGCCTTCAGCTTTGCCGCCGCCAGCCAGAAGTGTTCCTTCGTTTTTACCAACTTCGATGTAATCCAGAATCCGCTCGTAAGAAGTTTTATCAATAACTGGACCTGCCGCAAAATTAAGCTCTGGCAAACCACTTTGAATTTGGTTCGTTAAAGCAACGACTTTTTCAACCACTTCGTCATATACGGACTCCACAATGATCGCTCTGGAACCAGCGGAACACTTTTGCCCTTGAAATCCAAAAGCCGATGCCACGATTGCCGCTGCAGCCGCGTTAAGATCAGCTGTTTCGTCTACGACGATACCATCTTTGCCACCCATTTCAGCTACAACGCGCTTAATCCAAATTTGACCCGGAACGGTATCAGCGGCAAGCTTGTTGATGCGTAATCCTACTTCTTTGGAGCCTGTGAAGGAGATAAACCGCGTTTTCGGATGAGTCGTTAAGTAGTCCCCAACCTCAGCACCGCTGCCCGGAATGAAGTTGATGACGCCTGCTGGCAGTCCCACTTCTTCCATGAGCGCAACAAATTTGTGCGCAATCACTGGCGTCGTGGAAGCTGGTTTAAGCAGAACGGTATTACCGGATACAACAGCCGCCATCGTCATCCCCACACAGATCGCAAGCGGGAAATTCCAAGGAGGAATAATAACGCCAACACCTAGTGGGATGTACGTTAGTTTGTTGTTTTCACCTGGAATTTTGACTAGTGGCTGCGTCTCGTTAATTTCACTCAGGCGAATCATTTCACGCGCATAAAACTCGATGAAATCAATCGCTTCTGCCGTATCAACATCGGCTTCCACGTAGTTTTTGCCGGATTCAAGCAACATCAACGCTGAGAATTCATGCTTGCGAGCACGCATCAGTGCCGCAGCTTTGAACAAGTATTCGGCACGCTCTCTTGCCGGAACCTTTTTCCAAGACTCAAAGGTTTCAAGCGCAACGTTCATCGCCTTTTCTGAAAGAGCTTGGTCCGCTTTGCTTACGTAACCGATAATTTCATCCACATTACCTGGGTTAATGGAAGTAATTTTCGCTTCAGTCGTTACTTTCTCCGACCCGATGTGGAGCGGATACTCGCGGCCCATTTCCTCTTTTACTTTCGAAATAGCTGCCTGCATGGCCTTTTTATTTGCCTCAAGGTTAAAATCTGTAAACGGCTCATTCGCGTAGGGGCTCACCTTTGTAAATGTTGTCATGTTATTTCTCCTCTCCGAGTGGGAAGTTTATTTAAACATATTTTTAAGAACAAACCAGACATTGGCTGGACGTTCTGCTAGCCTTCTCATGAAATAACCGAACCAATCCACACCGTAAGGAACATAGATGCGTACCCGGTATCCTTCTTTCACTAATTGCTTCTGCAATTCTTCACAAATCCCGTACAGCATCTGGAACTCAAACTGATCGCCTGAAATCCCATTCGTTCTAGCAAAATCCTTTGTAAAATTGATAATCGCTTCATCATGGCTGGCAATCGCCGTATAATGGCCGTTTAGCAAATGCTTTTGAATTATTTTTTTGTAGTTATCATCAACAGCACTTTTCTCTGGAAAAGCAACCTGCGGGGATTCCTTGTACGCCCCTTTCACAAGACGCAAGTTCGCGCCAAGCTCATGCAAATCGTCCATATCCTTCATCGTGCGGAACAAATAGGCTTGAATAACGATACCTACGTTGTCGTAGTCTTTTCGAAGCTCACGATAAATGTCCAAAGAAATTTGGCAGTGCGCATAATCTTCCATATCAATCCGGACAAAATTGCCGTGCATGCGAGCGCGGTCAAGAATCCGTCTCATATTGCTTACACACAAATCTCTACTTATGTCTAGACCAAGCGAGGTCATTTTTAGAGATAAATTGGATGTGACGCCTGATTGGGCGATGGCATCTAAGGTTTGGATACACATATCCGCAGATTCCAAGGCTTCCGCTTCGCTGAAAACAAACTCCCCTAAATGATCCAGTGTGGCAACACGGCCATCCTGATTGAGTCCGCGCACAGCAGTAATAGATTGCTGAATGGTCTCACCGGCAACAAAACGTGCGGCGCCAAAGCGTAATCCATATCGCTTCGCTAAGCGATTCGCGGTGCGGCTCTTCCCTAAAGATTGAAACATGTTTCTCATCATGAGTTCCATCTGTGTTATTCCTCCAAAGGAATTTGTACAATAGTGTTTAATTCATGTTTTTATTGTACACTATAAAATATATTTTGAACACTATTTGTTTATGTGTATATTTTTCATAATTTTGAACACATTATCAACTATACTCCTATCATACTCGCTGCCCTTGCAGAACGTGTTGAATCGCCATTAGCTTCGTGGTAAATTTATAGCAAATCAATGCTCCATAAATGAGGTCGACTATGTTCAAAAATGAACACTTTCTGTTAAACACCGCGATAGTTACCATCTCTATAGAAGCAACACTCGAAGAAGTTTCCTCCTATTTAAATAAAGGCACGGCTGTTATTGCCCATTCGGAAATCCACACCTGTTTATTTACGCCGGAAGACGCCGCGCTTCTGCCTGCATTATCCGCTGTGAACGTCAAGGCTTTATTGGAGAAGAGCTCCTTTTTTCTTGCAGAATCTGTGCAATTGGACGATAACGAAGGCCAGCCAAGCAGCATTCCTCTGCCGCCAGTATCGAATCGACCTCTTCTGATTAAGGATAAAGAAGGGAACATACGGGGATACTCTTCTTTGTCTGGCCTTTTCCGTACTGCAGCTCTAGAACAGCAAAAGTGGGCATCATACTTCACCGCCCTTGCTGACACCGTTACTGATGCTGTCACAGTCGTTGATCGAGACGGCGGTGTGATCTGCTGGAATACAGTTGCCGAAGAGCTGTATCAGCTTCCGAGCGAAGATATTTTAGGGAAGCGGATTGGTGAGCATTTTGACGTAGAAACCCTAATGGTGCTCAAAATTTTGGACGAAGGCCGCGTGATTCGTAATACCTATCACCGACCGCGCCCAGACACACATGTGCTTATTAACGCCTCCCCGATTAGGGATGCCCAAGGACATATCATTGGCGGTATTGCGACTGAACAGGATATTACACAGCTGGTGAGATTAAATGAACAGTTAACATCTGCTGAGTCCTTCGGACTTCCTAATAAAGAACAAACTGAAGATTTATTTACTTTGATCAAAGGCAAAGGTCCTGCAATCGGCAAAGTCATTGGGTGGGCCAAAAAGGTAGCCGCAACAGAAACACCCGTCCTCCTCATTGGAGAATCGGGCGTCGGAAAGGAGCAGCTGGCTCATATTATTCATCAGTCTAGCTCGCGGTCCGAGCATCCTTTCTTGACACTCAATTGCGGCATTGTGCCCGCGGGGCTGCTTGAGGCTGAATTATTCGGCTATCAAGGCGGCGCTTTTACAGGGAGTGACACAGGGGAAGCCGGGAAATTGGAGCTAGCCAAAGACGGCACTTTATTCATTAATGAGGTCGAGAAGCTTCCGCTTGATCTTCAAGCCAAGCTCTACCACTCTATCACGCAGCAAACCATTGTCCGTTCGGGAGGAAGCCAACCCATTCGAGTTCGCACGCGGATTATCATTGCAACTACGCAGGATCTGGCAGCTAAGCTGGTAACTCAGGAATTCCGCGCTGATCTGTACTATGCGCTTAATGTTATTTCCATCCGAATTCCGCCTTTACGCGATAGAACGGAAGATATTCCTGCCATGGTTCATATGTATCTAAAGCAGTTTTCTTTGCAATATCAGAAGCCGGTTCCCGTGCTTTCCCCAGAAGTCATTTTGGCGCTCACGAACTATACTTGGCCTGGAAATATACAAGAATTAAAAAATGTCATCGAGCGCTGCGTCATTCTTAGTGATGAGGATATGATCCAACTGGAGCATCTGCCTACAGCCCTGCAAGAGGGCCAGCCTAGCCTAGCCTCTTTTGAAGGAGATTCCGCAGCCGTCTTATTGAAAGCTAAGGTATCGGACGAGGAAGAAATCACACTCATCGAAGAAGCGCTTGCCAAGACAGCAGGAAATAAAAGCGCAGCCGCCAAGCTGTTAGGCATTTCCCGAGGCACCCTTTATAACAAAATGAAAGAATATCAGATGGAGTAAAAATAAAAGCAAAAGTCCCCTTCCATATCCAGATGGAAAAGGGACTTTTATTATTTTTCAGCGTAATCAAGGGTATACCTGACAAAGGCCAACGTTTCATCGATTGCGTTCAGCTCATCTCCCCTGCGCCATGCCAGGGCTTGCCGGATCAGCGACTCCCACTTGCTTCCATGTGTATCAATCATCCACTGGGCTGCGGCAGGCTTCGAGGCGACAAGCCCTTCATCTATCGTGTACAAGCATCTGCACATTGTAAGAATGGCATAGGCTTGATATTCACTCGTGTCGATGCGTGACGCATCCTCAAATAATAAGGCCCACCATTCGTTTAAAATCGCTTGCGTGGCTTTTTTGAGCTCAGCTGGTGCAACAGGATCAATCAGAGTATCTGGTGCTGGGCCGTACAATGTAAGGCCATGTTCACGAATGATGGCTCGCTGAATAATCCAATCGCTCGCATGCCCATCTACACCAAAGCTGCCGTCACAACGCAACGCAGGATGCCAACATTGCTCTGGATCATAGCGTTTCAGCAAGTTCAACGAAATATAGGAACCTTCCATGTTGCTAGCCCATTTGAACCCCTGGTTTCGCAGATCAGCATGCATTTGTTCCAAGGCTGGAATCCTTTCTGCAGGCAGTTCAATCCGAGTTGCCACCAGGAAATCAACATCACTCGTTTCACGGTTGAAGTCTCCCAGTGCTAGGGAACCGTGAACATAAACCCCAACAACATCCTGATCGAGTACACGTTTGATACCAAGCAGCAGTTGCGCTAGCATTTCGTTAATATCTGGAAAAGGCGTAGGTTTCGAGTTAGGAATACGTAAATCCCCTTTCTTACCGAAGGGCTATCTCTGGTAAACCGCCGGGAAGCTCTCTCCGGACATGATCTCGCCTGGCGCCACATGAATATGGGGCTCCATTGGATGACCGCCTGTCGGAGCGTAATACGTATGACCTGGCATATAGTGAACCGCAATCGCCCTTCGTTTCATTTCTGAACGGTTATTCGGACTGCCATGCCATGTCAGAGAGTGGTGGTAGCCAACTTGACCTTTTTTAATTTCAAAAGGTACCGCTTCCACTTTTGCTCCTTCAGGCAGCAAGTCCGGCTGTTTGTGAACCGGCATGAACGCGTCGTTCGAACCTAAATATTTTTGATGATTGCCCCATTTATGACTGCCCGGCACCATCCACATGCAGCCGTTTTCAATGACCGCATCATCCAAAGCTACCCATGCGCTGATGAGCTCAGCGGGTTGAATCACCGGCCATAGCGGGTGATCTTGATGCCAGTGTGTCGGGCCTCCCATGACTGGCGGTTTGTATTGAATTTGATCGTGCCAAATTCGAAGCGTATCCGTACGGCATAGTTGCGCAACTTCCTCACAAATTCTGCGGTTAGCCGCATGCTGTAAATACACATCACTCGCCATCCATATATTCACGATTTGGACAACGGTTTCCTTCTTCGTTATAGTCATCCCGTAATGGGAGTTATCGAGCATATTGCGGTTGAGGATTGGCTTTTTAACAGATTTCCCTTCCATGACATTTTCCAGCTCTTCACGGAGTTGTTCCACTTCTTCATCGGATAAAACGACATCGCCTTTAAGAAACCCCAACTCATCGAATTGTTTGATCTGCTCTTGTGATAGCATGAATGATTCCTCCTCGCTTGGTATATCTTTATTGTACGGTCAGCAAACTTCTGAGTCGTTAGATATTTCCAACCTGAAATTGCACTTTTCACAGAAAAATCAAACCTGAGAAATTAACCGCCCTATTTTGTTAGGGGATGGTGTATGATGATAAAGAAGCTTGTCAACACTAAGGAGGTTTCAAATGTCTGAGCAGCTTATTATTGGAAACGCTTCACATCTTTATGCCGTGCAAGAAGGCTGGGGCCAACTACCAGCTGATATCCAATATGGTTACACACATGGGGTATGCGTAGATGATGAAGATCGTGTGTATGTACATCATACTGGCAAAGAGTCCGTTGTTGTATTTGACAAAAACGGCACCTTTCTTACTTCCTGGGGAAGTGAATTTGAAGGCGGTGCCCATGGTTTTTACTTGCATCGCAATTCGGATGGACAACAGCACCTTTATTTTGCCGACACCAAACGCTCCATGATCGTCAAAACGACATTATCCGGTGAAGTGCTCCTGCGGATTACTCCGCCAGATCGGCCTGATCTGTATGATGCTGAACGCAAATATGTGCCAACAGATGTTTGTGTCGCTCCAAACGGGGACATTTATGTTTCCGATGGCTATGGTCAATCTTACGTCCATCACTACAATGCAGAGGGAACTTATATCCGCTCGTGGGGCGGGCCGGGATCTGAGCCAGGCAAGCTTAATTCGCCTCACGGCATCTCCATCAATCTGCGCGGAGAAGTACCGGAAATATACATAGCTGACCGCAGTAACAACCGTATCCAAGTCTTCACCCTAGAAGGCGAGCACCTGCGTTTCGTTGAACATAATTTGGATCTTCCTTGTTCTTTCTACTTCTTCGGCGATGAAGTTTATCTGCCCGATCTTCACAGCCGAGTGACCATCTTGGACGCAAATGATCGTTTGATCACTCACTTAGGCGAGGATCAACAAGCCTACAAACAGCAAGGTTGGCCGAATCTTCCCAAAAGCTATTACCGTCCGGATCGATTCAGCTCCCCGCACGGCATCTGTGTAGATTCCGAAGGCAACGTCTACTTGGCCGAGTGGATTTCCGATGGCCGGGTAACGAAGCTAGTCAGGCAGCGGTAGAATAAAGGGACTGTCCACAAGGTCATCACTAACGACTTTGTGGATAGTCTTTCTTTATTGACGCAAGCAAAATCTGCCTGCAACGCCCCATCCCTTTTGCCAAAGGAAATAGAGGGCAGCAATTTCCGAAAACAGCCCTTTGAGTTAAAAAACCTGAAGTTCCCCTCCGGAAACCAAAACTTCGCTTTTTTTGTCACAAAAGGGGGATGAAGTTCCGTTTATATGACGAAGTAGGTTCTACTTAGAGATGAATGTGGGCAGCTCATTGGATGAAATCCAACGAGATGCCGAAATTGGACGTGCAAATATTATTTTCGTTGGAGTAAATCCAATGAGAGGCTGGAATTTGAGGCAAATAAAGCGATTTCATCGTAAGTCATTGGATTTCGTCCAATGAAAACTCCATAAGGCCCTTGAAAGATAACCAAGCTGGACATATCATCCTCTACTACCCCTTCCGCCCCTCCAGCAGCTGATCCCGCATCCAATCGTTTTGCACGATCCCATCGCCATCCTCGTACAAAATATGGTATAGCCGCTTCCGCAGTTCAGCAACAACAGACCTGTTAGCCGGATGATGAATCACGTTATGCAGCTCATGAGGGTCATGACTCATATCGTAAAGTTCATCGACATCCGTACAATTCCAGATGTATTTCCACTCCCGGGTGCGAATCATTCGCTGCGTGTAGAGACCGAATTGTCCGCCATTGTAGGAGGCGACAACTTCATCACGCCACTTCTCAGGTTCAGCCCCGAGAAGCAGCGGCAGCAAAGACTCGCCATGAAGCCGATGCTCAACCGGCGGCGGCTCCGATTCGCTGATCGCGAGCAGTGTCGGTGGCAGGTCCAGCAAGGTCTGGACGAATCGCTCGCAGCGGCTGCCAGGTGCAATAACACCAGGCCACCTAACGATTAGCGGAACCTTAACGACGTCCTCGTATAAGACGTAATGTTTATCCAGCATCCGGTGCCCGCCGCACATGTCGCCATGATCGGTTGTAAAAATGACAACCGTGTTCTCACTTTGTCCGAGCGCGTCTAACTCCGCAAGTACCTTCCCAACCGCATCATCTAACTGAGTGATAATCGCATAGTATCGCGCGACGATAGGCGCCCAATCCGCCCAGTCATAGTTCTCGATCTCCCAATTTCTAAGCTGCTGACTTTGGATATACGGCTTATTCGCGAATGTTTCACGGAAGCTTCCCCATTCGGGAATGCTCTCCGGTGAATACATAGCTGCGAACTCGGCAATCGGACGGCAAGGCAGATGCGGCTCTTGGAAATTAACCCGCAGCTGCCAAGGTGCGCCCGAGCTCTCCTCCGACAGCCGCTTCATCAAAGCCATGGCCATTTCGGCTGTCTGGTGTGTCCGCGTATCCTCAAGCGGCAAGGGGTCGGTTTCGCCAAAGAACCCGCCAGTATACGTCAGTTCCGGGTACTGCGCCTTTGTTCGCTCCCGGTATTTCTCATCACTGGAAACAAAAATATCGTACCCATAATGCGTTGGATCACAAGTCGGATGCACATCCCATTTTCCGAGATAGCCGTTCCTGTAGCCTGCCCCTTGCAAAGAACGGGCCCACGAGTAGCTCGTGGGCTCCAATGCACCGATTCGCATTCCCAAAGAGAAGTTCCAAAGTCCGCCGAAGGATTCAGCCCTCCTGCCACAGACGAAAGACTGCCTCGCTGGACCACATATGGGAATATGATTATAGGCGCGGTCGAACCACATGCCCTCGGACGCGAGCTTATCGAGATGAGGCGTCCAAACAGGCGCCTGCTTGCTATAGCCGAGGCAGTCATACCGCAACTGATCGACCATGATGATAAGCAAATTCGGCTTTTGAGCCATCTCCGACATGATGATTACCTCCCCGCACGTCTAGCTGCGGATGCTTCATCGAATCGGTCACGCCGAGGATCCTTGATCCATTCATCCCATGTTAAACCATATTGCAGCAAAATCTCATGAATCCGATTGCGAAACGGGAGTCCCGCTTCGATCTGTGTCAGCATGGGATCCGCCCGTCCATTCAGCATTTCCTCTGTCCAATTATCTAACTGATAGGCCAGTTCATCCGCAATAGTCGGAGAGCTTTCGGCGATATTCACCGTTTCATCAGGGTCAACACGCAAATCGAATAGTTCCCTTGGCGGACGTACAAAAGGTCCTGCATCCAGCGTACGAATAAATTTATAATCCTTCGTCACGATCCCTCTGCTGGCTTGCCAAGCGCACTCGCTCAAATAAATGGCATCATGCGTCCCATCCGCTTCCCCTCGTATACTCGGCCACAAGCTGCGCCCGTCGATGTTAGGCGGTGTTAGGATACCGGCTGCTTCCAGAATGGTCGGCAGCATATCGACCTGCTGAACTAAGCCTTTGACCCTTAGTCCCTTTGGAATTCTGCCGGGCCAGCGCATGATCATCGGGACTTGAACCGAGGTTTCGTATAAACCGCAGTGATCCCAGTAAATATCGTGTTCCGTCAAGCTTTCCCCATGATCGCCGAACAAAATCAATAAGGTGTCATCATAGACCCCTTCCGCAATGAGCAGCTCATCGAGCTCTCGAAGACGATCATCGAGGTATCGCACTTCTGCATCATAAAGCGCATTGACGTAAGCAGCATCCGTTATAGGGCCTAGCAAATCGTAATGATGATGCTTAAAAAACGGATAAGCCGCATGGTTATATGCGGCATGCATACTGCGATTTGCCGGATCATAAGGATCGCGGCTCTGATCATAGAATGCCGGCACATAACTTGCCGGCGGCTGGTAAGGTGTATGCGGATCCCAATAATGCAGGAACAGAAAGAAGTCATCTTCTTTATGCTCGCGAATCCACTTGAAGGCAAGCTGGTTAACCGACTTCCCGTCAATGCTGCGCGTCTTTTGAACGGAGTTGATGTAGTACCGATAGCCTCTGGCAAACCATTCTTTTAATTGGTATAAATTATCAACAGCAGCCGTCGTAAAGCCTTGATTTTGTAAAAGTGAAGGCAGCCATGACTCCTTCTTAGGCAGCTGTGTAAGCGGTGAACCGTGTGAAACAACGCCTGTTCGCAGCCCTACTTTTCCCGTAAATATACCGGTATGGGCTACTTCCGTTGGAATGTCTGCCGCATACGCTCTTTCGAACAGAACACCTTGCTCCGCTATTTGATCCATGTAGGGCGAAGTTGGCTTCTCATAGCCGTAACAGCCCAGCCGGGAGGCGCGCATCGTGTCCATGGAGATGAAAATAATGTTCATACGGCCTCACTCCGTCCTGTTTTTGTCATCAAATAATCCAGGATGAAAGAGACATTGCTCTCTACCTCGTCCACATGCGTACGAATGACGATGTCCGGCTGTTCTGGCGTTTCATACGGGTCCCCAATGCCAGTAAATTGCTTAATCTCATCGTTTCTGGCCTTGGCATACAACCCTTTCACATCTCGGCGTTCACACTCTTCAAGTGGACAATCCACGAAAATTTCGACATAACCGGGCAGCTCGGCACGGGCATGCGCTCTCATTTCTTCATATGGCGTAATGGCAGATACGATGACCGTAACACCATTGCGCGATAACAGCTTGCAAAGAAAAACGATACGCTCAACATTCTTGATGCGGTCCTCCCTGCTAAAGCCCAACCCCTGGGAAATCGTCCGCCTAAGCTCGTCTCCATCAAGCAACTCTACTTTCCTGCCGGTGACACGAAGTGGCTCAACTAAGGCACGAGCCGTCGTTGATTTGCCTGAGCCTGAGAGACCAGTGAACCACAGTACCTCTCCATCTTTACTCATAACCTTCCTCCTTCGGATCGGTTTTTAGGAAATTGGGATAACAGCACCATTCGCCAGATGGGAACGGATAGCCGCTTCAATGATTTCTTGCACGGCCAAGGCGTCCGCGCCTGAGGCTGCGATTTGTTCAGGAGGAACACCCTCCTTCACTTCCTGAAGAAAGGCATCCAACCGAAGACGAAACGTATCCTCAAAGCCTCGCATGCCGCTCATAATTGAATTCCTGTAAACCCGCAAATCTTCCTGACGGTGAGGATAGTACGTAAGCGATTCATATACATTATCCAGCACGAATCTGCCTCGATCACCTGCCACCTCACAAGCCTCAATGGGGTGAATGCCGAACATATCGTAGCTGCCCAGCAAATGACCAACCGCGCCAGAGGCAAATTCCAGATTAATGGAAGCTGTTGACCAGACCGTACGGCCAGGTGCTTTCGTCAAAAAAGCTTGAACACGGCGAACCTCGCCTGCAAAATAACGCATCACATCGAGTGAATGCGGGTGCAGCGCACGCAAATGGATCCAGGGACTGGATTCATTCGGATTGCCGATCGTCAGCTTCATGTTTACAAAAAGCGGATGGCCGATATCCCCATTCGACATCCACTGCTTCGCCTTCTTAGCAGCAGGCGTGAAACGATGATTGAGATTACAGGCGAAACGGACGCCTTTTTCTTTGGCAAATTGAACCATTTCCCGGGCTTCTTCTAGTGAATTGGATATGGGCTTCTCAACCATTACATCCTTACCGGCAGCAATGGCTTTCATAACAGGCTCTCGGTGATGAGAGCCATTTTCGATTCCGCCCGTAGCTACGCTGATGATATCCAGCTGTTCAGCTTCAAGCATTGTATCCAAGTCGTAATAAGCCTTCACGCCAAATTGTGCAGCAACTGAATCCGCCAGTTCTTTGTTCAAATCGCAGATAGCGATAAGTTCGCTATCTGCGTGTTCCTTGTAACACCGGCAATGTATACGTCCTATGTGATTGACTCCGACAACGGCTATTCTCAGCATGTCGAATCGGCTTCCACTTCTGCGGCTTGGCCTTCCGCTTCTGCCACTGCTTCTGCTTCCTTCTCTTTCGTTTGCAAGGATCGCGCTGTCCTCGGGGAACCGATATGCATGGAGTCAAAAGCCTGCTGCGAGGTCTTGAACGGACCGCAACCTAAGCCATGCCAATTCAAATTTGTATAGATCGGATTCTCCCGCCCAGTCTCTTGCTCCCGCTTCGCTATATGCGCATTTAATCGACTCAAGAGATGGGCCGCTACTTCCGGCTCTTCATCAACTAGGTTATGCAGTTCCTCAGGATCGCGAACCAAATTATACAGCTCTACTGGAGGCTTGAAATGTATATCTGGCTCAAGCGCTACAATTAGCTTCCATTCCTGCGTCCGCCAGCCATGTTTGCGCATCCATGTGCATTCTGTGATGTACATTTCACTCTCCGGCACCCGCTCCTCGCCTTTGACAAGCGGAATCAAGCTGCGGCCATCAAATGGAATCTCACACGGTATGCCCAGAAGCTCAACAATGGTCGGCATCACATCTTTAATTTGCGAAGAGCTGGCTACACGCTTACCTGCCGGCAGCTTGCCCGGGAAACGCAGAATTAGCGGAATTCGCAAATTCGTTTCATACAGCCCATGGTGGTCATAATAACAATCATGCTCATTTAAGGTTTCACCGTGATCGGAAGTGATGACCACGAGCGTTTCGTCTTCGATGCCAAGGGATCCAAGTGCAGTGAAAATCGCTTGAATACCCGCATCCATGTAGGCAATCGCGCCATCATACTGCGCGTCGATATATTTGCTGTCTGTACATCCCTCAGGGAACCAGGAGCTGAAATAATCAGCGAATGGTTTAAAATCGTAAAGCTCATCCAACGAGTGATTATCGGGATCACACTCATTGCCATCATAAAACATCCGCTCAAACGGCTTAGGCGGCAAATACGGCGAATGCGGATCCATGTGCCGCAAAAAGAGGAAAAACGGCTTGCCTTCGTCCTTAAGACGCTTCATTTCCGGAATCGCGACACGGTTCAAGTTATCCGCCTTTGGGCTTCTGCCGGTTTCGTCAGGTCCCCAGCCTTCGAAATCAATGTACTTCTGAAAGCCGCGCGCCGACGGGTTGCCTGTGAAGCCGATACACGTTGTATTGTAACCGTTCTCTTCCAGCAGCTCAGAGAGCATCTTGACATGATCGCCAACAGGCCCGCCATGCCGCAGCGCGACAACGTCTGTTCCGAAACAGTCCATACCCGTGAGCATGGAGGCATAACCTGGAGTCGTTGGAATACTTGGGGAGAAATGCTGCTCAAACAGCACGCCTCCTTGGCTATACTGATCAATATGCGGCGTTGTCAACCGGTGATAGCCATAACCGCTCATATGATCTCGACGTAAGCTGTCTATACCAAGCAGCAGTAAATTCGGCATTTTTGATGTCATGTGAATGACTCCTTCTCCGTTTTATTATCGACTTATCTCGCTCCAAAAGAGCGCAGTACGGCATTTAAATAGCCATAGCTTTCAGCTGCTACAATGGAAACTTGCGCGAGCGAGTGCCCATTAGCGCCAATGACTTCAAGACATACAGGACCCTCATAGCCGTTATCCGCAAGCACTTTGCAGTAGCCGATCAAATCAATGTCTCCTCGTCCACATGCCTGTTTGTCGATCGTGCCCGGACCCGTTTGCCTGCCGCTGCAGTCACGAATATGAATATGCTTCACGCGTGAGATTACAGCCGGCAAGGCGGCTTCCGGATTCTCGCCAGATCGATAAATATGACTTGGGTCCATATCGATACCAAAAGAAGGATCTGCAATTGCCTCTATCGCTCTTAATGAGGTTGGCGTATTATAAATCGAACCGCCGACATGCGCTTTCACGCAAAGCGTAACCCCGTACTCACTAGCGAGTTTTGACATTCTCGTCAGCTTTTCAATCGTGAACTGCAAATCCTCTTCCACGTCCGACTTTCCACCTGGACCCACATTGACAACTGGTATCCCGAGCTCAGCTGCAGCCTCAAATGCAAGCGGAAGCCTCGTCTCATTCAGCTCAGCCACTTCCATCGACAGGAGCTTCAGCCCAACTTCCTCGGCAATTCTCCGAATCTCTGGCGCCTGCTCCCGCCACTTGTCAAGCTCGATGTGCTCGCACATGCCTTTGATCGCTGAGAGTTCCACACCGTCATAACCGCAAAGCTTAATATGCTGCGCTGCCGTCCTAAAATCGAAATCTTTGAACAACACCGAATTTATCCCTAATTGCATCATGGCTTACTGCCTCCCCAGGTTATAGTTCAACAATGCTTGACGTTTCAAATGAACGAATAGCTGCTTCAATGATTGTCTGCGCTTTCAGCGCTTCTTCTCCCGAGCCATTGATTTGATCATAAGGCACTTTGGCATCCAGCTGTTCAATCCAATCGCTGATACGGCTTTTGAACGTTTCGTTGAAATGGCGCATGCCTCCCAAATAGCTGTAGCTTTCCGTTGCAATGCTGTGACGAGGATAGTAGGTTAAGTGCTCACAAGCATCGTCCAGCACGAATCGGCCTTTGGAGCCGACAACTTCGCAGCGTTCCAAGCCATAACTGGCTCCAGCATCGTAGCTGCCGACGAGATTCCCGATGGCTCCATTTTCAAACTCGAGCATAACCTGCGCATTGGACCAAATCTTCCTGTTTTCACCTTTCATCATGAAGGCGGCTACCCGCTTCACATCCCCGCAGAAATAACGAATCACATCGAAGGAGTGCGGGTGAAGCGCACGCAAGTGAAACCAAGGCGACGTTTCGACCGGGTTGTTGATCCACATTTTCATATTAATCATATGTAATTGACCGAGACGGCCTTCTTGTACCCATTCTTTGGCACGAAGGGCTGCAGGTGTAAACCGATGATTCAGGTTCACGCCGAAAGGGATCTGCTTCTCTTTGGCAAGCGCCACCATCCGTTCCCCTTCGTCAATCCGGTTGGAAATCGGCTTTTCTCCGAGCACAGGAATGCCCGCCTCCAGCAGCTCCATCGTAGGTTGATAGTGCTCGCCGCCATTCTCTTCCCCTTTGGTCGCCATCGAGCAAGCATCCAAATGAATGCCGCTAGCCAGCATTTCCTGCACGCTATAAAAAGCTCTGCAGCCGAATTTGGCCGCAGCCGCATCTGCTTTCTCTTTGATGATGTCACATACAGCAACAAGCTCTGTTTTCGCATGTTCTTGGTACACACCCGCATGGATCGAACCGATATTGCCAACCCCGACTACCCCAACCTTTAACGTCATTGCTTATTCCTCCCGTTTCTTCTACTGGACTTCCTGCGCGTTCTCTAGCACTTCCCCATGCAAATCACGGTACTGCCCTGGCGAGCATCCGACTCTCCGTCTAAACAATTGTGTGAAAAAGGCCGGGTCCTCATAGCCTACACGCTGCGCAACATGAATCACTTTGTCGTCGCCTTCTGTCAAATACTGCTTCGCCCGTTCAATTCGAATTTCATGAATACGCTCTGTTACGGTTTGATTCGTTTCCTGTTTAAACACCCTGTTTAGCTGCCTGCTGCTCACATTAAACAACTCGCACAAATCGGGAATGGTCATTTTTTTATCAAAATGGCGCTCCAGAAACCCCGTTATCCGGCGTACCAGTATCGTATGATTCGCTGATCGTGAGCTCTTTTTCTCCTTGCTTGTGGAATCCGCATAGCAGCGAGATAGCAGGATGAGAAGCTGGAGCATTTGCAGTTTAATGAGCGTTAAATAGCCTGGCCGGTGATGCTCCCATTCTGAAATCATCGTTTCAAGCAAAGTAAGAACATGATGCGATGCCTGCCCCATTAAATTCAACCTGTGATGAAAGCGTTCTCTTGGATTTAAGAAAGGATGCACATAATAGTAATCCATGGACTGTGACACGCCCAATTCCTTCAGCAGAGACTCATGAATTAATTCTGGCGTGAAGAGACAATTAATAATCTCGATGCCTTCTCCCGGCTTCGTACGATACGTGTGAACTTCCCCGGGGTTAATAATAAAGACATCGCCCGCTTGGATCTGGTAGGATTCTCCTTCAAACACATGATCCGCTTGACCGTTAACCACATAAACAAGCTCGATAAAGTCATGTGAATGAACGGTCGGCATATTATCTTGATGATGAAAGCAGCGGTTAATGCTAAACGGAATTTGCTTGTCTTTCATGAATTGACTTTGTCGCAGGAGATTAACCATAGGTACAATTCCTTTCTTTGCTTCTGTCTTTATCATAAGGCATCCAGTTCACGCTTTCATTGCGGTTTCAGCCAACTTACAAGGGGATTGCGCCATTTTGAGTTACTCTTAGACTTGAATGACATTAATAAACTTACGCTGCAGCAGCTGCACATGATCAAGCGGCGTTTGTTCATCGGTAATCAGATGATGAATCTGGTTCCAAGCTCCAATCATCGTAAAAGCCTGCACATCAAATTTACTGTAATCCGCTAGGACAAATACCTGTTCGGCCATGCCGACCATTTTCCGTTTCACCCTCGCTTGCATTTCATTCGACTCGCTGATGCCCCGCTCCATATGTACGCCCTTGCAGGATACGAAAGCTTTATTTACATGATACTCCTCCAAGGCCTGCTCCGTCAGCGGTCCAACGAAAGAAAGTGAATTTGGCACAAGAATGCCTCCTGTGCTGATGACGCTGACGTTCTTCTTCTCGCTAAGAACCAAAGCCACCTTCAAGGAGTTGGTGATGACGGTAAGCGGAATGTCGGGCAGCAGCGCTGCCAAATGCCAAGTCGTGGAGCTCGCATCGAGTACGATGCGATCGTGCGACTCCACATACTTGACAGCTTGGGCCGAAATACGCTGCTTTTCCGTCACATGCACCGTCTCCCGCAGCTCGTACGAGGTTTCAGACGTTTGCGGCTGCAAACGAATCGCTCCACCGTAGCTGCGCAGCAGACGACCTTCGTTTTCCAAACGATCCAAGTCTCGGCGGATCGTTTCTTCCGTAACCCGGCATATCTGGCTGAGTTCAGTGACGCGCATGCTTCCCCGCTCGTTAACCAGCCGTAGAATGTGCTGAACCCTTTCCGCGACTAGCATCATCAAACACCTCCCAGAGCTTCAGATTTCCGATTTGATGTAGAGGATAATTAGCGGGTTTGGTCAAACGCGAGAACCCGATCACGAATTTCACAGAAATTATGGATATTGACATATTCCAAAATAAAGGGAACACCTTCGCTATGCTCATGATACAAACTCAGCAGCTTCCTCCAGTCAATATCCCCATCCCCAACACAGCGCCCGTAGGTATCATTGACCTTGCGGTCTTTGCCGTGAAAATAGGCTAGATGCGGCGCTAAATAATGGAACATCTCCTCTTCCGAGCTATTCGCAATTAAATTTGCTGGATCCAGGAGCACTTGAACATGCGGTGATCCGACCTGCGCCAAGAAATCAGCCGTTCGCTTAGCACTAGGCACAACATCCAGAACACAGGGTTCAAGCGCAAGCTTAATGCCGTAGTGGCCTGCACGCTCGCCAAGCCAGCTTATCTGCTGTTTGAAACGATCGAAATCCTTCTCGTACGAATCCGCTTGAATACCTCGTTTTCCCGGAGTGAATCCACACTCCGTTGCAACGACTGGCACGCCGGTCCCGGCAGCAATCTGCATATGCCGTTCAAAATACTGCAAATTCGCCTCCATTTCTTTCTCATCCGTTTCCAGCAAATTCGTAAATACGCCAATCGAGGCAACTTCGATGCCATGTTTGCGATAGGTCTCTACGATTTCTTGGCTTCTTTTATCCGTTAAATCACTGAGATCACTCCGACCATTATAACGCCAGTAGTTAGAATCTGTTTGCGAGAAGCAAAGCTCTGTCCATTTGAACCCGCGCTCAGCAAGCAGCGCCGCCACCTCTTCGTTCGATAATTGCGGAAAGCTGCGCGAAACAACACCTATATCCATACGGGCTAACCCACCTTTATCTAAAATTAACGCAAGAGCTTCCTGCGAGCCGCACTCCTAGCAAACCAGCCCAGCAAGACAGTCAAAACGCCTTCCATAATCAAAAAAAGCATCATATGCGTTTCAAACGGTACACTCAGCAAGACGTGCGAGAGGAAATTGCATACAAACAAGAGCCCCAGCTGAATGGCCAACAGCATGGCCGAAGCTTGCAGCACCTGCTTAGCTTCCGCCTTCTTTTTCAAATAATATTGGCAGTAGAATACATAAGCTAGCCAAACCACACCCATGAGCAGAAATGAAAAATTATCAATGCCCTGCCACGAGGAACGTTTAACGCCAAAAAAGGTAAGCAAAACCAGCAGCAGGCTTCGCAATTCGAACCAATTCATAATCCCCAGCGCCGCAGTAATGACGGTAATTCCCACCGATTTGTACCCAGCCGCCGGATCACGCTGCTTCATTTCAAGAAAAGGATCCATACGTGTTAGCGTCCCTCCAATCCCTTTCCACTCTTTGAAGGATACGCAGCGTAGCTTTTCGCGCTTCTTCACTTTCAACCAGCGTCGATTTTTTTACAAAGGCTATCAGCTTGCCGATTTTGTTCAAATAGGACTTTCGTGCCAATCGTTCAATTCGATCCGCTTGTTTGGTATTGCCTAGCTTTTGATGTTGAATCATGCGCTCGGTATATTTGGCCGTCCATGTTTCAGGAATCGAGCCCGTCGCTGTCAGTGTCTCCAAGTCACGCAGCTTGCCTCCTACCATTTTCTCGAGTAGCACCCTCATGTACCATAACGAACCCAGCATAATCAGGCTAAGGCAGACGAAGAAAACGAGCAGTGTAAGTAGAATATACGTCATATGGACGTTGCCCCCCTAAGCTCAAGCTCCCCTGCAAAATGACAAGCTGCGTAATGTCCATCGCCAACCTGCTTCAACTCTGGAGCCTGCTTCTTGCATATGTCTTTGGCGTAGGCACATCTCGGATGGAAATAGCAGCCGGATGGCGGATTCGCCGGGTTAGCGACTTCACCTTGCAAAATAATGCGGTTCGACTTCTTCCGAGGATCGGGTACAGGCTTCGCAGAAAGCAGCGCTTCGGTGTAAGGGTGCTTGGGAGCAGCAAACAAATCCTTCGTTGCCGCTGTCTCTACCATTTTGCCGACATACATAACGCCAACACGGTTAGAAATATGCTGAATAACACCGAGATCATGCGAGATAAACAGATAGGACAAGTTCAGCTTATCCTGCAAATCCTGCAGCAGGTTAATAATCTGCGCCTGTACGGACACGTCCAATGCCGACACGGCTTCATCGCATACGATGAACTTGGGATTCGTCGCCAAAGCGCGAGCAATACCGATCCGTTGGCGTTGGCCTCCGCTGAAAGCGTGCGGATATCGCTCCAGATGCCGGCTGTTCAGGCCTACCATCTCCATGAGATCAGCCACTCGCTCTTTGAGCTCGGGGCCGTGCGACATCCCGTTGCAGACGAGCGGCTCGGCAATAATATTAAGCACCGTCATCCGAGGATTGAGCGAGGAATAAGGGTCTTGGAAGATGAGCTGCATATCTCGCCGAATAGCTCGCAGTTCCTTGGCGTCCAGCTGCAGCACTTCCTGCATTTGCCCTTGGCGGTCCCGAAAGCGCACCGAACCCGAGGTTGGTTCAATCGCGCGAAGAATACAGCGTCCGAGTGTTGTTTTGCCGCAGCCGGATTCGCCGACAAGGCCGAACGTTTCGCCAGGACGGATATGAAACTGGACATCATCGACTGCTTTGACATAACCTACGTTTTTTTGCAAGAACCCCTTTTTAATCGGGAAATATTTCCGCATATAGCTCACATCAAGAATGAGTTCGTCTGTTTGTACCGTCATGAGACCACCTCGGCTTCTTTAAGCTCCGTTTCAACTAATAAGCAGCGAACTTTATGATCCTTTCTAACCTCGACAAGAGGCACGTCCGCTACGTTGCACACACCGTCGATCGCCATTTTGCAGCGCGTATAAAAGCCGCAGCCCTTCGGCAAATTCATCGGAAACGGAACGGTCCCTTCAATGGATTCCAGCCTTTTGTTCTCCCTGCCGATGGCCGGAATCGAGTTCAGCAGCGCCTTCGTATACGGATGTTTCGGATGATGAAATAAGGAGTCCACATCCGTGTACTCGACGACTTTACCAAGATACATGACCGCCACTTCGTCCGACATTTCGGCAATAACGCCTAGGTCATGCGTGATGAAAATGACCGAAGTATCATGATTAGCCTTCAGATCATTAATCAACTGAAGCACTTGCGCTTGGACAGTGACATCCAAGGCCGTCGTCGGCTCATCTGCGATGAGAATCGAGGGGTTGCAGGATAGCGCCATCGCGATCATGGCACGCTGCCTCATCCCGCCCGAAAGCTGATGCGGGTATTCGCTAAGCCGCTGCTCGGGATTGGACATGCCGACCTTGCGCAGGATGTCCACCGCCATGCGGTAAGCTTCTTTTTTATCCTGTGTTACATGCAGTAAGATCGCTTCCATAATTTGATTACCTACGGTATGAATAGGAGAGAATGCCTTCATTGGCTCCTGGAAAATCATCGCGATCTCATCGCCCCGGATATCCCGAATTTCCTTCCCCCTCGGGTCAAGCTTCACTAAATCCACCGATTCATTGTGCCCGGCGCCGCTTCTCTGCAGCTTGATCTCGCCTTCCACTTGGCCAGGCTTGGGAACAATGCGCAGCAGCGCTTGCGATGTGACGCTTTTGCCGCAGCCGCTTTCGCCGACGATGCCTAGCGTCATCCCGCGTTTGATTTGCAGATCAACGCCGTCGACCGCTTTCAACACGCCTTCATCCAAATGGAAGTGAACTTTCACGTCCTTCATTTCCAAAATGATGTTATCCCGATTTGACATTCACGCCACCTCCTATTTGTATGGATCTGCCGCATCGCGCAGGCCGTCCCCAAGGAAATTAAACATTAAGACCGTCATGATAATGAATGCCGCCGGCCACAGCAGCCAGGGGTGATGGGCTAGTGTTTCCAAGTTTTGAGCATCCTGCAGCAGCACTCCCCAGCTTACAACCGGCGCTTGAAGCCCGATCCCAAGGAAGCTTAATGCGGTCTCTCCCAGAATCGTGCCGGGGATCGAAAGCGTCACATTCACGATGATGTAGCTGGCGAAGGACGGCAGCAAATGCTTGCGAATGATGCGGAAATCACTTGCTCCCGCAAGTCTGGCCGCCATTGTGAAATCCTCTTCACGCAGAGACAGTATTTTCCCCCGCACAACGCGAGCAAGTCCAGTCCAGCCAATGATGGAGAAGATGAGAATCAGTCCGAAATACGTTTGCAGCGCTGACCAATCTCTTGGTAATGCAGCTGTCAGCGCCATCCAAAGCGGAATGGTTGGAATACAGATGAGCAAATCAATCGTTCGTTGAATGATAGTGTCCATCACACCGCCCAGATAACCGGATATTCCGCCAAGCACTAATCCCAAAATGAGGGTTACAACGATACCCAGCAGTCCGAAAGAGAGCGAAATTCTAGCTCCATAAATGATTCTGGACAGCAGGTCATGACCCAACTTATCCGTCCCCATCAAAATAAGCGCATCCTTTGGATTTTTCAAACCAAACAAATGACGTTCCATTGGGATTAACCCCCAAAGCTTATACGGCTCTCCTTTTGTGAAAAAGAATATCTCAAACTTCTTCGCCGGATCTTCGGAAAACGTACGTTTAAACGTATTTGGATCGACCTTCTCGCTCATTCCGTAGACAAACGGTCTAAGCTGAAATCCGTTATTCGGATCGACAAAATGAATTTTCTGCGGTGCTGCGTTCTTATAATCGGAGTACCTCGCATCCTGCAGCGTAGGCGCCAGAAATTCACAGAAAACCGCCACCAGATAAAATAAGATCAGCACAACCGCTGAGAAAACGGCCATTTTGTGCTTGATGAATTTCCACCACATCAGCTGCCACTGGGAAGCGACCTCGTATTGATTATCTGCTCCGACTCGATTCCGGTTGTTCACTTTGGTCTTCCGAAACCGATTCGCAATCGTCGTTATCGCACTCATTCTGCCACACCCCCGAAGCGTATTCTAGGGTCAACGAACGCTAGCAAAATATCGGATAGCAACGTCCCGATGACCGTCATCACGCTAAGAATCAACAGGAAGCTTCCCGTTAAATACACGTCCTGGAACATCAAAGCTTTGAGCAGCATCGGCCCCGTTGTTTGCAAGTTCAGCACGATCGAGACGATGGCTTCACCTGAAATAAGCGCCGGAAGTGTCCAGCCGATGGTCGAAATCAGCGGATTGATTGCTAATCGAACCGGATATTTGAACAGCAGCTTGCCTTCAGGAACACCCTTGGCTCTAGCGGTAATGACATACTGCTTCGACAACTCATCCAGCAGCATCCCACGTGTAATGCGGATCAGCGATGCTGTTCCCGACATTCCGATAACCACCACGGGGATAATGAGCCTTGGCAGCATATTCATAATTTTGTCCATACTCCAAGGGGCATCCACGTATTGGGCTGAGAACAGACCTGTGATCGAAACGCCTGTTTGCGCGAAAATGACATACACAATTATCAAGGCAATGAGAAATCCTGGCATTGCCAGACCAATGAAGCCTATAAACGTAAACACATAGTCAAGTGCCGAATATTGATGCGTCGCTGAATAAATCCCAATTGGAATCGCGATCAGCCACACGAAGATTAGGCAAATGAGCGATATGATAACTGTCAACGCCAGTCTTGGACCAATGACTTCTGTCACAGGCTGATTCCATTGAAAGGAACGACCTAAGTCACCGTGAAGGATAATATTTTTGATCCAAATGATGTATTGAATAATTAATGATTTATCTAACCCGTAAAGCTGTTGGAGGTTAATGACCGTACTTTCTGAAACCGCTGTTCCGGACTGCTTTAATGTGGCAATATACTGTGTCAAAAAATCCCCAGGTGGAAGCTGAATGATTACAAAAACAATAATACTAATGGCAACAAGCAGCGGGATAAGCTGCAACAGCCGATAGGAGATATAATTCAGCATGTGATTCCTCCTTCCAAAAATGTAACCTGTCTCTGAACGAACTGTGGAGCCCGGATCAAACGACCTGCCGCCGTCCGGGCTCGACTAGTTCCTGTTCATTTATTTAACCGTTATTTACCAAAGAAGAACTGCTCGCCGCTGAAGTTCGCGCCGATCGCAAAGCTGGTGTCATTCGGAATGTTGTGCAGCTTCGCATTAACGATTAGAGGCTGCTTCACTTCCGTAATCGGAATGAAATAGTACACTTTGTCTTTCATCACTTGTTTAATTTCAGCCACTTTTTTCTTTGCATCTTCCGGTTTCGCAGCTGCGGCGTCGTTGATCATTTTGTATAGGTTCTTGATGTCTGCAGGCGGCTCTTGACCGTTCTTACCGCCTGAAGTACGCCAGAGATCCCATTGTGCTCCCCAAAGCTGCGTACCCCAATCGCCCATGTACCAGAGTGGTGTATGTGTCCAAATCATGGTTGCTTGCAATTCATTATTCGTATTTCGGGTCGTCCAGAGCGTTTGGTCGATCGTTTTCATCGTGACGTTCAGACCGAGCTGCTTCCACATCTCCACGATCAATTGCGTCAACGGCACGATATCCGGTGCTTGTGCTCCAACTTCGAACGGAATCGTGAACACTTTGCCATCCGGTCCAAGACGTTTGCCGTCTGCTCCTTTAGTGAGACCCATCTCATCAAGCAATTTATTCGCAGCAGCCAGATCAAACGTCGGATCTTCGATGCTGCCTGGTTTCGCAAAGCCATAGTAGATTGTGTCGATGATCTCTTTGCGGTTCAACGCCAGACTTAGTGCTTTGCGGAAGCGAACATCCTGAACAACTTTTTGCCAGTTTGGATCGTTGAACGTTTCGTTCAGGAAAATATCCGTTGGCGTAACGTGCATGTTAGCCAGCAATGCTTTGTAGCCGTTTTTCTCATTTTCACGATAAAGCGGCATTTTGATCAAAGCTGCTGACTCCCTGGAGAAGTCGACTTCGCCAGAAATCGTTTTCAAACCAACCATCTCAATATCCTGCACGAGCGTACTTTGGATGCTGTCGATGTACGGCAGTTGATTGCCTGCAGTATCTACTTTGAAGTAATAAGGGTTGCGCTCGTATGTTGTTAAGCTTTCTGTCGTTTTGGTCATCATCCACGGATAAAGCACAGGGAATCCAACGGCTTTCTTGTTCGCAAGTTCCCAGTTCGTAATATCTTTATCATTAAAAAGATTGAACCATTCGCCAGGTTGGAAGCCTCCTTCTTTAATCAACGGCTCGAGTTTATCCATCGGTGTGTATTTTTTGTGGAACTGTTTGAGGTAATGCGCCGGACGGATAAGCTCTGTATATCCGCGCCAGCCTTGAATAGCGAAGCGGATTAGGATACCGCCGTACGGACGGTCAAAAGTTAGCTTGAAGTTCAGATCATCGATAACTTCGAGTTTCATAGGAGCCGCATCAGCTTCACCGCCGCCACGCAGCCATACAGGAAAGATTGGCGTCAGCTCAGGATCGTTCAAAATATCCTCAACCGTAAATCTGACGTCCTCCGTTGTAACCGGCTTACCGTCAGACCATTTCATCCCTTTGCGCATGGAGAAAGTGAATGTTTTTTGATCATCACTGACTTTGTAATCTTTGAGCACGTTACCTGTGATCGTGTCGCCCAAAATACCAGGCGTGTTCAGCAGCGGTTCATTGCTCATGACGAAAACGTCAGCATCCCAGTTCGGAGCCGATGTAACCGTTCTCAATACACCGCCGAACGTACCGACTTCGTATTTCATTTGGCTCTCCGGTATTTCATTCGTGAATTTATAATCGCTTGGCAAGCGATCTTTCACGGGTGGCAGCCCTTTGGACGCCAAAACCGGCGAATCCTTAAAGTCTGTCAATTGCGCAGGCTGTCCGCCCCCACCGTCAGGTGCTTTTGTTGGTTCCGGCGCTTTCGTTGCTTGTACCGCAGCAGTCGTTGGCGCTGGAGTTGTCGAAGCTGGACTGTCTTGACACCCCCCAAGTACAAGCGTCAACATGAGTGCTGAAACCAGGAGTAAAATAATCGACTTCCTCCTTGACTTCATTTGCAACCCTCCGATTTCCTAAAATGTTTTTGAGTTTGTGGACTCATCCTCATTGTTATGGAGATTGCCCCTAATTATCAACCTTATTTTCTGAAAATTCACTATCTTCACTAAACTCACTACTCATCGTTAAGATCCGACAAGATTAGACCGATTCGGCTCTTTGCGTATAAAATGTAATCGCTACCAATTTGTTCTCGACATCATTTGCGGCTATGAAAAATTAAAATAGGCCGCCTCAGTATGAAGGCGGCCTTGAGGAAAAAACTGGACTTCGGGGCTGAGTCAGGTAATTGCAAAGAAAGTCCCACAAAGTCAAAAAAGTAAAATAAGTCAAAACACCACTTGGTGGTTGGGCTTTGTGGGATTGGTCCATTGGACGAAATCCAATGAACACAGTGATTTGAGGGCTCGATTAGCGATCTTATTGGATGAAATCCAATGAGATCGCTAAATCGTGGTGCTGTAGCGCCGGATATGGCAGTTACATTGGATTTCGTCCAATGTAATGAGCCATTTAGGTGCTTCATTGGGGTTTTCATTGGAAATTGTCCAATGAGCACGCTAACTCTCGCGGTGGTGCTCGATCCACGCGAGTCCCTTCGCTGTAACGCTGTTTTTCACCGCTAACGTGTGCTGAACACTCCAATTGACTGCTGTAACGCTGTAAAACATGCTTAACTATCGCGGAAGTCCCCCGAATCTGCGGGTCCCTTCGCTGTAACGCTGTTTTTCACCGCTAACGCGTGCTGAACGTTCCAATTGACTGCTGTAACGATGTTTTTCAGCGTTAACGTGCGCGACTCGCTCCCAACGGATGACTTAAACTCATAAAACTCGCTTATCACTCACCGGTCTTCCAGCATCCATCCCCCACAACCAACCCCAAGCACAAAAAGCCCACTCCAAAAAACGGAGCAGGCCATAAGTCCCTTTTACCATATTAAGCGTTTACAAATTTTATTCTTTGTCATTCCTTTTACTCATTCATCCATCTTATCTGTACTTGCTCTTACTCACTTATTCCTCTTAGCCGCTCTTCAAGCACACGCTCACATCTGCTTCCTGAGCTGCTGAGGCGTCATGCCCAAAGTTTGCTTAAACAGGCGGAAAAACTGCGTTTTATCCTCATAACCGACACTTCGTCCGATGGATTCGACAGAATCCTTCGTTTCCAGCAGCATCCGCTTCGCTTCGCGCAGCCTGACGTCGTGAACGTATTCCGTGAAGGTGAACCCCAGGCAATCTTTGAACATTTTACTCAAATAATAGGGGGAATAAAAACTCTCGCGTGCCAAATCATTCAGCGTAATATGCCCCGCATAATGCTCCTCGATATAGGACAACAACTGTGGGAGCATGTGATACGCCGTACGCAATTCCGAGTTATGTAGGTTTTCTTGCATCGATCTGAGCATCCGTGTCAATAACAGGGTCGCATAGCCGTGAAGCATAGCTAAGTAGCCGCTCTTTTTACCGCTATATTCCGTGTACATCGTTTCGAGAAGCTGCTCGACCTCAATCATGCTTTTCCCCCTGAACGTGACGTGTGGCGAAGGATTGGCGAGTGAGGACTTGAACTCCTGAAACAACTTGAGCGGGAGAAACTCGGAAGCGCTTTCGGTTGTATGCAGACGATTGCTTAAAAACTCAGGATCAAGCAAGATGTTCATATACTGCATGTTCTTCTGAATTTCAAACGAGTGCCGATCCCCGACATTCATGAATAAAAAATCCCCGCGCTGGACGGCAAATGACTTCCCATTTACTTGATGGTAGCCGGCTCCTTGCCAGATATAGACCAGCTCGATAAAGTTATGCGTGTGCTCCGGCTCATTCGCCTGTTGATGAAGCTTGTAAAGCGCGATTTTCTCAGTCTGCTGGATAAAATCAACGGATTGGTACATTTTCATCTGAACAACACTCCATTCATAATGGTCATGTTAGCAGCTGTTTGGTGCGTACCAGCCTCTTTAGCATATCACGAAATATGCGATATCTGTAGATGAAGATGTGCTTAGTTGCAATAGCCTAATGGCCTATTTTCATCGTTCTGTCGTGTCGAAAGCTCTGGAACCAAGGCCCCTTAGCGTTAAACTCCGACACTTAGAGGCCCTATTCACGGTTCCTTTTTGTTTCTCTTTCAGATCCTCGTTCTTGATCTCGCTTTCAGATCCTCGTTACCTATTTCACTTTCGTATACAAAAGCGTCTCACCTGGTTGAAAAATATGAAACTTTTGCCCCAGATGCTTCTGAAACAGCCGCTCCACGAAAGGTGAAATACCTTCACTATTATTAGGATACATATCGAAGTGAACAGGCACCACGATGTCAAATTGAAGATAAGCAGCCAAATCTGCCGCTTCCAAAGCGTTCATATTGCCAACGACGCCAAGTCTGTTGCGGAAAATATCCCGGCCATTAATCGGCAGGAAGCCTACATCAATAGTATAGCCCGACAACGCTTTAACCAGCTCATCCGTGAGCAGCGTATCGCCTGCATGATAGAGACAAAGGTTGTCCCATTTTATCATGTAGCCTACATAATGGTCCCAGCCCTCTTCATCCTGCACACGCTCTTCATGCCACGCCGGTATCGGTTGAATGTTCAGCCCAGCGGCGAACTCCCAAGCTTCATGAATACCTAGCGCCTGCAGCCGATTTGGGGCAATCCCCATCGCCTCTAGCGCTGGCAAGCAAACCTTAGGAGCACCGAATCGGCAACTCGGAGATGCCTCCGCTATAGCCCGAAGCGTCCCCGGATCCATATGATCCATATGTTCGTGCGTACAAAGCACAAGATCCAGATCCGTCAATGACTCAGGTTTCACCGGTGGTGCGTACCTTCTCACCCAGAACCCTTCGGGAGATCCGCCGAGTTGATCGACAGAACCTGTCAAATACGGGTCAATCGCTATGGCCATGTCGTTTTTTCGCAAAATAACGCCAACCTGTCCAATATACTGAATGGTTAGCTGATTAAGTTCTATTGACATAAGATTACTCCTTTTGCTCTATGTAAGGTGCACCGAATGCATGCGTCTTCGTTCCTTTAACACCAGGCTTGACAGCAAAAACACCTCCAGCGTGAGGCTGATCTCCTGCTTTTTCGTCCTCCAGCCCTTTTCGTGCGCTCGTTATGTATAAAGTGTCCAGCTCATCTCCGCCAAATATACAGGAGGTCACTTTCGCTGCGGGGACCGCGATGCTCTCCAGCTTAGTGCCTGTTCGAGGATTCCAACGCGACACCTGCCAGCCATCCCAGTGAGCAATCCACAGCATCCCTTCTGCATCGATCGTCATACCATCTGGAAATCCTTGTTCACTAGCGAAATCGATCAATGTTCTAGGACGGCTAATTTCTCCTTTTTCCGCGTCAAAATCAAAAGCTAACACCTGTTTTCTCATCGAATCAATATAGTACATCTCTTTTTCGTCAAGACGCCAGGCAATCCCGTTGGATACACCCACGCCCTCGTGAACCTTGCGGCAGCTATAGTCTGTTTCAAGCACATAGAGGGAGCCTGTCGCCCCTTTTTCAATGATTTCCATCGTTCCCGCCCAAAATCGGCCATGACTATCACATTTCCCATCATTAAATCGATTGAAGGGTAAATGTGCTTCTGGATCAACGAGAGGCTTCAAAGTGTGCTGCTGCATGTGGTAGGATTGAAAACCGGATTGCGTCGCCAAAACGACCTCATCGTTCCCGGCACAAACAACTGCTCCTACATATTCTCCAACAAGAAATGATTCATTTTGACCGGTCTCCGGATAAAACCTGCAAAACTTTTCTCCTAGAATATCTACCCAATAGAGCGCTTTCTCATCTTCATTCCAGCATGGCCCTTCTCCTAGCGTAGCTTTAGCATCCAGGACAAGCTGCACGTTCTTCGAACCCATTAGACATCAACTCCTCTTCCGTTATTGTAAACCGTCCTCGTACGAATTGGAAGAAGCATAAATGCCTTTCCGCAAAAAAAGAAAGGGCTTTCCTTCAGCCACCTTCATGACTTTTAGGAAAACCCTTCTATGAACTTTATGCTTTCAAAAATGAAATGGCATTCAGCAAAAATCCTGCAAAATTGCTGTCGATTTTTTTACCTGACTGAGCTCGAACATACTGTTCGATGGCATTTAACGCCATTTTGACACCTTTGTCATCCTTGTGCTTTTGTAAAGCCTCCACCAGCATCAACAAGCTGTTATAAATGCCTTGATTCGTAATCCAACCTTGTTGATAGGCATAACGAACCGCTTCATCCAAATGCATGACATCCATGTGCACTCTCAGCACATCGTTCACGACCGCTTCATTCCCGGCAGCATCCGTTGCCGTCACGTTGACTTGATGCTCACCGATACGAAGCGAGAACGGTTTGTACGTATAGGGATGGCTAACGCTAACACCGTCAAGTCTGACAGACTTGGCAACCACACCACTTCCTTCATCGCTCATGTTGAAGTTTAAACTTCCGCCATCCGTCCAATAAACGTCCATCGTGACCGTAGGCGAGATTGCTGGCGCCTTCGTATCGATTTTGACTTCAACCGTTTTGACTGACTCTTGGTTACCAGCTTGATCAACACTGTAATAACGAATTTGATGCACGCCATCCTCAGAAACCGGCACCACACTCCCTTCCGTAAAGGTACCGTTATCGAGGCTGTACATTGTTGTTTGTACGCCGGTGTCGGCATCGTTTGCCGTCAATGTCACCGTTTGCGCCGAGCGCTGCCACCCTGATTTCGCGTCATCTGTCGTTACTGGTGCTGCGTTGTCCTTCTTGAAGGTAATGACATGCGTCTTACCAAACGAGCCCGCAACCTGGATATTCAGCTTTAAGACAGGAGAAGCTTGCTGCACCGAAATCGTGCTATCACCGCTAACGAACTGCAAGCCCGTTTTATTCAGTTCAAGTGAAATCATGCTCTGCGCTTGTGTTGGATCAGATACCGCGATGGAAAGCTCGGTCTCTGATTCCTTCACCATGACGGATGCCGGATTGCTGGAGGTAATGCCTCCCACGGAACCCGGGTTCCAGAAATTAGCTGCTGTAAGGCCTAGCTGCTTCTCTTTCACTGCATGCACATCGGCCGTATTGCTTAAAATTTCAACATTCGGCGATTGGCTGTATGCCTCTGTTGCGGCAGCATCCTTGTGTGGCAGCATGACATAGGCATAGGAAGCATTCGTCGGGTTATGCCCGTGTTCGAAAGCCAAGCTTAAATAATTACGCGTAATCGGCGTATTCAATTGTCCGCTGTTAATCTCTTGCCAGCTTCCCGTTCTCGCTTCACGCAAGCCGTAGACGCTTGCAGCCTCTGGGAAATAATAGCCGATGTCTGAATTGGCTGCATTACCAGCTACATGAGCCCAGTTCACATCATTTAGCGTTCCAGACCATCCAAGTTGATTCGATTGAACAGAACCATTGATCGTCAGTGCATTGTCTCCGGCATCACCCAGTTTCCGATTATCGATGATCGTTTCAACTGGCGCATTCGCAGCTGAGCTCTTCGAAATTCCTGCTCCTAAAGCGACGATTTCGTCATCGAACATGAACCACGATTTTTTGCCTTGCAGGTTGCTTCCCGTCACTTTATCCATGGAAAAGTCCATGCCTGCTGCACCATAAAGGCCGTCTATGGAGGAGCCGCCTACCCAATTTTTGGCGTTCATGTACGAGGTCCACTCGCCTGGGGTCACGCCTTTCCCCGACTGATCCGTCGTTGTACCTGGCAAACGGAAGGAATCCACAGTCGGCCAGAAATCATTGCGGTACTGGTTAAGATCCTGATCGTATAGGAACGTCATCCCGATTCCCGTGTACCAGCCTTTAAGATTTTCGTTATTCCCTTTTTCAAAAGCAGAAATCCGGTTCGAAAAAAGGCTTAATCCAAAGCCATATCCGTCGCGCAAATGAACCACACGATCCATACCGGCAAATACTTGATTGCGTTTCAACTCTCCTCTGGGCAGGATAGACGAATCGTTCATCAACTCTTTAATCAGCGTCAACTCATAAATCGGCAGTCCATCCACATAATTCGCATAGGTCGTATCGGTCAAAATCCATTCCTTTGCCATCCGTTTAATCGAAAGCGCAACGTCTGCCGGTGCTCCTTCAGCCAAGCGAAGCAAGGTGGTAATCGTACTTCTTGCGCTGCCCGATGCTTGTCTGGAAATACCTCGGCCATTCACCATATCCATGTAAAGTCCTTTGTAAATCACAGGTTCGAACGTGTCTGAGACCCATTTGTACACATTGTTAACGTCAGGATCCGTTACAGGCCAAGGGGAGCCATTCAGGACGTACGTCATATCAGCAGCTCGACTAAGCCATACAGCGCCATAACCTGCTGTGTAGGCAATATTCGTATGCTGCACTAATGAACCGTCTATGTATACACCGTCTCCATGATTGGCATAAACAAATTCGGGACCAATCGGGTCGCGACCTTGCGTAATTTTCGCGCTGTTATTGCCGATGATGCCCCGCATTGTAACAACAAGCGCTTTGTCCAGCAGATTTGCGCCAGTTTCAACAACATTGTTGAGCGTACGTTTTTTTGGATCAGGAACAAATCGGTCGATGGCTTTCATATGTTTCGTAATCTGAGAGGGTGTCAAATGTTCATACATCAACACGAGAATATCATTCATAATTTGCGGAGCGCCGATTTCCCAGTCCCACCAGTTGCCGTACTCGGTTTTGGATTCGTTGTAACGGTTAGCGTTCAGCCAATCCAGCGTCTTTAAAATGTCAGCTTTAAGCGCTTCATTATGATATAAGCTCGAGCCTTTGAGCGTATAGGCAAGCGTCATCGTCCTCAATCTCGCGTACGAAGTCGTGACTTGCGCCGAATCCGTCGTGCTGGCAAGGTCATCCCAGACAAGCGTTCGGTCCGCGGACTTGTTCAGCGTATCCCAGAAGCCGGTCGCACTTACATTCGTTACGCTATCGGCAATTTTCGCCAGGTTGGCGGAAATATCAGGATCAGCGGGATCATAATTCGTGCCGCCTGTCAGTTTATTGAACCATTTGGCCCGCATCTGTGCGTAAGATTGAAATAGCTCTGCAGATTCAATATTAACGAGACATTGCGCCTTAATCGTGCCATCTGGCGTCGCCACTGTAATTGTAGCGGAGCCTAACCCCACACCGGTTACATTACCGTTGTTATCCACAGCCGCCACACCCGGGTTCGTTGAGCTCCAAGTCACCGTTTTGTCCGCCGCATTCGCTGGAACGAACGTTGGAGCTAGCGCTGCTGATGCCCCCTGGGCCATAGAAAATGCGCTTTGATCCAATGTAATTCCTGTAACTCCGTTATATTCCTCCAAACTCATATCGTCAAACCATACCTTCCCTTTGCCGGTTTCAAGAAACGGCTCGATCACCAGCTTCGTGACATTAGCCGGAATCGTCATAAAAACCTGCTGCATCGTCCAATCCTTCGTACCGAGTAATTTGGCAGACGCGGGGCCGTCACCGACTTTGCTAGTGTTATAATACTGTGTTCTAAAATAGGCGCCAGTCCCCGTGACGTTCTCGGTTTTCACCCATACCTTTAGTCTGTAGGATTTGCCTGGCGTAACCGTCAACACGCTCTGGTTGACAGAAACTCGGCTTGTTGCAAATGCATCAAACAAAATAGATTTGCTCCCTTCATGAAAGGTGGTTGCGTCTAAGGAGACATTCACCGTTTGATTTGGCGCTTTGCCGCTCCCTGTTGGAATCCATAAGCCCCATCCGACCGGGGCAGGAGTTGTGACGCCGTTCCAGCTCGCATCCAGTGTCGTTGTTGTTTGTTCGAAACTGCCATTGTTCATTAAGTTGACAGCAGCAGCCTCCGCTTTATGATAAGCGCTTTCATAAATAGGGACAAAGGATACAAGCAGACTCGAAACCATACTGACCGATAGTACTTTTTTCATTTTTCCCATAACGATCACCTCATCGACATATTTTCATGCAAGAAAACGATTTCCAGGAGATAGTTTGTACTGGCTTTATTAGCTTAAAAGACACAGATCTACCTAAGCAATCTTCAATTCTTGCAATTGGTTATATAAAAAATGCCGATTCATGATGATAAAAAAAGCCGACATAGCAAAAAAAGCCTATCCGAGCAAACACCTCACTAACGGCATCATTCGCTCCTGAGACATTTTTCTTTTTGGAATCTTTCATGCATCATGATAGAATGTAGTTTTACAGCAAACATAAGCTAATTTCAACTAGGAAGGTTACGGTCATCATGAGTTCTTCAAATCTTTTACGTTCGTTTAATTTTTTGTACTTTGCCCTGCTTGCCATGTTCGTTTCATTTCTGCCTGTTTATCTAGATGCCCAAGGGCTTCCTGCGACCAAAATTGGTCTGATCATTGGTACAGGAGGAATTATAACCATCTTCTCACAGCCACTTTGGGGCATGATCAGTGACAGGACCAGAACTATCAAGAAGGTTATGTTGGTTCTATTAGTATGTTCAAGCCTTGTAGGGTATTTTTTATATACCTCCAATAGCTTTATTGTGCTGCTTCTGTTTACGATGTTTTTGTACTTTTTCCTAATGCCGCTAGATCCGCTGACCGAAAGCCTGAACTTCCAAACAGCGGAAGCAAACGGAGTTAGTTATGGTTCCATACGAACTTTCGGCGCAATCGGCTATGCCGTTATGTCTTTGGCTGTTGGGTACGCGATTCAATATTTAGGTTTGAACAGTTTAGGCTACCTTTTCGGAGGGATTGGCATCATCAGCCTAGTCATTTGTTTAACACTTCCAGATGCGCCAGTGACTGGTAAGCCAATCACGTTAAAAAGCTTACGTAATTTCCTAGGAAATAAAGAGACAATTTGGTTTATGGTGTTAATCTTTATTGTTGCCGTTCCACAAAGAATTAATGATACATTTTTAGGCGTATATATACGAAAATTAGGCGGCAGTCCAGACTTGATCGGACAAGCTTGGTTTTTAGCGGCAGGAAGTGAAATTCTTGTCTTTGCGTTAAGTTTCTGGTGGCTGCGTAAAGGGAAGGAACTCGCAATCATTGCTTTCTCTGCTTTCTTTTACTTCATTCGCTTTCTATTGTCCTCATGGATTACGGAACCTCATGCACTTGTTTACTTGCAACTTTTGCAAACCTTCACTTTTCCAATCTTTTATTCCGCGGCGATCCAATATTTATACCGTATTGTACCTGAGGAGTGGAGAGCGACTGGTCAAACTGTTCTTGCTCTGCTGTTCTTCGGCGTATCCGGTATTGTGGCTTCGTATCTGGGCGGATGGTTCTATGAAAGCTTCGGCGGTCAAACGCTTTACTTATGGATTTCCATCATGTCCTTTATCGGACTGCTGTTCAGCCTGGTCCTTAGCGCAATTTATGGAAAAGCCAAGATGGCAGCCTAAACATTTTCTGCTAAAATGATAGGAATAGATAGAACGGGGGCAAGCATCATGGACTACATTATTTTGGATATAGAGTTTAACGGCCGAAAGTTTGCGAGCGATTTACCCATGGAAGTCATCGAGATTGGGGCTGTACGCCTTAATGACTCCCTTGAGCCAGTCGATGAGTTCTCATCTCTGATCAAGCCGGTTTATTTCTCAAAATTGAACGGTTTTATTAAAAAGAAAACAGGCATTCCGCAAGAGGACATTGATAGCGCCGCTGGCTTTCGCAGTGTCATTACGGATTTCATCGACTGGCTGAACCGGAGTGATGCTTTCCTGCTCGTTACTTGGGGCGGAGAAGATTTGAAACGTATTGTTTTCGATACGAGAATGCATAAATTGGATGATGCGTACTGGATGAATGCCAACTATTATGATCTATTGAAAGGCTTTATCCGCTACAAAAATGTAACGAATGATGTCAGTGTCGAGGCCGCCCTGCTTGATTTGCAAATCGAGGCTGAAGGCTCCGCTCACAGAGCGCTGGATGATGCGCGGATGACGTCGCTCGTGTTCAAAGCGATCTTTCAAGAGCTTGATTTCGAGCGGATTCAGCAATATGTAGACGTCTACAGCAATGCGAAGGAAAGACGACTTCTGAAGACAGCTATCCGCTCTATTACGGCCCAGAAGATCGTTCCTACCTGGGAGCTTGTTGTGGAACAGTATTTTAAGGATAAAATGGCACTTACCGATCCAAGGAAAATTACAGAGCTGCAAGCTCTGTTTGAAGCAGAAATGGTCAAGGGGCCGCAGGTTGTGAAAAAGACGCCTGTTCAGTAATGTGCGGGGGTGCGTGGCGGGATGCGCGGCGGACTGAGCCTCCCTCCCCACCACCAAAAAAAGCCAATCCACTTGACACGTTTTCACATGTCTTGGATTGGCTTTTCATTATAGCTGATCAACGCCTAAGCGATTTTTGAAAGCAAGTGACGGAAATAAGTCGCGCTCGCTGCGCTGAGACTCATTTTGTTGAATGGCCTGTAACTTACCTGTCAATTCAAGGAACCACATTTCGTCTCTCACGGCGAGGGCAACATCGATCAAACTTCTCACTTGCTCTTCTATATCAAGCGACCTTGCCGGTAACTTTTTAACATCTTGGTTACTGACTTCAATGACTTTACCAATCGTCGATTCACGGTCGGATGCAATCACGTAAATGCGAGTCAAACCTCCAAGCACATCCATGGATTCTACATACCCATGTAACATTTCATCTTGATTCGTAGTGGCTGTAACCCAATCACTGATTTGATAGTTCATCATCCAGCACCGCCTTTAGCGTTATTTGTAATCACAAGCTATACTGTAATTATAAATGTTACAGTATCATTTGTCAATGTGGCTCATGCTGAATGAACATTATCTATTTTGTAGGTCATTGACAGTCACAAAGGTATAGCCTTCTTTCGTCAAAGCATCTAAGATACCTTCAATCGCAAGAAGCTCCGACTTATCGTACATAGGATGCAGCAGAATGATAGAGCCCGGCTTAGTGTGTTGAATGACTTCAACTACTTTCTCAGACGCTGCGCTGAAATTCGTATCCGGTTCCAGATTCCACATGATCGTTTGAATATGCTGCTTATGTAAATAATAAGGTAACCCAATCAACTTCTTACCGTTTGGCGGCCGGAAATCAATTTCTCCTTCGTAACCCGTCTCTCGTATCAGCTTATTTGTTTTCTCGATTTCTTCGCGGATGAAAGACGGCCTTTTGAAAACCATTCGTTGATGTGAATACGTATGATTCCCGATCTGATGGCCAGCTTTGGCGATCTGCTGCCCTGCTTCTCTATTTTTCTCAAGCTCGCTTCCTATTAGAAAAAAAGTAGCCTTTGCTTGATATTTACCCAACAGGGATAAAATTGAAGCGGTTTGTGCTGTTGGACCGTCATCAAACGTTAACGCCACAACTTTTTCATTCGTCGCAACATGACTGGTTAGCCCGCCGAAGACTTGAAAATTTCGAGCATTCATCCATTTCCATATGCCAAACAATAGAAGAATAACGGTCATTAGTCCTATTCCAATTATGACTATTCTTTTTCTCATTTATTCACCCACCTTTCCTTTTTTTCAAAAAAACAATTTAAACAAGAAACAAAATTTACAATATTAGCTTCACTATTTATACTAATAAGGTTATTAGATACTCTATTCATTAGCAAGGAGCCTTCCTATGAGTACTTCTACTGTTTTAAATGATGAAGAGTGGTTGAAGCTGCTCGAATATGTGGCTGAAGCCTATACAGACGTAACCCTTTCCAGAGGGTTCACCTATTTTAAACAAGGTCAAGTTGTCTCACTGAGCATATCTGATGCTCGTCTGGTTCAAGCCAAAGTCGATGGCTCCGAAGCTTATCGTGTTTCGCTGAATCTAAATAAGTTCAAAGATGGCAGCTGCACATGCCCGGTTCATGGCGTTTGCAAGCACCAAGCCGCTGTCATGATGGAGCTTGCAGACCGTCTTGGATATCCAGCCACCCAAATTATGAATGCAAAAATGCAGCTCAAACGCGCGGCATCACAAGCTACCTCGGAATCCGCCATTCTGAAATTGCCGTCCATGCCGGTTAGCGGCTGGCAGCAGTTTCTGGATCAATACACGGTCTCCATAAAGCCGACCTATGACCAAGGCATTTACGCTCAGCAGCTGCGCAGTCATTTAAGTACGTTAACGCAGGTTGCTATTCCTTTTTCGGACCAGGATCGGGGATTTTTTGAACTGCATCAAACGTTATTCCTTCTAAGAAAAATAAAAGGGCAGAATACGCAGAGCGGGACGAGTTTCTTTACGTCTTCAGCGATCTACAAGATTTACGATGATATTCTGACCTGGCTGAAAGAGCACGCTTCCCAGTTAGCTCTCTCCGAGTCCAGCGAGCGCCTTGAGACGACATTCGCATATCTCAGAACGCAGCTGGCTGATCAGCAAGGGCATAGTTATCAAGATTTTGGCGTGTACGCTGCACTTTGGAACGAATGGTTGACCTCAGGAAATGCTGAAGCTTTATCCTACGCCCCTAAGGAAGTTGAGGCGATTGATGCATGGATAGCAGATAGCTCTGCCTCCAAGCCATCACTTTCAGCCGCGAAAGCTTACATACACCTATTGATGTCACAAACGAAGACAGCTTGGGCAGCATTGGAGGAAGGGCCATCCTTCAAAGACACGCCTCCCTATCTTTTCGTTACTTTCTTCGACCAGCTGCAAGAATCCTTCAAATGGAAGGAACTTGTAGATTGGTTAACCAAAACGGCGGTCTTCTTCAACAATCCGCGAACCCGTGAGCTCGACACCTACGCGAGTTATTGGCAAAAAGCTGTCGCTCATTATCCAGAGGCAGAGGATTTGATGTGGAAAGCATTTGAGAGTCTCCTGCCGCGTTCTTACTTTCTCATTGAAAATGTTCTCTACGAGCAAGGCAAATGGAAGGCTTGGCTCGAAATGCAGATCCTTCAGGGCCACGATCCGCTCTTTCACCGGGTCAGTGTGCTTCAGCCTATCGAAAAAGAAGCGCCGCAACTGCTTCTGCCCTATTACCATCAAGCCGTGAACCATTACGTTGGTTTGAAAAACCGTCACGACTATAAGGCAGCTGTCAGACTATTGAAAAGGCTCGAAAAAGTATACAAGAAAATGAAGCAGCCTGACCACTGGGAAACGTTCTTTGCCGGATTCGTTGAACGACACAGCAGACTGCGGGCGCTGCAAGAGGAACTTAGGAAAGGAAAGCTGCTCGGATGAACGCAATATTGCATGATTTACAAGTGAGCATGACACTAACTGACAGCGGCGATGCTTTATTCTGGGGATTCCTTGACGACCGCGATGTACCTGGCGACAAGCTGCGGAATCTGATGTTCGCTTGGCATAAACCCTCTTATTACGGCACCGCTTTGGACCTGCAGCAGGCTGGTGACATCTCAGTCGTCGTGCTTCCTGCGGATATGGTGCTTCTCTTCTTCACCGATCCTGAATTCATGGAGATCCTGCGCTTTGAAGATGGAAATGAAGGCATGAAGGCGATGCGCGAGGTCGCGCCGCTTCTCTATCAAGAAGCGCAAGCTGGCCGCTATGTACCTAGCTTGCACGATTTCCACAACGGAAAGCTGGGTTGGACTTGGGATGCCGAATCCGATGCGTTGAAATCGTTCGATTGGGCAGCATTTCAAAGCCTTGATGCTCTTGGTCAAGGTCTAGCCGGGCTGCGCGCGGCGTTCTCTGCCGTTATCACCGCAGAGCATTACGCTAGCGAAGCTGCGATTTCCGACCTTCGCCGGGACTACCCCGCGTTGTTCCAACGGTCATCTTCGCCAGTCTCGCTGACGGAAGAAGAATGGCTCGCTTCCTTAGGATGGCGTCCCGACACGGCTCCGTTCCGCCCTGCGCTGCAGCTGCTCGAGCCGGATGAAGAGGACGACACGTGGCGACTTCGTCTTGTCCTGCAGGACAAGACGGATCGCTCCGTGCTCGCGCCAATTCGTCTTGCTGCGGACGGAACCGCAGCAGGAACTTGGGACAGCACCTGGAGTCCTTATGTGCTGGAACGGTCTGCCGGCTGGGCTGCAAGGCTAGCCGAACCTCTGCCCAGCGGAAGCAGCGGCGTTGAGCTCTTGTCTAGTCCGCTAGACGATGAATCGGCTTGGACATTCTTAACGACAGACAGCCGTCACTTACTAGACGGCGGTTGGAACGTTATGCTGCCTGGCTGGTGGGAGGCTGCCTCCAAGCGAAAGCCGCGGCTGCGCGCGAAGGTATCCTCCGAGGCTGGAGGCAAGGGGCAGTCGCTTTTCGGGCTGAACGCCTTAGTCGACTTCGACTGGCGAATCGCCATTGGGGAGGCGGATCTAAGCGAAGCCGAATTCGCTGCGCTGCTCTCTCGCAATGAGCGCCTCATTCGCTTCCGCGGCCAGTGGGTCTATCTAGACCCCGCTCTGCTTGAGCAAATTCGCAGACTGATGTCCAGCGTTGACCCGCAAGAAGGTTTATCCTTGCTGGATATTTTCCAACTTCACCTGCTTAATGAATCGGAGAAAGAGAATTCACCTAAGGGCAGTGCATCTCCTGAAGATGACGCTGAGAATGAAGAACGAATCAAGCTGGAAGTTGAGTTAAACGCACATCTGATGAAGCTTGTGCGTCAGCTTGCACAACCGTCAGAACTGCAGGAGATCCCTGTTCCTGCTGGTTTGCGCGCTGAACTGCGCAGCTATCAACATGAAGGTTTCACATGGTTAACCTATTTAAGAAAGTTCGGGCTTGGCGCCTGCCTTGCCGATGATATGGGACTTGGGAAAACCATTCAATTTATCACCTATTTACTGCATCACCAAGCAGAATCCGAGCAGCCTGCTCTGCTGATCTGCCCTACCTCTGTACTCGGCAATTGGCAGAAGGAGCTGGTCCGTTTTGCCCCGGAGCTCAGAGTCCTGCTGTATTACGGCAAAGGCCGATTAAGCGGCGAAGCGCTTTCTGAAGCTTTGAAGGACACTGATATCGTACTGACATCTTACACGACTGCTCTCATGGAACAAGAAACGCTGCAAGAGACGGTATGGAGCTCCCTTTGCCTAGATGAAGCGCAAAATATTAAGAACGCCCAGAACAAACAGTCTGCCGCCGTTCGTTCACTAAAAGCCAAACATCGAATCGCCCTGACAGGCACACCGATCGAAAATCGGTTGTCTGAGCTGTGGTCGATCTATGACTTCCTGAATCCTGGATATTTGGGGAATCAGCGTGGCTTCCAGCATCGTTTCGCGAATCCGATCGAGAAACACCAAGACGAGGAGCGGACGATGCAGCTCCAGAAGCTCGTCAAACCTTTTATGCTGCGCCGGAAAAAGAAAGACCCTGCTATCCAGCTCGATTTGCCGGATAAGCAGGAGATGAAGGTCTACTTGAACTTGACCGCCGAGCAAGGCGCTCTATATGAGCAAGCGGTCAAAAACCTCATGGAGCGCATGCAAAAGCTGGAAGGCATGGAGCGCAAAGGCGCGATCCTCTCTGCGCTAACACAGCTTAAGCAGCTTTGCGACCATCCGGTTCTGCTGACCAAAGAGGCTCCCCTCTCCGAGGAGAGCTTGCTTGATGAAGACAGCCGGGAAGGCTTCATCTCACGCTCAGCGAAGCTGGAAAGGCTCGCAGCGATGGTTGGCGAGCTGCGGGATGAAGGCGACTCCTGCCTGATCTTCACGCAGTACGTCAGCATGGGTAAGCTGCTGGTTGATATTTTGAGGGCACAGCGGGACGAACCCGTGTTGTACCTGAACGGCAGCACGCCGAAGCAAGAACGCGACAAAATGATTGACAAGTTCCAAGCCGCAGATGGGCCTGGTATCTTTATTCTGTCGCTGAAAGCAGGCGGTGTCGGTCTCAATTTGACCGCCGCAAACCACGTGTTCCATTTTGACCGTTGGTGGAATCCAGCTGTAGAAAACCAAGCGACTGACCGCGCCTACCGGATGGGACAGACACGGAATGTGCAAGTGCACAAATTCATCTCACTGGGCACGCTGGAAGAGAAAATCGACGAAATGCTCGAGAGCAAAATGAGTCTGAGCGAAAATGTGATTTCCACCTCCGAAGCGTGGATTACCGAGCTCTCTAATGAAGAGCTTCATGATCTATTTGCTCTGCGAAAAGATTGGTAAGGGTTACCGGCGAACATATTTTATGATAAGATATCGAACGAGAAGAAACAGAAAGGGAGTTATTACCGTGTCTCGTATCATTCAAGTTGATGAACGCCCCTCCTTAGGCGAAAGCATTCCCCTCAGCTTACAGCATTTATTTGCGATGTTTGGCTCCACCGTGCTTGTACCCATTCTATTTCATGTCGATCCAGCTACGATATTATTGATGAATGGGATCGGTACCCTGCTCTATATTTTCATTACTAGAGGAAAAATTCCCGCTTTCTTGGGATCAAGCTTCGCTTTCCTTTCGCCTGTTTTCGTCGTCCTCGGTCAAAAGGGCTATAGTGCGGCACTAGGCGGGTTTCTCGTTGTCGGTCTAATCTTTACGATCATCGCATTATTAATTCGCTTCGTAGGAACACGCTGGATTGACGTTGTCTTCCCGCCTGCCGCGAGGCGCTATCGTGTCTGTAATCGGGCTAGAATTAGTACCTACAGCCGCCTCTATGGCTGGCATTATCGCTCCTGCCGATGCCAAGGAAGCTTGGGTTCCCGATATGACCGTGATCACGGTATCTATTTTCACCTTATTAATAGGCGTGGTTGGCTCCATCGTATTTCGAGGGCTATTGAAAGTCATCCCTATTCTAGTGGCTATCATCCTTGGCTACTTGCTTGCGGCATTTCTCGGCTTAGTACATATTCAAGAAACCTTGAGCGCTGCTCAGTGGCTTAAGCTGCCGACCTTCTACTCACCAACGTTTGATTGGGCTAGTATATTCATCATCGCTCCTGCAGCACTTGTTGTTATAGCAGAGCATATCGGCCACTTGATCGTAACCAGCAATATGGTGGGGAAAGATTTATCCAAAGATCCAGGTCTAAGCAGATCCTTACTTGGAAACGGGATCTCCACGATGTTATCTTCTTTGGTTGGATCGACGCCAAATACAACGTACGGTGAAAATATCGGCGTTATGGCGATTAGCCGTGTCTACTCGGTTTGGGTCATTGGCGGAGCAGCGATCCTGGCGGTTATTCTCTCTTTTGTGGGGAAAATCTCGGCCTTGATTCAAACGATTCCAACGGCTGTCATGGGAGGCGTTTCCATGCTGTTGTTCGGCATCATCGCCGCTTCCGGTATTCGGATGCTCGTGGAGACGAAAGTTGATTATTCCAAACCTATTAATCTGATTCTGACAACGACGGTTCTTGTCATCGGTCTTAGCGGGGCAACGTTGAAGCTGGGGCATTTTGAATTGAAGGGCATGGCGCTGGCCACGATTGTTGCTATTGTGCTTAGCCTGTTTTTCAAACTGCTGGATAAGTTAAAGCTAACGAACGAGTAATTGATGTGCATACGAGGGTCTTATTCCTGATAAAGGGAACTAGAGTCCGCTATTTGTTTAAGATCAGGCGCCTTTAGCCGTGAATGGGAACTACGGGGTCTTATTTTCGATCAAAAACGAGCCTTTGGCATCTAAATGACGGAATAGCGGAATGTAGTTCCCTTTAGTTTGCCAAATGCCCCAAAATGTGTGGAATAGCGGATCCTAGTTCCCTATGTCGATTCGAAAGGATCAAGGTAAGCTATATCACCGTCATGCTCGTAAAGGTGATGCCCGAATATTCGTGAAAGGAATATAGGCTATGAAGAACGGAATGAACGCGAGTGAACGCACGTTCTGGAAGAAGTACCTTGCCAAAGCAAAGCCGGATTTATCCTACGCGGCATATACCAAAGTCCAGAAATCTTGGACAGATGAGAATCCCGCCTGTCCGTTTAACCGACTTTATTTTATACGCGAAGGTGAAGGCTATGTTAGGATTGGGGATCAGACCTACTATCCGAAGCCTGGGGAGCTCTATTTGCTTCCAGCCGGCAGCGACCAAGCTTATGGTACGATAAGCGACAATACCTTCGGGAAATACTGGTGTCATTTTTCCGCCAAAATCGGGGATTTGGATTTGTTTCAAATTTTGCAAACCTCCCCTTGCTTAAAGGTTCAGGACCCAGAAGAGCTGGTGAAAGCCTTTGAACAGTTGATTGCTTACAGCCAGAGCGATAGCATAACCTCAGAGTTCCGTGCCTACTCGATTCTGATGATGTTTATTGCCGATTTTATTGAACAAAATCAATCCGTCAAGCTCAACCTGACCTCCACGCCTACTTTTGAGAAAATGAATAAAGTCCTGCTGTACATGGAACAGCATATTGCCGAGAATGTGTCCGTGGATACACTATCTCGCATTGCGCATTACCATCCTAATTATTTTATCAATGCTTTCAAGCAATTTACCGGCTACTCGCCTATCCAATACATGAATCATCTGCGTTCAGAAAAAGCCAAAGATTTGCTTATGACGACGGAATTGAACGTTTCGCAAATCGCTGACGCGCTAGGGATGGAGTTATCGTATTTTTCCCGCATGTTCCGGGAGCAAACGGGATTTAAACCGACGGCTTTCCGTGATTTGAGGCCAAAAACCACTGAAAAAAGCCCGTAAAGAAAAAAGCGGGGCTTTCCCAAAAGTCATGTAATGACCGATGGAGCGCCCCTTTTTTTGAACGTATGGGACAGATTCTTTAAAATAAAGGGAAATATTCCTGTTATTTCATGCAATAACATAGCTTCTGTATGAATAAATGGAATTTCTCCTGTTAATGGAGACGATTGTGCAAGAAAGCAGGGGTGTCCGAGCAAATTAACGGGAGTTTTGCAGCTAGAATAAAGAGTGGACACCTCAATAAGAGAATTCGATAATGAATATATCAGGAGGTGTTCCCATGGGTGAACAACGGAAACGTTATAATGAAGAATTCAAAAAG